>CAXMNF010000212.1:0-12915 GCA_964194645.1 uncultured Gammaproteobacteria bacterium
GATCGGCGCGATCACCCTGGCGGCTGGCATCAGCGCCGCGCTCTTGCGCCGCGAACGCACCGGGCTCACGTCGGTGGTCGACGTGTCGCTGCTCTCCACGGCGATGTGGGTGCTGGCGCCCGACGTGGTGGCGAGCAAGCTCATGGCGCCCGGCGCGAGCATGCCGAAGATGGACCGCGCAAGCGCCCCGAACCCGGCCGGAAACATGTACAAGACCAAGGACGGACGCTGGCTGCTCTTGATGATGCTGCAGTCCGACAAGGATTGGCCCGACTTCTGCAAACACATCGATCGGCCCGACATGGCCACGGACGAGCGCTATGTCGACGCCGCGGCGCGCTTCCAGAACCGCCAGGCGTGCATTGCCGAGCTCGATCAGCTCTTCGCTGCGCGGTCGCTCAGCGAGTGGCGCGAGAAGCTCGCGCCCATGACCGGACCCTGGGCCCCCATGCAGTCGGCGGAAGAGCTGCACGATGACGTGCAGACCAAGGCCAATGGCTACCTGGCCGAAGTCGACCGCGGCGACGACCACCCCTTCAAGCTCGTGGCGAGTCCGGTCCAGTTCGACGAGACCATCGTGGCGCTGCGCCCCGGCCCGGAGATGGGTGAGCACACCGAGCAGGTGCTACTGGAGCTGGGCCTGTCCTGGGACGAAGTCAGCGCCGCCAAGCAATCCGGCGCCATCAACTGACAGGGACGTTCCTGGCGATGACGGAGGGCGGCTCGATTTTGATCACGTCGGCGCGACTACGCGATCTCGTCGACCAGCCCCCAGGAAAGCGCGGTGCGCGCGTCGATGCGCGCGCCAGAGAGCGCCAGCCAGGCGGCGCGCTGCCGGCCGACGCGGCGCGGGAGGCTGACGGTTCCGCCGGCGCCGGGCACCAGTCCCATGCCGATCTCGGGGAGCTGGAAGAAAGCGTCCTCGGCCGCGCGCACATGCCGCGCGAAGGCCGGCAGCTCAGCGCCCGCTCCCACACACGCGCCGTGCACGTGCGCGGTCACGCGCGCCGAGAGCCCGGCGAGCAGACGCGCCGGGTTGCGCGTGGAGCGCACCGCGTGCGCAGTGGCCGGATCGGGCAGGGTGCCGAACTCGTCCAGGTCGCCGCCGCTGCAGAACGCGGGGCCTGCACCGTCGAGCAGTACCTCGAGCTCCGGATCGGCGGCCGCTGTGCGCAGTCCCTCGGCCAGGGCGTCGCGCATCTCGGCGGAGAAAGCGTTTCGCTTGTCCGGCCGGTTCAGGGTGAGGTGCAAGCGTTCGCCGCTGCGCTCGACCAGCACCGCCGGGACGCTTGGCTGGCGCGCGGCACGCGGGGCGGGGCGGCTCGCGCACCACTGCGCGAACTCCGGCCCGCTTTGCAGGGTCGAATAGACCAGCGACTCCACGATCAGCCCCGCATGAGCGTCCAGGCGCTCGCCCAGGCGCAACAGCTGCACGAGTGCGAGCGCCGCGAGCGGCCTGCGGCGCAGCGCCTCGACGACCGCCTCGAGATCGGCGGGGTCGGCGAGCGCCAGGTCGCAGCGCACAAGCAGGCGCTGCGCATCGCCGGAGAGGGCGCCGGCGGCCAAGGCGATACTCGGGCAGGGGAGCTGCTCGAGCGCGAGTAGCGCGCGATCCAACTCCGGCCCCCCCCCGGCCAGATCCTCGCCGTCGAAGCGGATCAGCAGCAGGGGCTTGCCGGTGAGCGGCGAGTACGACTCGGGCGCCCACGGCGACTGCAAGCGCTCGATGACCTGTGCGGGCGAGAGTGCCAGCGAACTCGCGGAGTCGGCTATGGCGCGGCTCCCGAGAGCTGCGCGCGCACGACCCGGCGCAGCAGCTTGCCGGTCTCGTTGTACGGAAGCTCGCTCTCGAATGCGATCTTCTCCGGGGTGCGGGAAGAGCGCAGCCGCGCCTTCACCCACTCACGCAGCTCCTCGGCGCTGGCCTGCCGGTCCGGGTGCAGGACCACGGCGGCGGCCACGGCCTCGCCCCACTGCTCGTCGGGCACGCCGACCACGGCGCAGTCGGCCACGGCCTTGTGCTCGAGCAACACGTCCTCGATCTCGCCGGGCGACATGTTCTCGCCGCCGCGCACGATCACGTCGTCGATGCGGCCGTCGATGAACAGGTAGGCCTCCGCATCGAGCCAGCCACCGTCGCGCGTCGGAAACCAGCCCGCCGCATCTACCGTGCTGCCCCGGCCCAGGTACTCGCCCGAAACCTGCTCGCCGCGCACCCAGATCTCGCCGCGCTCGCCGGACGGAACGGCCTTGCCGTCCTCGTCGCGCACCTCGAGCTCGAGTCCGGGCAGCGGCCGGCCCACCGAGATGATGCGCCGGCGCACCTCCGGCGCGTCGCTGGCGAGGGCCGCGAGGTGCTCCTCGGGGCCGAGCAAGGTGATCGTCGAGCTGGTCTCGGTCAGCCCGTAGGCGTTCGTGAACGACGTGTCGGGGAAGAGCCGCATGGCGCGCTCGATCGTCGACTGCGGCATCTTGCCTCCGCCGTAGGAAAGCGCACGCAGCCGCGGCAGGTCGGCGCTCTTCGCGTCGCCGAGCGCCTCGACGATTCGCGCCAGCATGGTCGGCACCACGAACGCGTTCGTGACCCCTTCGCTGCGTGCCAACTCGAGCCAGCGCGCGGCGTCGAAGCTAGGCAGCTGCACGATGCGCCGGCCCGCATAGACCGACGATAGGACCGCCGCGATGCCCGCAATGTGGTAGGGCGGCACACTCACCAGCGCGGCCTCGTCCTCGCCGGCAGCGGCGAACTCGACCGCGCCAAGGATGTAGGAGACCAGGTGCTTGTGGCGCAGCACGGCCGCCTTTGGCGCGCCGGTCGTACCGCTGGTGAAGAGCAGCACGGCAATCTCGTCGGGATCCATCGACCACTCGGCCGCAGCGTCGGCGACCCGCTCGTGCGCCAGGAACTCGTGACGCGCGATCACGGTCGTGCCCGGCAGAGCCGACATCTGCGCGCAGCGCTCCGTCTCGGTGATCAGGTAGAGCGGGGTCACCTGCCCGATCAGCGCTTCGAGCTCCGAGCCGGTCAGCCGGTAGTTGAGCGGCACGAACGGCACCCCCGCCCAGCCGCTGGCGAACAGCGCGACCGGTACCGCCGGGCTGCTGGTGTCGAGCACAGCGACCCGGCTGGAGCCCGCGGCCCGCACTGCGCGGGCGGCGCCCCCGGCCGCCGCAAACAACTCCTGGTAGGTCAGGCGCTCGTCGCCGTACTGCACGGCGACCCGGTCCCCGAAGGCACCGGACGCCATCTCGAGCAGCATCATCACGTTCATGGACGGGCTCCTACTCGATCAGCTCCGCAGCGTGATCGCCCCGTTCGAGATGATCGCCGCGTCGCGCTCCTTGGAGCGGGCCTCGAGGTAGACGGTCCCGTCCTCGCGCCAGTAGCGCACCAGGTAGGTCTCGCCCGGCCACGCGACTCCGGCAAAGCGCGCCTGGTAGCGGGCCACGCGCGCGGTGTCGCCGTCCAGCGCCTCGTCCACGATCGCCTTGCAGGCGATTCCGTAGGAGCACAGCCCGTGGATGATGGGCGCGTCAAAGCCGCCGAGCTTGGCGAACTCGGGGTCGGCGTGCAGGGGATTCTTGTCGCCGTTCAGACGGTAGAGCAGCGCCTGCTGCGGCAGGGTCGGCCGCTCGATCACACCGTCGGGCTCGCGATCCGGTGCGACGTTCGTGGCCTTCGGGCCGCTGGGTCCGCCGAAGCCGCCCTCTCCGCGCACGAAGAGCGACGAGCGCGTCGTGTAGAGCGGCTCGCCGGACTCGTCGCTGGTCTGCGACTCCATCACGATCAGCGCGGCCTTGGTCTTGTCGTAGACCTCCGCGATACGGCCCTCCGACGAGATCTTCGCGGCGGTCGGCAGGGGCTTGTGGAGTTCCACGTCCTGCTCGCCGTGCAGCATCATTGCCAGGTTGAAGGACAGTCCCGGCACCTCGGTCAGGCCACGCTGCCCGCGGCCGCCACGGCGCCCGCGGCTCCCGGCCACCACCGCAAAGCTGGGCAACACCTTCAGGTTCTTCTCGTAGGTGTACTCGAGCTCGCCGCGCTCGGTCGCAGGGACCCCTGCGCCGATCCCCAGGTGGTACAGGATCACGTCGTCGGGCTTGTACTCCGACTCGCTCACGCCCAGGCTTTGACCCAGCGCCTTGTCTCGATCGATCGGCATGGCCCACTCCTCCTGCGTTCCGAGCCGAGCCTACCACAGGGCGGCTGGCGGCCCCGACGAGCACGGGTGTATGGTCCGAGCCGATCGGACGGCCCCGTGAACAGCGAAGAGAACGGAAACGAGCTGGCCTTCGCACTGGGCGGCGGTGGAGCGCGCGGCGCCTACCAGCTCGGCTTCCTGCGCCATCTGGCGCGGCGCTACCCGGACCTGGCGGTGCCGATCCTGACCGGCGTGTCGGCCGGCGCGATCAACGCCGCGCACCTGGCCAACAACATCGATTCCTTCGCCGGAAAAGTCCAGCGCCTGACCGAGCTCTGGTGCGGCATCTCGGTCGACCAGGTGTTCCGCGCCGACCTGCGTTCCCTGCTCTCGCACCTGCTGCGCTGGGGTGCGCAGCTCACCGTGCTGGGCGGCCGGCGCGGCATCCCGCAGGTGCGCGGCCTGGTGGACACCAGCCCGCTGCACCGCTTCCTGTGCAGGGCGTTGGAGTGCGACGACGGGAGCCTGCCGCGCGTCGAGCAGAACCTGGCGAGCGGAGCGCTGCGCGCGCTCGCGATCACCGCTACGAACTACGCGACCGGACAGACCGTCACCTGGTACCAGGGCCGGGGCGTCGAGGCGTGGCGGCGCCCCTGGCGTGTGAGCGTGGCGACCCGGCTGCGTCTCGAGCACGTGATGGCGTCCGCCTCGCTGCCTTTGTTCTTCCCCGCCGTGAAGGTCGGCGAGACCTGGTACGGCGACGGGGGCGTGCGCCTGCACTCGCCGCTGGCGCCCGCGGTGCACCTGGGCGCTGGGCGAATCGTCGCGGTGTCGACACGCCACCGCCAGGCGGACCAGGCCGCGCCGCACGAGGTCATCTCGGGCTATCCGCCACCCGCCCAGGTGCTGGGCGTGCTGCTGAACGCGATCTTCCTGGACCTGCTCGACCAGGATGCGATGCAGCTCGAGCGCGTCAACTCATTGATCGACGACCCGCTCGTGCGGGCGAAGCACCCGGAGCTGCGCCCCGTGCGCCTGTTGATCCTGCGGCCCTCGCACGATCTGGGCGAGCTGGCGCGCGATTACGAGCCGCGCCTGCCCGCCGGGTTTCGCTTCCTGACGCGACGGCTGGGCACCCGCGAGACGCGCAGCCAGGATCTGCTCAGCATGGTGATGTTCCAGGGGGACTACGTGGACCGGCTGATGGACATGGGCGAGGCCGACGCCGACGCCCGCGCCGACGAGATCGCGGCTATCATCGAGGACGACGCCTAGCGATCCGGAGGGCAGATGCAGATCGACTACGATCCGTTCGAACCGAGCGGCGCCACGAGCTACGCGCAGTACCGCCTGCTGCGCGAGCACGCTCCGGTGCACGAGGTGCGGCCGCGCACCTGGGTGGTGTCGCGCTACGAGGACGTGCGCTTCGTGCTGAAGAACCCCGGCCTGTTCTCGTCGGACGCGATGGCCTCGGCCATGCTGGGCTTCGAGCCGGGCGTCGACCCGTCGAGCGACCCCGAGTCTCTCGAGTACCTCTCCGGTCTGGCGCGCGCCATGCCGATCGGCGACCCGGACGACCCGGGGCGTATGCTGATCCTGGCCGATCCGCCCGATCACACCACGCTGCGCGCGATCGTGAATCGCGGCTTCACGCCGCGCCGGATCGCCGCCTGGGAAACGCGGCTGCGCGAGATCGTGGCCGATGCCATGGAGCGGCTGCGGCGTGGCGAGGAGTTCGACGTGGTGCGCGACCTGGCGATCCCGGTGCCGGTCAGCGTGATCTCCGAGATGCTGGGCGTCGAGCCGGAGCGTCAGCTGGACTTCAAGCGCTGGTCCGACGGCATCATCGCGGGAGTGTCGGGTCCCGGGCGCAAGCTCGGGCTCGAGGCGAGCGGCTTCACCGCCGCGATGAGTTCGCTCACCGGCTACATCGGAGAGATCGCGGCCGCGCGCCGGCGCGAGCCGCGCGACGACCTGGTGAGCGTGCTCGTCGAAGCCCAGGGCGGCGAGGGGGGTCTGACTGCGCACGAGGTGGTGATGTTCGTGGTGCTGCTGCTGGTAGCGGGGAACGAGACCACCACCAACCTGATCGGGAACGCCGTGAACGCATTGCTCGACCATCCCGAGCAGCTCGCGCTGCTGTGCGACCACCCGGAGAAGCTGCCTGCGCTGGTCGAGGAGACGCTGCGCTACGAGAGCCCGGTGCAGCTCTTGTTCCGCCGCGCCACCGAGCCCGTCGAGCTCGGCGGTGCCCGGATCGGCGCCAACGACTACGTGGTGCCCCTGCTCGGCTCCGCGAACCGCGACGACAGGCAGTTCCCGGACGGCGACCGCTTCGACATCACGCGCGACACGCAGGGCCACCTGGCGTTCGGCTTCGGCCAGCACTTCTGCCTGGGCGCTTCCTTGGCACGCCTCGAGGCGCGCTGCGCCCTGGAGGCGCTGGTCCCGGAGCTGCCCGGCCTGGCGAGGAGCGAGCCGGAGGTCTGCTACGTGGAGTCCTTCCAGATGCGCGGGCCGAGCCGCCTGCCGCTGGCTCGCGTGGCCTGATGGGCCTGGAGCTCTCGCGCGAGGGCGAGATCTTCGTGCTCTGCATGGACGCCGGCGAGAACCGCTTCACACCCGACTCGATCCGGGCCTGGAACGACGCCCTGGACCGGGTCGAGAAGGCCGGCGCGCCGTGCGGCCTGGTCACGGTCGGCACCGGCAAGTTCTACTCGAACGGGCTCGACCTGGACCACATGATGGGCGCCAGCGATCCCGGCGCCTACCTGGCGGGCGTCCTGGGGATCTTCGCGCGGGTGCTCACCCTCCCGGCGGTCAGCGTCGCTGCGCTCAATGGCCACGCGTTCGGCGCGGGCGGCCAGGTCGCGCTGGCGCACGACTTCCGCGTGATGCGCGCCGACCGCGGCTACTTCTGCATGCCCGAGGTCGACATGAAGGCGCCCCTGCACCCGGGCATGACGGCCTTGCTTCGCGCGCGACTGCCCGCACAGACCGTCCACGAGATGATCGCCACCGGCAAGCGCTGGGGAGGCGCCGAGGCCTGCGCGCGTGGCATCGTCGGGGAGGCGCTCGCCAAGGACCGGGTACTGCCGCGCGCGCTCGAGCTCGCCTCGGAGCTGGCGGCCAAGGCCGATCCCGCCATGGCTGTGCTGAAGCGCGGCATGTACGGACCGGTGCTCGACGCGCTCGCACAACCGCTCGGGCCGCTCGGGGCGCGCGCTTGAGGAGCGTCGCCCTGCCCGCATACTAGAGGAGAGCCCCCGATGCACACGGAACCGATGATCGCGGTGAAGGACGTACTCGCCAGCTCGGCCTGGTACGAGCGCCTGCTCGGCTGCAAGAACACGCACGGGGGTGCGGAGTTCGGCATGCTCAAGCACGGCGATACGGTGCTCCTGCTGCTGCACCATTGGCAGGGCGATGAGCACGCCTGGCTGCGCCAGGCGCGCGACGGCGCAGTGGGCGGCGGCGTCTGCCTGTATTTCCGCATTGACGATCTCGATGCCGCCTTTGAACGGGCCAAGGCGCTCGGCGCCGAGATCCTGGAAGGACCCCACGAGAACCCGCTCGCGAGGCAGCGCGAAGTCGAGCTGCGCGATCCCGACGGCTACTACGTGACGCTCTGCCAGTAGGCCGGGACGCGCGCGTGCCCCGACGTCTGCTCTTGTTCGCGGCCCTCGTGGTCCTCGGGGTCGCGGCGTGGCAGAGCGGGCTGCTCGAGCTGATCCGTCAGCCGGAGCGGGTGCGCGCCTTGCTGACCGAGTCCGGCATCTGGGGTCCCCTGCTGTTCATCGTGGTGTTCGGACTGCTCGAGCCCTTCGGCGTGCCCGGCATCCTGTTCGTGGTGCCCGCCTCCCTGGCCTGGCCGCTCGGCATGGCCTTCGCGCTGTGCTGGCTGGGCTCGGTCCTGGCCGGGCTCGTGGGCTTCGGCTTCGCGCGCTCGATCGGCCGCGACTGGGTGGCGGCGCACCTGCCCGAGCGCCTGCGCTCCTACGACCAGCGCCTGGCCGAACGCGGGCTGCAGACTGTAATCCTCGTGCGGCTGCTGTTCTTCCTGGCACCCCCCGCGCACTGGGCGCTCGGCCTGTCCCGGGTGCGCTTCGGACCCTTCGTACTCGGCACGGCTATCGGCTTCCTGCCGGGCATCGCCGGACTCGTGTTCTTCGGCAAGGGAGCGTTCGCCCTGCTCGGCGACCAGCCTCGGGTGGTCTGGCTAGCCGTGGCGATCGCGGCCGGCGCGGTCTTCGTGCTGGTGCGGCAGCTTCGCGCCCGGCGCTCCTAGTTGCGCAGGGCGGGGAGCACCCTGGCCTCGAAGAGTTCCAGACTCTTCCAGGCGAGCTCCGGAGCCATGCCGCCCATCAGCGGGTGCAACATGACGGTGCCGCCCGGACCGAGTGCACGGGCGCGCTCGATCGCCTGCTCGGGCGTGCAGACCGGGTACGCGCCGCTGGCGCGCAGCTCGGCAGGATCTTCCACGGGACGGTAGGGGCCGAGCGTGCCGGCCGACTGGCCCCAGCGTCCGTACGCGTTCATCTCGTGCAGGGCGTGCGGGGCGATCTCGGCCCAGGCGGCGTCGGGATCCTCGGCGACGTGCAGGAAGTTCCCGGTGGTGCGCGGCCCCGGGCCGGGGTCGGGCTTGCCGAGTGCTGTGCGCTCGCGGCGATACACCTCGAAGAGTTCGGGCAGCGACGGCAGGAAGTGGTCGGCGAGCCGTGCGGCGCGCCGCGCAGCTGCGGGCGACGAGCCGCCCATGAAGATCGGCGGGCGCGGCATCTGCACGGGCCGCGGCGTCACGCGCACGCTGCGCCCGCGGTGCTCGAACGGCTGACCGCTCCAGGCGCGCTCCAGGAACGGAACGATCTCGTCCATCAGCCGCGCGCGCTCCGAGAGTTTGACGCCGAACGCCTCGAACTCCGCCTCCACATACCCCGCAGAGAGCACCGGAATCAGCCGTCCGTTGCTGAGCACGTCGAGCACGGCCAGGTCCTCCGCCAGGCGGATCGGGTCGTGCAGGGGCGCGATCAGCGCCGCCAGCATGAGGCGCAGCTTTTCGGTGCGCGCGGCGATTGCGGCCGCGGCCACCATCGGCGAGGGCAGGTACCCGTCCGGCGATCCGTGGTGCTCGGACAAGGTGACCGAGACGAAGCCGAGCCGGTCGGCCCAGGCGCACTGCTCTAGCGCGGCGGCAAAGAGCTGCTCAGACGAGGCTCCGCCGGAGAAGCAGCGGAAGTCGTAGCGCAACGCAAAGAGCGTCACGCCGCCGCTCGGGCCACTCGCTCGCTCAGTCCGAGGACGGCAGCGGCTTCGCGGCCTTGATCACCAGCGCGGCTCCGTCGGCCGCCAGCGATCCGTCGCCCGGCTTGGTGCACAGGAGCTCGATCGTGCCCGCCTCGTTCGTGTAGCGCTTGCCGATCTGCGTGCCCTTCGAGGCGTCGGGCGAGAGCGAGGCACCCGCCGGGGGCTCCTCGCCCACCAGCGCCAGCGGCGCGCCGCCACAAGTGAGCTCCGCCCCGCCTTCGGGAACCGCGATCACCATCACTTCCGTGGTGCACACGGCGCTCTTGAGCCGCGTGCCTGCCTTGAGCTGTGCCATCGCCCGTAGTCTACCCCAAAGGCGGTAGGCTCTTGCGGTGCAGGAACCGACCCACGCCGGCCGTCACGCGGATGCACTGCTGCGCGACTGCGGGATGTGCGCCGGCCCCCCCAGCGGGAGCGGACTGCACCCGGACCTGGCCTGGGCACGCTCGGGGGCAATGTCACTCACGGGTCGAGCCGACGGACCGCCGCTCCTGGCGCCCGCCCCGCTGGCCAGCGCCGCCCAAGGCGCGATCGAGGCGCTGGCGCGGCTCGCCGCACCGGGCGGCGACGGTCTGGCGCGCCTGGACGGCGCCGCGCTGCTCGGCGAGCGCGCCGCCCTGCTCGGCCTGGCGCGGCGCGGCACAGTCGCCCCGGGCGGGAGCTGCCGGCTGCTGCGCGCACAAGATGGCTGGTTGGCGCTGAACCTTGCACGAGCCGACGACGTGGCGCTGCTGCCGGCCTGGCTCGAGGCGGAGCCTGGCGCGGAGGATCCGTGGGAGTTCAGTGCCGCCCAAGTGAAACGCGCGAGTGCCACGGCGCTCGTCGAGCGCGCGCGCGAGCTGGGACTGCCGGCGGCGCTCGTGCGCTCGCCCTTGCTGGACCCACCGCCCTGGCAGCGCTGGACGGTCTGCGGCACGCGTGTCGAGCGCGCCGACGACGCCCGGCCGCTGGTCGTCGATCTCTCCTCGCTGTGGGCCGGTCCGCTGGCCGCGAGCCTGCTCGCCCTCGCCGGCGCGCGCGTGATCAAGGTCGAGAGCCTCGAACGCCCCGACGGGGCACGGGGCGGCTCGCCGGAATTCTTCTCGCTGCTGAACGGCGGCAAGCAGAACGTCGCCCTCGACTTTCGCAGCGAGCAGGGGATCGCGCAGCTGCGCGCGCTACTCGCGCGCGCCGACCTGGTGATCGAAAGCTCGCGCCCCCGCGCACTGGTGCAGCTCGGCGTCTCGGCCGAACGCGTCGTGGCCGAGACGCCAGGTCTTTCCTGGGTGGGGATCAGCGGCTACGGGCGGCGCGAGCCCGGAGCCCACTGGGTGGCATTCGGCGACGACGCCGGCATCGCCGCGGGGCTCGCCGGCGGCGGCCCCGACGCCCCGCTGTTCTGCAGCGACGCGGTCGCCGATCCGCTCGCCGGCCTGCACGCCGCCTTGGCTGCCCTCGCAAGCTTCCGCCGCGGCGGGGGCGAGCTGGTCGACGTATCGCTGCACGACGTCGCTTCGCACCTGCTCGGACTCGGCCGCGCGCGGGACGCGCGCGTGCGCGAGCGGGATGGCGCGTGGTGGGTGGAGACGCCCGACGGCCGCGAGCCTGTCGTGGAGCCGCGCGCCCGGAGCGTCGCGCAGACCGCCCGCCCGCTCGGGGCCGACAGCGAGTCGGTACTCGCGGAGCTGGCCGGCCGGTGCTGATCCGGCACGCCGAAGTCGAGGGACGGCTGCTGGACGTGCGCATTCGCGGCGCTTGGATCGCGGCGCTCGAGCCGACGCTTGCGCCCGAGCCGGGCGAGACCACCCTCGACGCCGAGGGCGGCGCGCTGCTGCCGGGCCTGCACGACCACCACCTGCACCTTTTCGCGCTGGCGGCGGCCGCCGCCTCGCTGCGCTGCGGCCCGCCGGACGTGTACACGCGCACCCAGCTTGCGCGCGCACTCGCCGGCGCTCCGGACGGCGACTGGATCCGGGGCATCGGCTACCACGACTCGGTTGCCGGCGCGCTCGAGCGGCGCGCGCTCGACGCCCTCGAAGGAACGCGGCCGCTGCGCATCCAGCAGCGCAGCGGCGCGCTCTGGCTCTTGAACTCCGCCGCGATCGCGGCGCTCGGACTCGACGCGGGCGCGGACCACCCGGGCGTCGAGCGGGACACGGACGGACGAGCCACCGGACGGCTGTACCGCGCGGACGCCTGGCTGCGCGAGCGGCTGGGCCCGGCGGCTCCCCCGAACCTGACGGAGGTCGGAGCGCAGCTCGCGAGCTACGGCGTGACCGGCGTGAGCGACGCTACGCCGACGAATGGCGCGGCGGAGCTCTTCGCCTTCACGCGCGCCCTCGAGCGCGGTGAGCTGCAGCAGCGCCTGGTAGTGCTGGGACGGCCCGATCTCCCCGAACCGTCCCGCCCCGGGCTGACGCGCGGCGCTGTGAAGCTGGTGCTCGCGGAGCACGACCTGCCGGGTCTCGACGCGCTCCAGGGCGAGATCGAATCGGCCCACGCGGGCGGCCGCACGCTGGCCATCCACTGTGTGACGCGCAGCGAGCTGCTGCTCGCCACAGCGGCCTTCGCTGCGGCGGGGGCCCGCCCGGGCGACCGGATCGAACACGCGTCGGTGGCTCCGGGCGAAGCCGTCGAGGCGCTGGCGGCCCTGCCGCTCACGGTGGTCACCCAGCCGGGCTTCGTGATGGAGCGCGGGGACGCCTACCGCCGCGAGGTCGAGGAACGCGACCTCCCCTGGCTGTACCGCTGCCGCGGGTTCCTGGAAGCGGGCGTGCCGCTTGGCGCCGGCACCGACGCGCCCTTCGGTTCGCCCGACCCCTGGATCGCCATGCGGGCGGCAGTGGACCGGCGCACGCGCTGCGGCGCCACGCTCGGCGCAGGCGAACGCCTCTCGCCCGAGCAGGCACTCGCGTTGTTCAGCTCCGCGCCACAGGCGCCGGGCGGAGCGCCGCGCCGCGTCGCGCCCGGCGAGCCCGCAGACCTGCTGCTGCTCGACCGCCCCTGGTCGCGCGCACGCGAACGACTCGAACACGGTCTGGTGCGCGCTACCTTGCGCGACGGCGCGCCGATCTGGATGAGCGACGCACCCGCCCAGGGATAGGAGAGCGAGATGTCCGGCTTCGCTTCACTCGGCACCACAGTCAAGCGCCCGCTGGGGCGGGCGGCGCTCGGCATGGCGGCCCTCGCACCCGGCGTTGCGCACGCACAGGAGTCGCTGCCCGCGAACGCCCCGGACGGGTTGCGCCAGCTGATCCGGGCCGCGCTCGAGACGTGGACCTTCGAGGTCACCCGCATCGGTTCGGGTCGGCGACCTGGTGCAGGTCGAAGGCACGTACGGGACGGTCGCACGGATCGGAGCACGCAGCACCCGGATCCGCGCCTCGGACAGCAGCCACATCGTGGTGCCGAACAGCTTCTTCCTGGAGAACAACCTGGTGAACTGGACGCTCTCGGACGACGTTCTGCGCTGCCAGGTGAACGTGGGTGT
>CAXMNF010000213.1:0-3857 GCA_964194645.1 uncultured Gammaproteobacteria bacterium
CAGTGGGTGCGGACGCGGCGATTCTCTCGGCGCTCCAGTTGGTGCGCCGCGGCGGCGTGGTGAGCGTGGTCGGTGTGAACCTGAATCTGGCCTTCCCGTTCCCGATGGGCCTGGCGCTCATGAAGAACCTGACCTTCCGCATCGGCATCTGCCCGGTTCCCGAGCTCTGGGAGCCGCTGGTTCCGCTGCTGGTGGAGGGCCGGCTCGCGCCCGAGCGGGTGTTCACGCACCGCATGGCGCTCTCCGACGGTGCGAAGGCATACGAGTTGTTCGCGAGCCGACGCGACGGCGTCCTGAAGGTGCTGCTCGACCCGGCCGCCTAGCTAGAAGACTCGCAGCTTGATGGTGCGCTCGATCTCGGCGCTGTCGGCGGGAAGGCCGCGCTCGGCCTGGCGCAGCATGCGCAGCATCTCGGGGCCCATCAGGTCGAGGGGGCTCGAGTGGAACGACTCGCCGCCCAGCTCGCGAATCCGGCGGGTCTGCTGGCGCAGGATCTCGACGTCCTGCGCGAGGATCGTGTCGAGCTGGTTCTCGATGCGCGGCCGCATCTCGCTGCGCTTCTCGGGCGCGATCTTCCAGCACGACACCAGCCAGAAGCGCGTCCTGAAGTCGCTGACCGGCGTGTGGGGCAGGGTGCTGATCAAGTGGCGCTCCGGGCCGGTGCGGTACTCCACCTGTGCCACGGCAGGCAGGAAGAAACGGTCCCAGTGCTGCGAGACCAGTGGCTGGCCGTCGGCACCAGTGGACGGGCCCGAGAGCGGCGGCTCGCCGAGATACTCGACCTCGATGCCGTTCGGGATGCGGCGGCGCACCGCCTCGATCTCGTTGCTGCCCTTGCCGCGAAAGTCGCCGCGGTGCACGAACGCGGTGTGCGGCACGTCGAGCGCGTTCTCCAGGGCGGCGTGCAAGGTGCACTCCACGTCGTACTCGCGCACCACGACCAGGTAGTCCGGGTCGTCTATGCGCGGGATGCGCAGCGGCTCGCAGCTCGGCTCTGCCCCGGGACGTCCCCAGATCCAGACGAAGCCGTCCTGCTCGCGCGCCGCGAAATACGGCACCGCTCGTTGGCGCCCGTCGGGGTCGCTGCCGTCGAGCAGGCCTGGGACCTCGCGGCAGGCGCCGCTCCTGTCGAAGCGCCAGCCGTGGTAGGGACACGCCAGCCGTCCCTCGGAGTCTACGGTGCCGAGCGAGAGTGGAGAGTTGCGGTGGGCGCAGCGGTCGAGCAGGGCGGCCGCGCGGCCGCCGCCGTCGCGGAACAGCGCGACAGGCTGGTCGTACAAGCTGCGCGCGAGCGGGCGCTCGCCGAGTTCGTGGCTCCGGCAGGCGACGTACCAGGCGTCCGGCACGCGCGCGACGGAGTAGTGGCCCTTGGGCTGTGCCTCGCTCATGGATTCTCCCCAGCGGGATTCTGCGGTGAGGCGGGGCGCCCTGTCCAGAGCGGGGCGTGAGGAGAGGGAGCCGCGGAGCGTTCAGCCCAGCAGCACGGATCGGCACCAGCGGTGCAGGGCGAGGTCGTCGCGCGCGGTCGACCAGAAGCCCGCGAGCCAGCGCCGAGCGGGCTCGTAGAACGGCGCGAGGCCCGCTTCGGCCAGCCACTCCGCGGCCACCGCGCGGTCGGCCGGGGTCGCGCACGGCGTGATCTCGCTGGCCAGGTAGACAGCTGCCGCCAGTGGATCCAGGCGACGGTCGCCCGCGATCGCGACCACGCCGAAGTCGAGCACCGCGCTGATCGTCTCGCCGCAGGCGAGCATGTTGCCCGTGAAGGCGTCCAGGTGGACCAGGGAGCGCTGCTCGGGCTCGGGCAGCGCGCGGGCCAGCGCCGCGGGGTCGATCTTCTCGAAGCCGGGACCGGCCGCGGCCAGGCTGTGCGCGGCGCGCTCATTCAGGTAGGCGCGGCTGGTGTGCGTGCGGATCGGCGGGTCCCGCAGCAGGTCCCCGAACCAGGGGCGCTCGAGCGGCAGGTCGCCGATCCGCGCAGCCGCGTCTAGATGGGCGCGCAGCAGCTCGGCGCGTGCCTCGCCGCGCAGCTCCTCCAGCACGCGCATGGCCGGTCGCCCGGGCAGGCGCCGTTCGATCGTAGCGATCCGGTCCTCGACCTTGGAGGTGTCTAGCACCTCGGGGATCGAGAAGGGTACGTGCTGCGCACCGGCCGCAAGTTCGGTCAGCAGGGCGCGGCGCGCCTCGACCGTCTCGGCCGTCGTGCCGGCATGGTGCACGCGCAGCACGCGTTTCGCATCGAGCGCGTACACCAACGCCTCGCCGCCGTGGCCGAGCAGCGCATCCGGGGAGAGGCCAAAGCGCTCCAGCGTCCGCTGCAGTCCGGCATCGCGCGGGTACTTCACTGCGGCCAGATCGGCAGGCCGGCGCGGCTCATCAGGTCCCCGAAGCGCTGCACGGAATCGGACACGACACTCCTTCTGGTGGCCGAGGCCGGGAAAGCATACCGTGCCATCCGCGAAAGAGTGAACCGCAGGAGAGAGTCCGGCTTCTGAACGATCGGCCACGCTATCATGGCGCGGCAGGCAGAACTGCAAGAGGAGGCGCGACTCGTGCCCGAGCTCGGCTACCCGGTGTTCGACGCGGACAACCACTACTACGAGGCGCTCGACGCCTTTACCCGGCACCTGGATCCGCGCAGCGCCGACCGGACCGTGCAGTGGGCGGAGCTCGGCGGCCGCAAGTACCACCTGGTGGCTGGCAAGCTGTGTCGCGCCGTGGTGAACCCCACCTTCGATCCGATCGCCAAGCCCGGTGCGTTGCACGACTACCTGCGCGGCAACCCCGGGGGCGTGTCCCCGCTCGGCCTGCTGCGCGAACGCGAGCCAATTCCGGCCGCCTACCGCGAGCCCGAGGCGCGCGTGCAGGTGATGGATCAGCAGGGCATCAGCGAGACCTGGCTGTTCCCGACTCTGGGCGTGCTCTACGAGGAGCTCCTGAAACACGACCCGGAGGCCGTCACCTGGACGTTCCGCGCCTTCAACCAGTGGCTTCTGGAAGACTGGAGCTTCAACCACCGCGAGCGCATCTTCGCGGCGCCCTACCTGTCGCTCTGTGACGTGGACTGGGCGGTGCACGAACTCGAGTGGGCGCTCGAGCGGGGCGCGCGCGTGGTGGTGATGCGTCCCGCCGCGGTCTTCACGGCAGCCGGGTCGCTCACGCCCTCCGACCCGGCGTTCGACGCCTTCTGGGCGCGCCTGAACGAGGCCGGGATCACGCTGGTCGTGCACGCCGGCGATAGCGGCTACAGCAACAACGGCTACGTGCGCGACGGCTTTGGCTCCTCATTCGAGGGCCGCGGGCGCCCGTCGATCAAGTCCTGGAACATCGAGCGCTCGGCGCACGACTTCCTGGCGACCTTGATCTTCGACAAGCTCTTCGAGCGCTTTCCGAACCTGCGTATCGCTTCGGTCGAGAACGGCTCGGAGTTCCTGGGCGACCTGTTCCGCAAGCTGCGCAGCACTCATCGCCGCATGCCGGGCTACTTCAAGGAAGACCCCACGGAGACCTTCAAGCGGCACGTCTGGATCAACCCGTTCTGGGAGGACGACGTGCACGAGATCGTCGAGTTCATGGGCGACGAGCGCGTGATCTTTGGCTCGGACTGGCCGCACATCGAGGGCATGCCCGCGCCTCTCGACTACCTGGCCGCGCTCTCGAGCTTCGACGCGGCGCGCGTGCGCAGGATCGTCTCCGAGAACGCGCGCGCGCTGAACACGCCGCGCCAGGCCTGACGGCGCTGCGCCAGGCCTGACGGGTCGGCTAGACCCGCAGCGTGACCTCGGTCACGCCGTTGAAGAAGAGGTCCGCGACCGGAGCGGCGCGACCGCGGCCGAACTCGGTCCCGACCAAGGCCGCGA
>CAXMNF010000214.1:0-6186 GCA_964194645.1 uncultured Gammaproteobacteria bacterium
CGCTGCCAAGGGCGTCCCCGTGCAGGTCGGTGGGGGCATCCGCTCGCTCGAGCGGATCGAGGCGTTGCTCGAACTCGGCGTCGAGCGAGTCATCCTGGGTACGATCGCCTTGGAGGCGCCTCAGCTCCTGCGAGAAGCTGCGCGGCGCTTTCCCGAGCAGGTGATCCTGGGTCTCGACGCGCGCGACGGCCGGGTTGCCGTGCGCGGCTGGACGGAGACGGGCGCGGAGACGGTCGAGCAGGTGCTGGAGCGCTTCGCAGACCTGCCGCTGGCCGCACTGCTGCACACCGACATCGGGCGGGACGGGATGCTCTCCGGCGCGAACGTCAAGGCGACGGCGGAGCTGGCGCGCGTCACGCAGATTCCGGTGCTCGCCTCGGGCGGAGTGAGCTCGCTCGCCGACCTGGCTGCCCTGGCCCGCAGCCGCGTCATCGCCGGCGTGATCGTGGGCCGCGCCCTGTATGACGGGGCATTCGAGCTGACGGCCGCGCTGGACGAGGTCGCGCCGTGCTGACCAAGCGCATCATCCCGTGCCTCGACATCAAGGATGGCCGCGTCGTGAAGGGCGTGCAGTTCCTCGAGCTGCGCGACGCCGGCGATCCCGTGGCCGCGGCCGCGGCCTACGACGAGCAGGGAGCCGACGAGCTGTGCTTCCTGGACATCAACGCGTCGCACGAGCGGCGCGGCACCATCCTGGACCTGGTCGCGCGCACCGCCGACGCGATCATGATCCCCTTCTCTGTGGGTGGCGGCGTGGCCTCGGTGGAGGACGTCCGCTCGCTGCTCCAGGCTGGCGCGGACAAGGTGTCGATCAACACCGCTGCCGTGCGCCAGCCCGAGCTGGTCTCGGAGGCGGCTCTGCGGCTGGGCTCCGCGAACCTGATCGTGGCCATCGACGCGCGCCGGCGCGCCGCCGACGACCCGGAGCAGGGCTGGGAAGTGTTCACGCACGGGGGACGCAAGCCGGCCGGCCAGGACGCCCTGGAGTGGGCCAGCCAGGTGGAACAGCTGGGCGCGGGCGAGATCCTGCTCACCAGCATGGACCGCGACGGCACAGAGGCGGGCTACGACCTGCCTCTTACCCGGGCGGTCTCGGACGCGCTGCGCATCCCGGTGATCGCCTCGGGAGGGGCGGGGACGCTAGAGCACCTGCGAGACGGCCTCGACGACGGCCCCGGGGGCGGGGCCGCCTCGGCCGTCCTGGCGGCCAGCATTTTCCACTTCCACAGCTTCACCGTGGGCCAGGCCAAGGGATACCTGGATGCACAGGGAATCCGGATCCGACCCACAGGCTGAAGTGGTCCGACCAATACCGACACTTTCCAGCATGGGTGGACCACTTCGTGTTGCGGATCACGCACCGGCTGTGCTAGTTTCCCGCGCGGCGTTGGAAGCTGCAAGTCCTTGATCTAAAAGGGAATTCAGTTACTGATCCAAGCCCTCTGGGGAGCTTTTCGGCCCGTTTCGAGGCTCCCCGCTCCACGAACAGGGAGAGGGCAGTCAGAGGGAAGGAGGGAGTCTTCTGCCTGGTGTGAAGATAAAAGAGAACGAGTCCTTCGAAGGCGCGATGAAGCGCTTCAAGAAGCAGTGCGAGAAGGCCGGTCTCATGTACGAGATGCGGCGTCGTGAGCACTACGAGAAGCCGAGCGTACGCCGCAAGAAAAAGGCGATCGCCGCCCGCAAGCGGCTGATCAAGAAGCTCAGGGCACAGGGACCCAATTAGCCGAAGCCCGCTGCAGTCAGCTGCAGCGGGCTTTGCTTCGTCAAACCCCCAGGCTCTTGATTGAGCCACCCCCCGAGGTCGGTTTGGGACGCATTCCCGATCGCGTCATCGAAGAGATCCGCGAACGCGCGGACGTCGTGCAGGTGATCAGCCGACACGTCAGCCTGAAGAAGTCGGGCAGCCGCTACCTGGGGCTGTGCCCGTTCCACACCGAGAAGACCCCGTCCTTCAACGTGAACCCGGACCGGCAGATCTTCCACTGCTTCGGCTGCGGCGAGGGAGGGGACGTGTTCGCGTTCCGCATGCATCAGGATGGCTCTGACTTCCTGGACGCGGTCCGCTCCCTGGCAGCCGAGTTTGGCGTGGAGATCCCCGCCGACGCCGCCGAGCAGAACCGCTCGGCTCCGCTCTACGGCGCGAACCAGCGGGCCCTGGCCTATTTCCGCCAGGCGCTGCGCTCGCCCGGCGGCGCCCCGGCGCGCAGCTACCTGGAGCGGCGCGGCGTGCCCGCCGACCTGATCGACCGCTTCCAGCTCGGCTATGCGCCTCCGGGCTGGGACGGGCTGATCGCGGAGCTACGGCGCGAGCGCACTCCGCTCGAGCACGCCGAGGAGGCGGGGCTGATCGTGCCGCGGCAGACTGGCGACGGCCACTACGACCGCTTCCGCGACCGGCTGATCTTCCCGATCATCGAAGCCACCGGACGGGTCGTCGGCTTTGGTGGCCGGGGCCTGGCCGACGAGACGCCCAAGTATCTGAACTCTTCCGAGAGCCCGATCTATCGCAAAGGTCGGGCTCTTTTCGGTTTGTCCCTCGCCGTCGACGCGATCCGCAGCAAGGGCCGCGCGATCGTGGTCGAGGGCTACTTCGATCTGATCGCGCTGCACCGCGCTGGGCTAGAGGAAGGCGTTGCGCCGTGCGGCACCGCGCTCACCCAGGACCACGCCCGACGCCTGCGCCGCTACACGCGCGACGTGGTCGTGCTGTTCGACGGCGACACGGCCGGCCAACGCGCGGCCGAGCGTTCGCTGCCGGTGCTGGCAGCCGAGGGCTTGCGCGTACAGGCTGCCTTCCTGCCCGAGGGCGAGGATCCCGACACGCTATTGGCCAAGCAGGGCGCCGACGCCCTGGTCGAGTGCGTGGACGCCGCCCTGCCGCTGATCGACCACCTGATCGACCAGCGTCTCGGCATGAAGCCGCTGCGCGAATGGGAGGCGGCCGACATCGCGCGCAGCTTCGGCCCACTGCTGGCGGCCGTGCCCGACGCGATCGAGCGGGGCGGCTACGAGCGGCGTATCGCCGGGCGCTTACAGCTCGAGCCGGCCGTGATCGTATCCGCGCTGCGCGAAGGCCCCGTGCGCCAGCCACCAGCCGCGGAGCCCGCGCCGCCGCGGCGTGCCGCTCCGCTCGACCCGCTGGTGCGCACCTTGATCAGCGCGCTGGCCGCATTCCCCGAGCTCGCGCCTCCGGCTGACGCGCTGCCGGCCGCGGCGCTTCCGGAGGGCGAGAGCGGGCTGCTGCTGCACGCCGTGCTCGAGGCGCTGCGCGTCCATGGCGACCGAGCGATCGCCCATCTGACTTCCCATGCTGACGCCGAGCTGCCGGAAGAGCTGCGCCTGGCGCTCAGCGGCGCAATCGCCGAGTCCGACCCGGGCTCGAAGAGCGAAGCCGAACGCGCGGCGGACGATTGCCTGTCCCAGCTGCGCATCCGAGCGCTCGATCGGGAGTCCCGCCAGCTCAGCGGGCGGCTCGAATCGTGCAGTGACCGCGCTGAGCTCGAGAGTTTGCTGGAGAGAAAGCAGCAGAACATGCGAGAGCGCGACGAGCTCTGGCGCAGGGTCCACCAGGTCTAACCTTTTCTTCCCAAACCGAGTCAAGGAGTTCCCCCCAACATGGCGCATTCGAAGGCTCCGCAGACGTCCTCCTCGGCAGCGCGCAAGATGCGCGCGAGCAAGCAGCAGCGGTCCGGCAGCTCCCGCAAGTCAAGCAAGCGTGCGCAAGCCAACGGCAAGGCGAACGGCTCCGCCAATGGCGCGCTGCACAATGGTGCGGCGAACGGTTCTGGCTCTCCAAGCCTGCGCCAGCTGCTGCGCGCGGGGAAGGTATCGGGTGAGGTCGAGGGGCCGGTGCTGCTGCGGGTACTGCCCGAGCACATCCTGAAGTCGCCTCAGAAACTCGACGACGTGGCCTCACTCTTCAACCGCCACGGCATCTCGGTCAAGGAATGGAAGCCGCCCGTGCCGCTGCGCAAGCCGGAGTCGCGCCGCCACAGCTCGAGCAGCGAGTACGACGGCTTTCGTTCCAATGACCCGGTGCGCGTCTACCTGCGCGAGATGGGCGCCGTCTCGCTGCTCACGCGCGAGGGCGAGGTGGAGATCGCCAAGCGCATCGAGTCCGGTGAGGAAGACGAGTTCCGTATCATCCTGAAGTCCCCGATCGTCACAAACGAGCTGCTCGAGCTGGGCGACAAGATTCGCAAGGAGAAGCGAGAGGCCAAGCACCTGTTTCCCACGCCCGGGGAGGGAGATGAGGGCCTGGTCGAGGAGTGCCGCCGCAAGCTCCTCGCGGGCCTCACCCAGGTGCGACGCTCGCTGGTCGAGGTCGCCAAGCGTCAGCGGGTGCTGGCGAATCCGCGCACCGGCGAGCAGGCGCGTTCGCGCATCGAGGGCGAGATCGACGAGATCCGCACGCGCAACGCGCAACGCCTGCGCGAGTCGGGGCTGATCAAGGACTTCATGTCCGGCCTCGCGCGCAACATCGACAAGTTCATGGACCAGATCGAGGACCAGCAGAAGCTGATCAAGCGCATGCTGAAGCCGCTGCGCCTGGATCAGGACGAGTTCATGGAGCTGGCCGAGCAGTCGCGCCGGCGCTCGATTCCGGGCAAGAAGGCGCTGATGCGCCTGGGCGGCGATCCCGAGGCGATCACGATCGCGGAGAAGGAAGTTCAGGCCACACAACGGCGCATCGAGAAGCTCGAGTCCGAGGCGGGCGCGACGTTCGACGAGGCGCGCACCTGGACCGTCGAGATCGCCGGGGCACGCGAGCGCGCCGGGGAGGCCAAGAGCGAGCTGATCGAGGCCAACTTGCGCCTCGTGGTCTCGATCGCCAAGAAGTACACGAACCGCGGGCTGCAGTTCCTGGACCTGATCCAGGAGGGCAACATCGGCCTGATGAAGGCGGTCGACAAGTTCGAGTACAAGCGTGGCTACAAGTTCTCGACCTACGCGACCTGGTGGATCCGCCAGGCCATCACACGCGCGATCGCGGACCAGGCGCGCACGATCCGCATCCCCGTGCACATGATCGAGACCATGAACAAGCTGGTGCGCGCGTCGCGCTACCTGGTGCAGAAGCTCGGCCGCGAGCCCATGCCCGAGGAAATCGCCGACCAGATGGACATGCCACTCGAGAAGGTGCAGATGGTGCTCAAGATCGCCAAGGAGCCCATCAGCCTCGAGGCTCCGATCGGCGAGGACGAGGACAGCCACCTCGGCGACTTCATCGAGGATTCGAAGCGCCAGTCGCTCACCGAAGAGGTGATCCAGCGCAACCTGGCCGACAAGACGCGCACCGTGCTGGCCACGCTCACCCCGCGCGAGGAGAAGGTGCTCAAGATGCGTTTCGGCATCGACGAGCGCTCCAACCACACGCTCGAGGAGGTGGGCCAGGACTTCGAGGTGACCCGCGAGCGCATCCGCCAGATCGAGGCCAAGGCGCTGCGCAAGCTGCGCCACCCGAGCCGCGCCCGCGTGCTGCGCGCGTTCATGGACTAGCGCCATCCGCTAGTTCAAATGACCTAAAGTCTGCGGCGTTGGCGCCGAAGTTGCGCGTATGCGAAGACGCGCGGCTGAACTCCTGGGCACGGCATTGTTGGCCGGACTGACTTCGTGTGTGACGTCCGGGAGTCCCCAGCAGCCGCCCGCTGCTCTCTGGACGGCGCCCGACGCGCCACAGGACGCCGCCTGGCTGCGGATCGAGCCGGGGCCGGCCCTGGTGGCCGAAGTCGGCGAGAGCGCCAGGCTGCGCTTGCGCGGGCGCGGCGCGCGCGACGCCCATTGCCTGTGGGGCGACGACGGACACGGCAAGGGCACCCTGCGCGTCCACTCGCCCGCGGCGCCGGGCGTGGTCGAGGTGCGCTGCCGCAGCGGGGCACACGCGGCGACCGCCCAGGTCACCTTCACGGACGCGGCGGAGCGCCCCTTTGACGATCCCTACGCCGGCGGCGCACTGTTGCTGAAGCTGCGCAAGGAGCCGCGCGGCCTCCGCGCGACCGAGGGCAGCGCAGAGCTCGGCATCCGATCGTTCGACCGCCTGCTCGAACGGCTGGGTGCGCACGCGCTGCCCGCCTTCCCCTTCGACCGCTCGGGCACGCGCGACTCGATCGGCCTGGCCGGCTGGGTCGCCGTGGTGTTGTCGCCCGGCGTGAACGCCTACCAGGCGATCGCGCTGTTGCGCGCCGA
>CAXMNF010000215.1:0-2029 GCA_964194645.1 uncultured Gammaproteobacteria bacterium
ACGATCTCCGCCTCCACGAACCTCCGCACGGTGTCGCGGATCATCAGATGCTGCTCACTCCACTCGATCACGGTCGGGTCCTCCTCGGGTGCTGGAATCGGCCCCAGTCTACCGTTCCTCGGGACCGGCGCCCCAACCCCCGGGCTACGAGCCTGCCCGGTCCTTCAGGAAGGCCGCCATCTGAGGAGTGATCACGGCCCGCAGCGTCTCGAGGACGTTCGCGGGCCGGATCAGGACCTCGAGCTTCTGGATCTGATCGCGGTGGTTCAGGGTGATGAGGTCGATCCCCTGGAGCTGGCCGTCGCCCACGTGGCCCCGGAACTCGAGGGCGAGCTCGCGGCCGTCCTGCCACTCGCGGTGGTAGCTGAAGTCCTCGATCGTGTTCACGATCAGACCGAGCAGGTGGCAGACGAGCTCGCGGCCGTCGAGCGGCGTCCAGTAGGGAGGCGCGCCGAGCCTGACATCGGAGGCGAGCACCTTGGCGAGGCCGTCGAGGTCGCGCGCTGCGACGATGCGGTGCCACTCGTCGAGGAAGCTCTGCACGCTCATCGCAGAGGAACTCCACGGTCTCGCGGGGGCAGCGCAAGCTCCGTGAGCGGTGCCTCGCTCGCCGGCCTCCAGGGGCCCATCGACTCGCGCGCCGCCACGAGCCGGCCGCCGCGGCCCAGGATCGCGTCGGCCAGCGCGATGATGCGCGGGTTCGGGATCGCGTGCGGCGCGGCTGCCCGCAGGGCGCGCGCGGCCTCGAACTCGTCCTGCCAGAGCGACAGGGCGATCAAGGCGCCCGCCGTCGAGCGGCTGATGCCCGCGTAGCAGTGCAACAGCAGCGGCTCGTCCCCGGGCCAGCGCTCCAGGAAGTCCACGAGCTGCCGCACGTGTGGCTCGCCGGCGAGCACCGCCCCTTCATTCGGCAGGCTGATGTCGTCGACCGCGATCCTCAGGTGGCGATCGCTCCGCACGCCGGGCGGGCGCTCGGGCTGGTATTCCGACTGCACCATCGACACCAGATATCCGACGCCGCGCTCCCGGACGTGGCCGGCCATCTCGTACAGGCTCGACACGTAGATCCACATCCCTCCCATCCAAGCAGATCTCCCGGCAATGTCGAGGGCTCGCCCGGGGACCAG
The DNA here is from genome assembly GCA_964194645.1 of uncultured Gammaproteobacteria bacterium. Classification (GTDB taxonomy): domain Bacteria; phylum Myxococcota_A; class UBA9160; order SZUA-336; family SZUA-336; genus CAXMNF01. Next base: position 1,128 of record CAXMNF010000215.1, read on the forward strand.
CTGGCGCTCCGACCGCCGGGATTTGGTAACGTCCCGTCCGCGTCACCCCCAGGAGGACCCGCATGCACGCTCGAAGCCCGTTCCTGGTCGCCTTCACAGCCCTGCTGACGACGGCGGCGCTGGCCGCGTGCGGAGCACCGCGCCAGGCGTCGAGCGACGTGCAGATCTTCCGCACGGCCACCTGTAACTGCTGCCTCGGCTGGGCCGAGCACCTGGAGCACAGCGGCTTCTCCGTCGACGTGATCGAGGTAGACGACCTCCCGGCCGTGAAGGCTCGCCTCGGCGTGCCCAGCGAATTAGCCGCCTGCCACACCGCCGAGGTCGACGGCTATGTAGTCGAAGGCCACGTCCCTGCGAGCGACATCCAGCGCCTGCTCCGCGAGCGCCCGAAAGTCCGCGGCCTGGCCGTGCCCGGCATGCCCGAAGGCTCTCCCGGCATGGAGGGGCCGAACCCCGAGCCCTACGTCGTGCTGGCCTTCGACGCGCAGGGCCGCAGCGAGCTGTTCCAACGCCACGCCGCCCGCTGACCGGAGCGGGAGCGCCGCTGACAAGGCCCGCTACTGGGCCGCGGTGCGCTGGCCGCCGAGCCAGGTGCCGAGGACCTGGATGGAGTCGAGTTCGCGGGGCGGGATCGCGAGCGGGTTGCGGTCCACGAGGGTGAAGTCGGCGAGCTTGCCCGGCTCGATGCTGCCGATGCGGTCCTCGGCGAAGAGTTGCCAGGCCGCGTCGATCGTGATGGCGCGCAGCGCCTGCTCCGCGGAGATGGCTTCGGAGGGCGCGATCGTGTCGCCCTTGCGCGTCTCGCGCGTGACCGCCGTGCGCATCAGGCGGAACGGCTCGGGCGGGTACATGGGCGAGTCGGCGTGCAGGCTCACCCGGTGTCCGGCCGCGACCGCCGTAGC
>CAXMNF010000216.1:0-5275 GCA_964194645.1 uncultured Gammaproteobacteria bacterium
AGCGGTCCCGCACTCGATCGGACGGCCCGCCAGGCACTGTTGCATCGACGGGTAGCGCTCCGTCTCGACGCCGATCACCTCGACCTCGGGGCGCAGCTCGCGCGCCGCCAGCGCGATCCCAGAGATCAGACCGCCGCCCCCGACCGGCGCCACCAGCATCTCGAGCTCCGGCTGCTGCTCGAGCATCTCGAGGCCGACCGTGCCCTGACCTGCGATGATCTTCTCGTCATCGTAGGGGTGCACCAGCACCAGGTTGCGCTGCAGCGCCAGGTCGCGCGCGTGTGCCGCGGCTTCGCTGAGATCGTCGCCGTGCAGGACCACGTCGGCGCCGAAGGCGCGCGTGTGCTCCACCTTCACGGTAGGCGTAAGGCGCGGCATCACGATCGTAGCGGGGATCGACATGCGCTGGGCGTGGTAGGAGACGGCCTGCGCGTGGTTGCCTGCGGACATGGCCAGCACGCCGCGGGCCCGCTCCCGCGGCTCGAGCGACAGCAGTTTTACCAGCGCACCGCGGTCCTTGAACGACGCGGTGAACTGGCGGTTCTCGAACTTGACGAAGACCCGCGCACCGCTGATCTCCGAGAGCGTGCGCGAGTACAGACAGGGCGTCTCGACGATCGCTCCGCGGATCGCCTGCGCGGCCTCCTGTACGTCCCGTCCGGTGACGCTCACCGACGAGCTAGCGCGGGAAGCGGGCACGCAGCCACTCGACAACCAGGTCCATGGCCTCGCGGCGGTGGCCCTCGAGGTAGTGCGGCGCGCCCTTGAGTGCGTGGTACTCGACGTCGTCCGCGCCCGCCGCGTCGCGGATCGCCAGCGCCTGGTGCACGCGGATCTCGCTGTCCGCGGTCGGGTGCAGGATCAGGGTCGGCACTCTGACGTGCGGCATGGTGTCGGCGAGCTTCGCGTGCGACGACAGGCCCGACCAGGTCGAGAGCCAGCCGCGTGCAGTCATGGTTCGCGCCAGTCCGCCGCGCCCGTAGTTGGCGTCGAGTGGATCTGGAAACGCGAACAGCGACCCCATGGGCCGCTCGTCCGGATCGATCGACAGGTCGAGGTAGGCCGGATCCGCCAGGGTGCGGTAGATCACGAGGTAGCGGGTGTGCACCGCCCGCTGGCGCCAGTAGCGCCACTCCGCCGGCTGGGCCTGCGCGTCGATCCCGCGGCAGGTCTTCCAGGCGCGCGCTGCCGCCTCGAGCGAGTCCTTCGCAAGCGCGTCGATACGGGCAATGCGCGCGACCTGCGCCGCGCGGTACGTAGCCAGCCACTCCTTGTCGTAGGAGCAGGGCTCGGGCCAGGGCCGCCAGCCGTTCTCCGGGTTGTACATGTCGAGCGCGGGGTCGAGTGACATCGGTTCGCTCTCGTCCACGACCGAGGGATCGATGACCTGCAGCATGAACACGCCCTCGCCGGGGTGCGCGGCGATGCCGATCCAGGCGTCGCCGCAGCCGGTCTCCTTCTGCGCGAGCGCCATCAGCGAGCCGCCGCCGGAGTTGCCGAGCAGCACCACCGCCTCGGCGCCGCGCCGGCGCATCTCATCGACGACGGTCTTGACGTCGACGACGCAGCTCTCGTGCAGGCAGTCGGTGTCGTTGTTCATGTAGCGCGTGCCAAAGCCGAGCACCGCGTAGCCTGCGGCGGCGAGCAGCGGGCAGGCGTAGTGCACCGCGAAGTCACCGCGCGGGTGCGACAGGACCACCGCAGTCTTCCAGGGCGTGCCAGTGGGCGGCGTCCAGAGCATGCCGCGCACCAGCGCACCGTCGGGGCTGACCAGACGAACGGGCTCGCGCTGCACGGCTACGCCCGGATCATCCTCGGGCAGGGGCCAGTAGCCGAGTCCGAAGGGGCGCTGTGCGCCGAGCGCGCTGGGCATTCCGATCCTCCCTGGCGCGACGAGTATAGTGGGAGCGCGGAGGACGCGGGACGTGTTCGAGCGTTCGGGACACGTGGCCCGGTCACCGGAGGCAACGACGTCCTCGCGGTCGACGGGGGCTACAGCGTCTACTAGGGGCGGCATGGCCTGGTTCAGCTTCCACGGCGGGCACAGCGGCGAGTTCTGCCGCCACGCGACAGGCACCCTCGAAGAGGTGCTGGAGTCCGCCGTGGCGGCCGGCTTCACTGTCTACGGGGTCTCGGAGCACGCCCCGAAGCACCGCGACGAGGATCTCTCGGCGGACGAAGCGGACTTGAGCGCGGCCGACACGCAGCGCAGCTTCCGCCGCTACGCGCAGCGAGCGCGCGAGCTGGCCGAGCGCTTCGCCGACCGGCTCGAGGTGCTGGTCGGCTTCGAGGCCGAGTCCGTCCCGCCCGACCGCTGGCCGCAGGCCATGCGCGCGCTGCGCGAGTCGGCCCCATTCGACTACGTAGTGGGCAGCGTGCACCACGTGGCCGGCTGGCCGATCGACGAGTCCGAGGACGGCTACCTGGCTGCGGCCGAGGCGCTGGGCGGCCCGCGCCAGCTTGAACGCGGCTACTTCGCGGAGCTCGCCGAGCTAGTCGACACCCTGCGCCCCGAGATCGTCGGCCACTTCGACCTGGTGCGCTGGATGCAGGGCCACAACCCGGAGTTCGACCGCGAGAGCTGGCCCGCGCTAGAGCGCGCGCTCCAGGCCGTCGAGGCGAGCGGGGCGTTGCTCGACGTGAACAGCTCGCCGGTGCGCAAGGGGCTGGGCCCGGTCTATCCGATGCCCGCGGTGCTGGAACGCGCTCGCGCACTCGGGATCCGCGTCACGCTCGGCGACGACAGCCACGGCCCGCAGCAGGTGGGCGCGGCTCTCGAGCAGGGGCTCGCGGCGATCGCAGCGGCGGGCTACCGCCACGTGCACTGCCTGCGGCGCCGCGACGGCGAAGTGGAGGCCGAGCCGGTGGCGCTCGGCGAGCTCACACCGCGGCGCGGAACGGCCTCTGCGGCGAGCGAGTAGAATGCGCACCGTGCTCGAGTACGACCCCTACGCATACGCCGTCCACGAAGACCCCTACCCGCTCTACCGGCGCCTGCGCGATGAAGCGCCCGCCTACCGCAACGAGTCGCTGGGCTTCTGGGCGCTCTCGCGGCACGCCGACGTGCTGGGGGCGTTCAAGGATGCCCGGCGCTACTCGAGCCGTCACGGAGTCTCGGTGGACGCCGACGCCTTCCACGACGACGCCGACCTGACCATGTCGTTCCTGGCCATGGACCCGCCGCGCCACACACGGATGCGTGCCCTGGTCTCGCGAGGCTTCACGCCGCGGCGGGTATCCGCGCTCGAGCCGCGCGTGCGCGAGATCGCGCGCGAGCACCTGGACGCCATGGCTGGCCGCGAGCGCTGCGACTTCATCGCGGACTTCGCAGGCCGGCTGCCCATGGACGTGATCAGTGAGCTGCTCGGCGTGCCGCGCGCCGACCGGGCCGAGCTGCGCACCTGGGCCGACCTGGTGGTGCATCGCGAGGAAGGTTCGCGCGACCTGCCGGCCAGCGCGGGCGAGGCAGCCCTGCGCCTGCTCCACTACTTCACGCAGATGCTCGAGGCGGCAAAGCGCGCGCCCGGCGACGACCTGACCGGCGCCTTGATCCGAGCCGAGATCGATGGCGACCGGCTCACGGACCGCGAGATCATCGGCTTCCTGTTCCTGATGATCGTCGCCGGAAACGAGACCACCACGAAGCTGCTCGGGAACGCCGCCTACTGGCTGTGGCGAAACCCGGAGCAGCACGCGCAGCTGCGCGCGGACCCCGCGCTGATTCCGCGCTGGATCGAGGAAACACTCCGCTACGACAACTCGACGCAGGCGCTGGCGCGGCTCGTGACCGAAGACCACGAGCTGCACGGGGAGAAGCTTCGCGAGGGCGACAAGGTCGTGCTGCTGGTCGGCTCGGCAAATCGCGACGAGCGCGCCTGGGACCAGCCGGATCGCTTCGACCTGGAACGCAACACCACGGCATCGCTGGCCTTTGGCCAGGGCACCCACTTCTGCCTGGGGGCGGCCCTGGCACGCCTCGAGGGACGCATCGCGATGGAGGAGTTCCACGCCCGCTACCCCGGCTACCAGGTCGATCCGGCCGGAGCGGCCTGGATCCACTCGGTGAACGTGCGCGGCTTCGCGCGCCTGCCGATGATGCTCGGGTGAGCGAGGCGCCTCGCAGCGCGCTGGTCACCGGTGCTTCGTCCGGGATCGGCGCGGCCATCGCAATTGCGTTCGGCCGGCTCGGCTGGCCGGTGGCGCTGGGTGCGCGGCGCACGGAGAGGCTTGCCCAGGTGGCGGATCAGATTGCCCGCGACGGCGGCCGCGCCTTCGCCCACCCGCTCGACGTGGGGCAGCCGGAGTCGGTCGAGGCGTTCTTCACGGCCGTGGAACACGAACAGGGCCCCGCCGAGGTGGTCGTGAGCAACGCCGGACTCGGCATTCCCGGGCTGCTGCACGAGGCGCGCGTCGAGGATCTGGAGACCGAGCTGCGCACCAACCTGCTGGGCGCCCTGCTGGTGGCCCGGCGCGCGATCCCTGCCCTGCTCGAGCGCGGGCGCGGCGACCTGGTCTTCATCTCGTCGCTGAACGCCGTGGCGCCGCGCACCTACCAGGCCGGCTACACCGCCAGCAAGGCAGGCGTCGAAGCGCTGGCCCGGGTGCTGCAGATGGAGCTCGAAGGGAGCGGAGTGCGCACCACCGTGGTCCGCCCGGGGCCAACCGGCAGCGAGTTCGGCGCGAAATGGGGCGGAGACATGGCCCGCCGCGCACTCGAGTCCTGGCAGCACTGGGGCGTGATGCGGCAGCTCCACTGGATGCCGCCCGAGCGCGTGGCCGATGCCGTGCTCGGCGCCGTGCAGCTGCCCCGGGGGGCTTCGCTCGACCTGGTCGAGGTAATCCCGGAGAATCCCAAGCAGAACCCCGTGAAGAGGAGCTCCTGATGGCGCTCGCGACACTCGCTCCCGAGACCCGCAACCTGATCGACGGCCAGCTTGTCGAGGCCAGCAACGGCGGCACGTTCGAGAACCGAAACCCCGCAACCGAGCGGGTGATCGGTCACTGCGCCGACGGCACCAAGGACGACATGGACGCGGCGATTGCAGCGGCCCGGCGCGCCTTCGACGAGACTGCCTGGTCGAGCGACGCCGAGTTCCGCGCGCGCTGCCTCGAGCAGTTTTCCGAAGCGCTCTCCGACGAGCGCGAGCAGCTGCGCTCGATCGTGGTTCACGAGGCCGGCGCCTGCGTCTCCACTACGCCGTTCATGCAGATCGACTACTACCTGGACAGCTTCGGCTACTGGCCCGAGCTGGCGCGCAGCTACGCGTACGAACAG
>CAXMNF010000217.1:0-1921 GCA_964194645.1 uncultured Gammaproteobacteria bacterium
CGGTAGCGCTCCACGTGGGAGCGCACGAGCGCGCGATGTCGATCGCGAAGCTCGAGCCCCGCAGACTCGCTGCGGGCGGTGGCCGCGGTCGAGCCCACGATGTCGGTGAACATGATGGCCGCGAGGCGGCGCTCGGTGCCCTCGGAACTCACGCCCCCATCTAGCCTTGGCGGGCACGTGAGGTCAATTCTGAGGAGGCCGAGGACTCCTGACAGGTGGGTGTCAGCAGCGCCGTGGCATGATCCGGGCATGGCGGCATGGAAGGCACCCTCGGCAGCAGCGGTTCGGGCAGAGCGGCTCAAGCGCCAGCACATCAGCGACCCGGTGCCGACCGTGCGCGGCTACCCCGAGCTCGCCCGCGCGCTTCAACCGCTCTCGACGGGGGCGTACGATCGTCCCGGAAGTCCGCCCCGGATGGTGCATCGCACGCGCTTCGATGACCGACTCGCCGCCGACCGCCTGCGAAGCAAGCGCGAGCTGGTGAAGGGCCGCTTTCAGGGAGGCGGCGTGGGCTACGTGCTCGCCGACGAGCTGGAGCTCTACGCGAACTGCTTCTGCAAGCCGCTCGCGCGAGCCAGCGAGGTGCAGCAGCGGGTGTTCGAGGCGATTCTGGCGGCCGGTCCGGTCACGCCGCTTCAGCTGCGCGAAGAGACCGGGCTCCTCGCCAAGCAGGTGATGCCCGCCCTGCACCGTTTGCAGACGGCGTTCCTGGTCTACGAGGACCAGCTCGACGACGACTGGGAGCGGCCGTGGTACGACTTCGCCTCGGAGTGGCCCGAGGTCGAGATCTCGGAGTCGCTGCGCGGGCCCTGCACCGAAGAGGTGCTGTGCCGGTTCGTACACGCTCTCGTGTTCGCGACTCATGAGCAGGTTCGCGACTGGTCGCGCCTTCCCTCACGCGCGGTGCGATCGGTCCTGGACTCACTCGTCGCGAGCGGCGCGCTCGAGGTCGCGGTGATCGAGCATCTCGGCGAGGGCTACGTCGCAGCCGACCCGGAGCCGCTCCCCGACGACTCCCCTCCAGCCGGCGTCTTCGTGCTGAACCGAGGCGACTACCTGGTGCGATCCCACGCCAGCGAGCTGCGGCGCCGCTTTGCAGACCGAGAAGTGCTCCAGTACCTGCTGATCGACGGCGAGCTGCTCGGCGCGATCTGCGGCCACTGGGGCTTCAAGCCTTATGACGTAGAGGACGTTGCGCTGGACCTGCCCGCTCGCGAGCGCACGACACGTCGCGACGAGATTCTGTCGGCCGTGACCGCGGCGTATCCCGAGCCGCGGCACCACGTGCAGCGCTACGCCGGCCGCCGGCTCTAGGTCTGTTCCGATCGAGCTGTCAGTTCAGGTAGCCGAGGCTGCGCAGGCGCTGGATCTCCTCCGCGCTCATGTCTGAGGTGTCGGACTCGATGCGGACGGCCAGGGCGTTTGCGTGCCACTCCTCGAGGCGCGCCGCCAGGCTCTTCACGAGGTCGGGATGAGCCTCCGCGACGTTCTCGAGATTGATGGGATCGCCGACGTGGTCGAAGAGCTCGTACTCCGGCCAGCCGTCCGGGCGCTCGACGTTCTGGATCAGCTTCCAGCCGTCGTGCACGATCACGAGCGACGAGCGTCCCGTCGGATCGTCCGGGAAGGCGATCGGAGCGCGGGCTCGCTCCGCGAAGGCTGGGCGCGGCTCCCAGCCGAGCTCGGTCGCGTCGCGGTTCCGGGCGAGCAGCGGAAGCAGGCTCTGTCCCTGCATCTCTGCGGGCCCGGGCAGCTGGCTCAGCTCGAGCAGCGTTGGCATCAGGTCGATGGCCTCGACCGTGTCCGGTACCGCGACGCCCGCGGGAATCACGCCCGGCCACCAGAGCAGCAGCGGGACATTCAGCATGTCGCCGTAGGCACTGTAGCCGTGGAAGTGGCGGCCGTGCTCCAGGAACTCCTC
>CAXMNF010000218.1:0-16025 GCA_964194645.1 uncultured Gammaproteobacteria bacterium
CATGTCGTGGGGCCGCATCTCGCACCCGTCCGAGCTGTTCCAGGTGGGCGACTCGGTGACGGTGAAGGTGCTCAAGTTCGACGCCGGGACCGAGCGCGTCAGCCTGGGACTCAAGCAGACCCTGCCGGATCCGTGGGAGGATGTCGGCGCGCGCTACCCGATCGGCCTGCGCCTGCGCGGCAAGGTGGTGTCGCTGGCCGACTACGGTGCCTTCGTGGAGCTGGAGCCCGGGATCGAGGGGCTGATCCACATCTCGGAGATGAGCTGGACCAAGCGTGTGAAGCACCCGTCGAAGGTCGTGGCGATTGGCGACGAGTCCGACGTACTCGTGCTCGACGTGGACGAGACCGAGCGCAAGATCTCGCTTGGCATGAAGCAGACCGAGCCGAATCCGTGGTCCGTGCTCGAGGAGAAGTATCCGCCGGGGACCCGTGTTTCGGGCGTGGTGCGCAACGTCACGAACTTCGGCGTGTTCGTCGGGATCGAGGAGGACGGGATCGACGGCCTGATCCACGTGTCGGACATCTCGTGGACCCAGAAGATCCGCGACCCGAAGGAGCTCTTCAAGAAGGGCGACGAGCTCGAGGCGGCCGTGCTGAAGATCGACAAGGAGAACGAGAAGTTCTCCTTGGGAATCAAGCAGCTGCAGCGCAATCCCTGGGAGGACGTGCCCGCGAAGTTCCCGGTCGGAACCCGCATCAAGGGCAAGGTCACCAGCGTGGCCGACTTTGGCGTGTTCGTGGAGCTCGAAGAGGGGATCGAGGGACTGGTCTATTCCTCCGAGGTCGGCAAGGACATCGACAACGTGCGCGACGTCGTCAAGGAAGGCCAGGAAGTCGAGGCTCTGGTCGTGCGCGTAGACGCCCAGGAGCAGAAGGTCGCGCTGTCGATGCGGGCCATCGAGGACCGCGAGGAGCGCGAGGCCATCCAGCGGGTTTCACGGCAGGCACGCTCTCAGACCGCGACGCTCGGCGACCAGATTTCAGCCGAGTTGCTCGAGCGGCTGCGGAACGCTGGGGACGACAGCTGATCCGCGCGGCGGACCGGCGTGAGATAGGGGGGAGCGTCTTGACGAAGAGCGACCTGATCGAGCGAGTGGCCGAGCGAGTGCCGCAAATCTCGAAGAAAGACACGGAGCTCGTGGTGAACACGATCTTCGACAGCATGACCGAGGCTCTGCGCGGTGCGGACCGCATCGAGATCCGCGGCTTCGGGAGCTTCCAGGTCAAGGTCCGCGAGGCGCGCGAGGGCCGGAACCCCAAGACCGGGGAAGAGGTGAGGATACCCGCCAAGCGCACGCCCTTCTTCAAGGTCGGCAAGGAGCTGAAGGAGCGCATCGACGCCGCTTGGCGCGCGTCGGGCGGCGGCAGCAACAGCGAAACTGGCAGCGGCGGCGGCTTCTCGGGGAGCGTCTAGCATGTCGCAGCGGCCCCTCTGGGCCCCCTGGCGGATGGAATATGTGTCCGCCTCCGCAGCTCCGGGCTGCATCTTCTGCGAGCCCGAGGCCGAGCAGAGCGATCGCGAGCGCCTCGTGCTTTGGCGCGGCCAGCAGGTGTTCTGTCTGCTGAACCGCTACCCGTACGCACCGGGCCACCTGATGATCGCGCCCTTCGCCCACAGCGCGCGCGTAGAGGACCTTCCCGCCGAGACGCAGGCCGAGCTGATGGGCAGCATCGGGGTGGCCTCGCGCATCCTCGCCAAGGCCTACGCGGCCGATGGTCTGAACGTGGGCGCGAACCTGGGCCGCGCGGCCGGTGCGGGCTTCGCGGAGCACCTGCACTTCCACCTGGTGCCGCGCTGGGTCGGCGATACGAACTTCATGACTGTGGTGGGCGAACTGCGCGTGATCCCCGAGCACCTGGAGCGGATCTACGAAGAGCTCGTCCAGCACTTCCGGGAGCTGGATTCATGAGGATGGTGCTGCGTGTCTTGTCCGTGGTGCTGCTGCTCGGCCTGGGCGTCGCGCTGATCGCGCAGAACCAGAAAGAGATCGTCTCGGTGCACCTGATGGTCGTAACCTTCGACGAGGTGCCCGTCTGGCAGGCCCTGCTGATCTCTCTGCTGGCCGGCGCCGGGGCCACGGCGCTGGCCTGCGCCTGGCCGCTCACCCGCTACCGGCTGCGCCTGCGGCGTGCGCGGCAGCGCATGGCCGAGCTGGAGCAGGAGGTGCACGGCCTGCGCACGCTCCCGCTGGGTGAAGACGAGGCCGAGGACGCCGCCCGGGCCCGCGCCGAGTAGCTGCGATGGGCCTGCTGCGCCGCCGCCGCACGCCGCCCGCGTCCGCCGGCACGCCGACCGGGCACATGCGCAATGCGCTGCACCTGGTGCTGGCCGGCGACCTGGCCGGGGCCGAGCTCGCGCTGGCAGAGGCGGCGCGACTCGACTCCTCGTCGGCCGACGTGTACATGGCGCTGGCCAATCTGTACCGCGCGCGGGGCGAGATCGGGCGCGCCATCCAGATCCACCAGAACGTACTGCTGCGGCCCGAGCTCGAAGAAGCGGTGCGGCGCGAAGCGCTCCTCGGTCTGGCGCTCGACTTCCGCGCGGGCGGCTTCTTGCGCCGCGCCCAGTCTTCGTTCGAGGAATTGCTGGAGGTCGAGCCCGGCAATCTGCGCGCGCTGCGCGAGATCGAGCGCATCAAGATCGAGACGGGCGACTGGGAGGAGGCGATCCGTCTGCGCCGCAAGATCGGGACGCGCGACCCGCGCAGCCCTGCGGTCCTGGCGCACCTGTGGACCGGCCGTGCGCGGGCCCTGCTGCAGGCCGGCGACCGCGCGGGCGGGCGGCGCGCACTCAAGCGCGCGCTTTCCTACGAGCGGGGCTGCGCCGAGGCACACCTCGAGCTTGGCGAGGACCAGCTCCGCGAGGGAAAGCCGGCTCGCGCCATCGAGCAGTGGCAGCGCGCCATTCCGCTTCATCCGGCGCTCGGCCGCGTGCTGCTGCCGCGATTGGCCGCTGCCTACCAGGCGGCCGAGGACCTGCTCGGCTTCGAGCGGCTGCTGCGCGACCGGCTCGAGCAATATCCTGAAGACCTCGAGTCCGCGATCTGGCTGGCCGAGACGATCGTTCGGCAGGGACGCGTGGACGAAGGACTCGCGCGACTGCGCGTGTTGCTCGACCGCGCGCCGCACTTCCTGCCGGCCTACGCGGCGCTCGGCCGCATGAGCCTCGAGCAAGGCCGCGAGTCCGACGCGCTCAAGGTGCTCGAAGAGCTGCTCTCGCGCCTGCCCGTGGCGCGGCCGCGGCTGCGCTGCAAGAGCTGCGGCACACAGGACCAGGAGCTGCGCTGGCGCTGTCCGCAGTGCGGCGAATGGGACAGTTACGAGTAGCTAGCGGCGCGCGCGCAGGGCCACCCAACCCGCGAGCGCCGCGAGCTTCTGGTCCTGTCGCCAGGGTGAGCCGAGCTCGCCGCGCAGCGCGTCGACGCGCTTGCGCAGCTCCGTCTCGGACGTGCGCAACGCCTGGGCAGCCGCGGTCCACGCCTGCTTCTCGCGCAGTCCCGTCACGGGGAGGCCGCAGCGTTCGCTCGCCTCGGCGAGACTGTTGCGCATCAGTTCCCCTTCCGCGGTATGGACCCAGGCGTGCGATGCGAGGATCTTGTCGAGGGCGGGGAGCGGCCGGCCGGCGCCCATGAGCAGGCCCACGGCGACCACGCGTTGCCCGTCGCGATCCAGCCTGCGCACCAGGTCGCGCACCGTGCGGCGCGCCACGCTCCGCACGGCATCCGCGCCGCGTTTCACCACGGGCGCTGCGGCGCCGGGTGCCAGCGCCTCCCCGGCGTGATAGGGCTCGTGCGATTCCGGCACGTCCCGGTCGACGAGTTCGAGACGGCAGCGCTCGAGCACCCGCGGCCGGCCCGGGCTGCCTGCCACGGCGACTGCCGCCGCCCAGCCGAGATGCGTTCGGAAGCCCAGGGCCACGTCGTCCACGCTGGACAGCATATCGCCTTAAGCTGACATCTTCTGGCAAGAATTTCGGGTAGGCTCGGAAGATGCGCGCCTCGCGACTGATCTCGCTGCTGCTGCTCCTGCAGACGCGCGGCCGGCTCACGGCCGCGGAGCTGGCCGAGCGGCTCGAGGTCTCGGTCCGCACGGTCTACCGCGACTTGGACGCCCTCTCCCTGGCGGGCATTCCGGTCTACGCGGAGCGCGGGCCGGGCGGCGGCTGCTGCCTGGTCGAAGGCTACAAGAGCGCGCTCACCGGCCTGACGGGCGGTGAGGCCGAGGCGCTGTTCCTGGCCGGGCTGCCCGGCCCGGCCGCCGAGCTGGGACTGGGCACGGTCCTGGCGGCCGCGGAGCTGAAGCTGCTGGCGTCGCTGCCCGAGCCGGTGCGCCAGTCCGCGACGCTCGCGCGGCAGCGCTTTCACCTGGACGCCTCGGGCTGGTTTCGGCCGCCGGCCCCGCACCCGGAGCTGGAGCGGGTCGCGAGCGCCGTGTGGGCCAACCAGCGGCTCGCCTTCCGCTACCAGCGCAGCGACCGCGAGCAGCGCACGCGCCGGGTCGAGCCGCTCGGTCTCGTGCAGAAGTCGGGTCTCTGGTACCTGGTCGCCCGCGTCGAGGAGGGGCCGCGCGTGTACCGCGTCTCGCGCATGTCCGAGGTGCGACTGCTCGACGAGCCCTTCGAGCGCGACCCCGACTTCGACCTCGCGTCCTTCTGGTCCTCGTGGGCGCGAGCCTTCGAGGCTGGACTGCCGATCTACCCGGTGACCCTGCGCATCGCCCCGGCCGCGCTCGCGCGACTCGCGGACAAGCTCGCCGAGCAGCCGGAGCGGCTGCCCGACGCGCCGGCCCCGTTGCGCGAGCCCGACGGTTGGACGCGCTGCGTGCTCGACTTCGAGCGTCTCGAGTACGCCTGCTCCGCGCTGTTGGCGCTCGGCGCCGATGCCGAGGTGCTCGAGCCGGCCGAGCTGCGCACGGAGCTGCGCGAGACGCTGGAGCGGCTCGGTAAACTCTATTCCGGCGCGGCCGGCTAGCCGCCTAGAGGACCACTCCCTCGGCGCGCAGGCGCTCGCGGGCGGCCTGGTCGTGACCGAGTTCGGCGAGGATCTCGTCGGTGTGCTCGCCGTAGAGCGGCGGCAGCCGGCCCGGCTCCGCCGGGGTGCGCTCGAAGCGCGCCGCCGGGCGCGCCTGGCGCACCAGGCCGGCGCTCGGGTGCTCGCGCTCGACCAGGATCTGGTTGTGTACGACCTGGGGATCGGCGAGCACGTCTTCGAGCTCGTGCACCGGCGCGACCGGAACCTGCTCGGCGATCAAGCGCTCGATCAGCGGCGCCGTATCGAAGCCGCGGAAGGCCTCGTAGAGGACGGCGCCCAGCTCCTCCGGGTGCGCGCCGCGCCCCTCGTAGCTGCCGAAGCGCGGGTCTTCGCACCACTCCGGGTGGTCCAGCGCGCGGAACAGTCCGTGGTACTCGTCCTGCGAGGCGGCGAAGTAGATCAGGTAGCCATCAGCCGTCTCGGTCAGCCGGTAGATCTCGTACAGGGTCGGACCTGGGGCCTCCACGTTCTCGCCGACGATCGTGTGCGCCATCATGCCATCCGGCCAGAAGAAGGCCAGCGCGGCGTCGAGCATCGGAACGCGCACATGCTGGCCCCCCGCGCCGCGCTCGCGCGCGAAGAGCGCGGCGGTGATCGCCTGCGCGGCGGTGTAGGCCGAGGCCTTGTCGCACACCACGTTGCGCACCAGGTCTGGCAGCTGGATCTCGTGGTGGCGCTGGATCGCGACGTTGCCCGTCAGCGCCTGGATGATCGGGTCGTAGACGCGCCGTTGGGCGTAGGGCCCCGTGTCGCCGAAGCCGCTGATCGAGACGTAGATCAGGTCGGGCCGGATCGCGCGGAGCGCCGGCTCGCCGAGCCCCAGCCGGTCGATGGCGCCGGGCCGGAAATTCTGCACGAATACGTCGGCGCGCCTCACCAACTCGAGCACGATCTCACGGCCCGTATCCTTGTCCAGGTCGACGGTGATCGCGCGCTTGCCGCGGTTCGCGTTCGCGAAGAAGGCGGTCAGCCCGCCGCGCCGGAAGGGCGCGAGGCGCATCAGGTCGCCCACCCCGGGCCGCTCCACCTTGATTACGTCCGCGCCCTGGTCGGCGAGCATCATGGTCGCGAGCGGCCCCGACAGGATGGCGGAAAGGTCTACGACGCGGATCCCCGCGAGCGGTCCCGGCATGGCGGCTCCTCCCTCGGGCCGAGCATATCAGGTCGCCTGGCCCGCACCGGCCGCCTGATAGAATCGCTTCATGAACCCGTCGCTCACCTCGCCGAACTCGCGCGAGTGGCGGGCCGAACGTTTGGACTAGGACAGGGTCGCGCCGTCCACGCGCAGCGACTCGCCGTTCACGTGCGCGGCGTCGTCCGAGGCCAGGAACGCGATCGCGGCGGCCACCGTCTCGGGGCCGCGCGCCTGGTCGAGCGGCATCACGCGCTTGATGAGCTCGAAGTCCATGTTCTCGGGCAGGACGCTGCGCGAGGTCATGGCCGTCTTGATCGAGCCAGGACAGACTGCGTTCACGCGCAGGCCCTGCTTGCCGTACTCGATGGCGAGCGCGCGGGTGAGCGCCAGCACCCCACCCTTCGACGCGGAGTAGGCGGCCCCGTAGGCGGTCCCCGCCAGCGCGGCGGTCGAAGAGGTGTTGACGATCGAGCCGCCCGCCTCGAGCAGCTGGGGGAGCGCCGCCTGGCACATGAAGAACGTGCCGGTCAGGTTCACAGCCAGCACCAGGTTCCAGTCTTCGAGCGTGACGTCGCTCGAGTGGCTCATGCGCAGGATGCCGGCGATGTTGCACAGGGCATCGAGCCGCCCGAAGCGCTCCACGCAGGCCGCAACGCTGGCCTTGCAGCTCTCCGGATCCGCGACGTCGGCGACGCGGGTGAGCGTCTCGACGCCGAACTGGGTGGCGTCCTTGGCCGTGGCCTCGAGCGCCTCGGCTTGCACGTCGGAGAGCAGCAGGGCCGCGCCTTCCTCGGCCAGGCGCAGGGCCGTTGCGCGGCCGATGCCCGAGGCCGCCCCCGTTACCAGCGCCACCTTGCCCGCGAAGCGTCCTGCCGCGCTCATCGGTGCTTCATCTTGGAAAGTTCGGCGCTCTGGAACTGCCCGCCCGCCTCGCGCCAGCCCTTGATGACCGCGGGCGCGTCGCGCGTCGGGTTGTACACGTCCTCTTCGGACGCCCACTCCATGTTCCCGCCGTACACCAGGCGCGTCCAGGTGGGGAACTCGAAGGGCTCACCGTCGGGCTCGGTCGGGTGCGCCAGCCGGTTCTGGCACTGGAAGACCACGGCGCCGGTTGCCTCGTCGATCACGCACCAGTCCTGCGGGAAGGTCATGTTGGGAAACGGCGCCATCACCTTGGTGATCCAGTCGCGGATCGCCTCGCGCCCGTGCATCTCGCCGTAGGCGTGCTCGATGTAGTGGGCGTCCTCGGTGAACACGTTCGCCCAGATGTTCCAGTCGCCGCTGCACGAGGCCTCGTCGCGGGCCTTGCGGTAGCGCTCGAGCGCTGCCTCGAGTTCCTCTCGTGGATACTGTCCCATCGCGTCTCCTCAGCTCTTGAGCAGATACTCGCTCATGGTGATCGTCCGGATCCGGTTCAGGTCCAGAAAGGCCGTAACGCTCTCCATCATCTTGTTGATGTTTTCCTTCAGGGTTTCCCGGGAGCCCTTTGCGCAGTAGAACAGCATCGGATCCTCGAGATGGCCAATCGACGGCCAGCACTCCTCGACAATCCCTTCATAGGGCGGGGCGCCTGCTGTGACCGGCCGGCACACGGCATTTCGCACGTAGCGGGTGCGCGGCTGGATGGCCGCCGAGACCGGCGACTGCACACCGTGCCAGTGGGCGATCCAGTCCGCCGAGGAGAGGCGCTCGGGCCGCTCCATCAGGGTGAGCAGGGTCACGCCAGGGGAGCGTTGCCCGTCCGGCCAGTCGCGCGCCTCGGCGAACTCGTTGTCCCCGTAGTCCGTGTAGAGCGACTCGGTGACCAGGTAGCCCGCCAGGTCGGCGCTGGCGTCGCGCAGCAGGGTCTCGTGCGGGCCGCGCACGTCCAGACAGTCGAGCCACAGTGACACCGTCGCGACCACCTGGGGCTCCCCCTCGGGCGGGGGCACCGGGGCCTGCGCCGCCGCGTCGGGGTCGTCGATGTTCATGGACAGGCCGCGCACGCCCAGCGAGAGCAGGCGCGGCGCGACCTCGTCGAGCAGTTGCTTGCGCGTCGCTTCGGGCTCCCGGTCCGGGGGCGACCAGAGCAGGTAGATGAGTTTCTCCATGGGTGCGGGCGGCCATGGTATCAGTCGCCGGAATCGCGGGGGAGCAGGTGGACGTCCTCGGGACGCACGGAAATCAGCACCCCGTCACCTTCCACCAGGCTGCGGGCCAGACCCCGCCCGGAGACCAGGTGCGTGGTGATCTCGTGGCCGCCCCACTCGAGCACGAGCGTGGTGAGCACTCCATCCGAGCTGCGCTGGCGCACCACGCCCTTGCCGATCGGGATGCCCTCGCCGCGCCCGATGTCGAGCTTCACGTGCTCGGGGCGCAGACCCGCCAGCAGCGGCCCCGTGGCGGATACGCCCGGGGGCGCCGGGATGCGGTGTTCGCCGTCCACGACGATCCAGTCCCCGCGCAGCTCTCCCGCCACCAGGTTGCTCATGCCGACCAACCGGGCCACGGTGGCGCTCGCCGGGTGCAGCAGCACGTCGTCGCGTGCGCCTACCTGGTGGACCCGGCCGCCTTCGAGCACGGCAACGCGGTCCGCGAGCAAGGTCGCGCGGCGCAGGTCGTGCGTGACCAGCGCAACCGCGACCCGGGTCGCTTGGATCGCGCGGCGCAGGTCGCGGGACAGGGCCTCACGCGCGCGCGCATCGAGGTCCTCGAAGGGCTCGTCGAGCAGGAGCACGGCCGGGGCGAGCGCGAATGCGCGCGCCAGCGCCAGACGCCGCAACTCGCCGCCCGACAGGCGCGTGGCGCTGCGCTCGACCAGATCGCCGATTCCGAAGCGGGCCAGCGCGTCCGCGACGCGCCGCTCCCGTTCGGCGCCGGCCAGCGCCGAGCCCCACAGGGCCACCCGGACGTTGTGCCCGACCGAGCCCGAAAAAGCGATCGGGCGCTGGAACACCATGGTCACCGGGCCCGAGGCGGCGCGCTCCACGCGCCCGGCGAGCGGCGGCTCGAGACCGGCGAGCGCCCGCAGCAAGGTGGTCTTGCCCGCGCCGTTCGGTCCCAGGATCGCGAGCACGCTGCCCGCCTTGAGTTCGAGCGCAGCCACGCGCAGCTCGAAGCGGCTGGCGCGCGAGCGGCGCTCGACGCACAGGTCGACGGCGCGCAGCACCGTGCTCACCGGCGGCCGCTCTGCTGCAACGCGGTGAGCAGCCCGGCCAGGACCAGGATCAGCCCGACCAACACCGCCGCGAGGCCGAGCGCCCGCTCGAACTCGCCCATGCGCGTGGACATCAGGATGGCCGTCGTGAGCACGCGCGTTTCGCCGGCGATGTTGCCGCCGACCATCAGCACGGCGCCGACCTCGGACAGGATGCCTCCCATCGCCGCGATCACGGCGGCCAGCAGGCCCAGGCGGATCTCGCGCACGAGCAGCCAGAGTCGCCGCCCGGCGGGGACGCCGAGTGTGCGCACCTGCAGCGCCCAATCCTCGTCGAGTGCCGCGACGGCGGCCAGGGTGATCGCCACGACCAAGGGCAGGGCGATCAGGATCTGGGCCATCACCATGGCGCTCGGTGTGTACATCAGGCCGGCTGCGCCGAGCGGCCCGGAGCGCCACAGCAGCAGCGCGACCAGCAACCCCACCACGACCGGCGGTGCGCCCATGCCCGAGTTGACCAGGGTCACGAGGCCCGCGCGGCCCGGGAAGCGGCGCGAACCCAGCCAGATGCCGAGCGGCGTGCCGAGCGCCACGGCTACGAGCAACGCCGCCCCGCACACTGCCAGGGTGCGCAGCGCGATCTCCAGAATCTGCGCGGCGTCAGTCATGACGTGAGGCAAGCAGGGGAACGAAGAGCGCGCGACCGAAGCGCTCACGGCCGAACTCGCCGATCCGGGCCTGCACGTCGGCGCGCGTCAGGTAGGCCTGCAGCGCGCCCGCGGCCTCGTCCTGGATACGGCCCGGGAAGCGCCCGGGGTCGGGGCGCAGCAGCGAGTACTCGTTGCGCAGCGCCTCCTCGGCTTTCGAGAGGGCAGCCAGGCCGGTGCGCTCGCGGAAGGCGAGGAACGTGCCCAGGTCCGACAGGAGGTACGCTCGGCGCTCGCCGGCCACTTGAAGGGAGAGACCCATGCCGGTTCCGGTGCTCGTGAATCCTTCCCAGGTCTCCTCCGGGTCGAAGCCCGCCGCACGCCACAGGGTCTGTTCCTTCCGATGCGTGCCCGAGTCGTCGCCGCGGCCCACCCAGGGGGCGCGCGCAGCACGGATGCGAGCGAGGGCCGCGGTGGCGGACCCGGCGCCTGCGACGCCGGCCGGGTCCTCGGGCGGCCCGACGATCACGAAGTGATTCTCCATGATCGGGATGCGGCTGCGGATGACGCCCTGCCGCAGCAGCTCGAGCTCTGCGGCCGGCGCGTGGCTGAGCAGCAGGTCGGCGTTCCCCTCCCGGCCCATGCGCAGGGCCGCGCCGCTGCCCACGGCGACCACGCGCACCTCGATCCCGGTCTCGCGGGTGAAGTCCGGCAGGAGTTCGGCGAGCAGGCCCGAGTCCTCGACACTGGTCGTGGTGGCAAAGATCAGGCTGCGCGGCGCCTCGGCAGCGCAGGCGGCGAGCGCCGCCAGCAGGCCGAACAGGCCGAACAAGGGGGTTCGCGGGCGAATCACGACGCGGCAGGGTAGCAGCCGTTCCGCAGGCCTGGGCCTTCAGTGACGCCCGCGCACTGCAGCTCGCTGGTCCTGGCCGCCCCGGGCAGCTTGTGAAGTGGGCACGCAGCTTGCGATGCTAGCCCCTGAAGATGTGGAGCATGCGTCCATCCCCGTGGATCCGGCTCGGCGCCTGCCTGGCGCTCGCGAGCGCCTGGGCAGGGTGCGCGAGAGCCGAAGGGCTGGACCAACGCATCCCCGTGGAGCCGGGCGGCCTGCTCCAGGTGGACCTCGACCTGGGTGAAGAGGTGCGGGCCGATCGGGTGTCTCTCGATGTGCGCTCGCACGAAGCGGATGAGATCTACGCGACCGCCGATCTATCCGGACTGGGAGTCTCCTCCGTGCTGTTTCGCGTGGAGCAGGACGAGCGCGGCGTGCGCCTCTACGGGAGGTCGGGCGGCCTGATGTCGTGGCTCTTCGGCGGGCCGGGACTCACCGTACGGATCTGGGTACCGCGGAACTTCTCGATCGACGCGCGCAATGCATCGGGACCGATTCGCATCGAGGACGTCACGGGCGAGGTGCGCGCGCGCACCACGGACGCGGCGCTCGAGGTGCGCGCGGTCGAGGGCTCTCTGCGTCTGTATACCGGCGGCGGGAGCGTGACCGCGGCCGAGATTCGCGGCGACGTGGCGATCCGCGTCGGGACCGGATCCGTGGAGCTCGCCTGGATCACCGGGGATGTCCGGGCGCGCAGCGGAGGCGGCGACATTCGGGTACGCCACGTCGAGGGCGCGCTCGAGTTGCGCACCGACTCGGGCGAGATCGCCCTGCGCGACGTGCGCGGTGTGACCGACGTTCGCACCGAGCGAGGCGCCGTCTACGCGAGTTTCAGCGGGGCGCCGCAGGGGCGCCTGGAGACACAGCGCGGCTCGATCGAGGTGGTCCTGCCGGAGCACGCCGGCGCCGCGCTCGAGGCGCGCAGCGGGCGCGGCAGCGTCGAGATCCTGGACGGCATCAACGCCAACGGAGACGCCGCGGCCGCGCACTTTGTCGGCACCGTGAACGGCGGGGGCAAGCCGCTGCACCTGTACACAGCGCACGGGAACGTCCTAGTGGGGCGCAGGTAGGCCAATGACCAAGACCACACGAATCCTGGCGATCTGGTTGCTGGTGGCCCCGGCCGCCGCCGGCGCGGCGGACTTCAGCCAGACCGTGGTCGTCCAGCCCGGCGGCCAGCTCGAAATCGAGCTCGACTCCGGCCACCTGGAGATCGAGACGCACGAACTGGACGAGGTGCACGTCGACGCCTACGCCAGCGGCGGCCTGCTGGGCCGGGCGCGCTTCGAGCTGTCCGGCGACGGGCGCGACGCGAAGCTCGAGGGGAGGACCGGCGGCTGGGCGATCGGGCAGCGCGTGCGCGTGCGCGTGCGCGTGCCACACCACTTCTCGATCGACGCCGATACGAGCGGCGGGAACGTCGAGATTGCCGCGGTCGACGGGGCCGTCCGCGCCCATACAAGCGGCGGCAAGATCGAGCTGGACGGCGCGCGGGGCAACGTGGAGCTGCGCACCTCGGGCGGCTCGATCCGAGTCACGCGGGTCGTGGGCGAACTCGAAGCGCGCACCTCCGGAGGTCCGATCCGCGTGAGCGAGACGGTCGGCGAGATCGACGTGGAGACGTCGGGCGGCTCGATTGACCTGCTGGATGTGAGCGGCGCGGTGCGGGCTCGCACGAGCGGGGGCCCAATCTCCGTGCGCTTCCGCGAGCGCCCCGAAGGGGAGCTGCGCACGTCCGGGGGCAGCATTCGCGCGGAGCTTCCGGCCGACGCGCCCTTCGACCTGGAGGCCGAAACGAGCGGCGGCCGCATCGAGATCGACCCGGAGTTCCGAGTGGTTGGAGAAGTCCACTCGGACAAGGTTGACGGCGAAATCAACGGCGGGGGCCCGTCGCTCGAGCTGCGTACCTCCGGCGGCAACGTCCGCGTCCTAGCGCGCTAGAGGCGGAGCAGTAGCCGCTCAGGCCTCGAGCTTCCGGTAGGCCTCGATCACTTCCGGCGGTGCTTGCACCAGCTCGATCAGCACGCCCTCTCCACTGCGTGGTTCAGCGGCGCTGCCTTTCGGGTGTATGAAGCAGACGTCGTGCCCCGTGGCGCCGGCCCGGATGCCGCCGGGCGTGAAGCGCACGCCCTCGCCGGAGAGCCAATCCACCGCGGCGCGCAGGTCATCGACCCAGAGTCCCACGTGGTTCAGAGCCGGCTCGTGCACGCGCGGGCGTTTCTCGGGATCGAGGGGTTGCATCAAGTCGACCTCGACCGCGAACGGCCCGGCGCCGAGTTCCAGGATGTCCTCATCGACATTCTCCGACTCGCTCTTCGACGTCCCGGTCACAGCCAGACCCAGCGCATCGACCCACAGGCTGCGCAGCGCCTGCTTGTCCAGGCCACCCACTGCTACCTGCTGGATGCCCAGGATGCGGAAGGGTCGCTCGCTCATCGCTCTCCTCTGCGCGCGCGCACGGCCGCGGCGGCCTCGTATAGTAGCGGCTCGGTCTCGTCCCAACCGAGACAGGCATCCGTGATCGACACGCCGTATTCGAGCGCGCGGCCCGGCTCCAGGTCCTGCCGCCCGGGCCGCAGGTGGCTCTCCAGCATCAGCCCCATGATCTCGCTGCAGCCGCCTGCGTACTGGGCAAGCACCGAGCGCGCCACCTGCGGCTGACGCGATGGGTCCTTGCCGGAGTTGCCGTGCGAGCAGTCGACCAGGACCGGACGAGCGATCGGCTGCTCCCCCAGCAGCTCGAGCGCGCGCTGCACGTCGCCCGGCGAGTAGTTCGGGCGCGTGCCCCCGCGCAGTACGAGGTGCGTGTCCGGGTTGCCGGCGCTCCGCATCACACACGCGCGGCCGTTCCCGTCGAGCGTCACGAAGGCCTCCGGCTCGCGCGCCGCGGTCATCGCATCGCGCGCGATCTCGAGCTCGCCGCGCATGCCGTTCTTGAATCCAATCGGCAGGGCGAGACTCCCGGCCAGCTCACGGTGCGTCTGGCTCTCTGTCGTGCGCGCTCCGATCACACCCCAGGAGAGCAGGTCCTCGAAGCAGGGCAAGGTGAAGGGGTCGAGCAGCTCGCTGCCGCAGGCCAGGCCGAGCTCGCCGAGCTCGCAGAGCAGCCGGCGAGCGAGCGGCAGCCCACAGGCCAGGTCGCCCGAGCCATCGAGCCAGGGGTCGCGGATCAGACCCTTCCAGCCGTGCGTGGTGCGCGGCTTGTCGAAGTAGGTGCGCATCACCACGACCAGCGCGTCGGCGCTGTCGCGGGCCACCTTGGCGAGCGCGCGGCCGTACTCGAGCGCCGATGCCGCATCGTGGATCGAGCAGGGCCCGGCCACGACCAGCAGCCGCTCGCGGTCGCGCCCGTGCAGGATGTCGCGGATCGCTCCACGAGTCTCGGCAACGCGCCGAGCGGCCCGGGAGGCCAGCCGGAAGCGCGCACGCAACTCCGCGGGCGAGGGCAGGCCGCGAGCCGAGGACAGCGCCGTCGGCTCGGAAGAAGGATCGATCTGGAGGACGGACATCGTGAGGTCTCCTGGTGCCGGATACGAAAAAAGCCCCGGGGCGGCTGGCCTCGGGGCTTCGGGAAACGGCGCTCGGTGTAGCTGCGCTACGCGCTCACAGTTCTCCTTCTGCCCCCTGGCAATACCAGGGGCGGGTAAACAGGAAGCGCTGCGCGCGGCCGCCGGAACTCATCTAGGCCGAGTCTACCCCGCGGCCCCCAGCGCGTCCATCCAGAAGGCTGCGGTAGACTCGGCCCCGGGGGGAGCCCATGGCCCGCAGTCCCAGCGCCACGCCGATGATGCGCCAGTACCTCGGCCTGAAGGCCCAGGCCGGTGACGCCCTGCTGCTGTTCCGCCTGGGCGACTTCTACGAGCTGTTCCTGGCTGACGCCGAGCGGGCGGCGCCACTCCTCGACCTGGTGCTCACCACCCGGGACAAGAACGTCCCGGACCCGGTGCCCATGTGCGGGATCCCGCACCACGCAGCTGAAGGCTACATCCGCAAGCTGCTCGAGGCCGGACATGCCGTGGCGATTGCCGAGCAGGTAGAGGACCCGCGCGATGCCAAGGGGCTGGTGCGCCGCGCGATCGTGGAGATCGTCACGCCCGGCCTGGTCGCGAACCCCGCGCGCCTCGCCGATGCGTCCTCGAACTATATCGCCTCGGTGGTGTCGGATGCCGAAGGCTACGGGCTCGCCTACCTGGATGTATCGACCGGGGAGTTTGCGGCGACTGCCACGGCGGAGCGCGAAGTCCTCGAAGCGGAGCTCGATCGGGTGGCGCCGCGCGAGCTGGTCGTGCGCGACGCCGAGAAGGACCTGGCGTCCCGCGCGCCTCGGCGCCGCGTGCCCGACGCGGACTTCGACCCGGCCGCTGCGAGTGAACGGGTGGGGCGGCTGCCGTCCGGGCTGGCCGCCGCGGAGCGCGGCCCGGATGCGCGCGCCGCCGCGGCCCTGTGGCTGGTTGCAGCCGCGCTCCAGCCCATGGCTCTCGAGCAGGTGCACGAGCTGCGCCGCTACCGCGCGGCGGACCGGATGATCCTCGATCCGTCGACCCGCCGGCACCTGGAGTTGGTCGCGAACGCGCGGGACGGCGGCCTCGAGGGCACCTTGCTGGAGCAGCTCGACCGCAGCCGTACGCCCATGGGCCGGCGCCTGCTGGTCCGCTGGCTGGGCGAGCCGCTGCTCGAACCGGCCGCAATCCGTGCCCGCCAGGAGCAGCTGGCCGCGTGGCTCGAGCCAGACAGTCGGCGGCGCGAGCTGGCCGCTGCACTGCGCCGCGTGGGCGACCTGGAGCGCGGCCTCACGCGCGCCTGCCTGCCGGCCTCTGGCCCGCGCGAGCTGGCCGGCTTGCGTGCCTCGCTGGCTGGCGTGGCCGGGGTGCAGCGCGTCGAGCCGCGCGTCGAATCGCCCCCGGAGCTGGCCGCGGAGCTGGAGCGCGTCCTGGTCGACGAGCCGCCGGCCCCCCCGCGCGGGGAGCCCCACACGGGTTACGTGCGCGACGGCGTCGATCCCGAGCTCGACGAGATCCGCAGCGGCGCCCGCGACGGGCAGGAGTATCTGTCGGGACTCGAGGCGCGCGAGCGACAGCGCACCGGGATCGGTTCGCTGAAGGTGCGCTACAACCGCGTGTTCGGCTATTCGATCGAAGTCACCAAGGCGAACCTCGTCCGGGACCCGCGCGAGGTTCGCCTTG
>CAXMNF010000219.1:0-8579 GCA_964194645.1 uncultured Gammaproteobacteria bacterium
GATGAGCAGCGCGCCCTCGAGGCCCTCGCGCAGCAGGATCAGGAACGCACCCGCGAAGGCTACGCGCGTGCCGCCGCCGCTCGAGATGCGTTCCTCCGCGCGGTCGAGCAGCGCGCCGACGCGCAGCAGATGCTGCTCGGCCGTCTCGGCCGGGACTCCCTCCCCGAGAGCAGCGCGCGCGTCCAGGAAGGCGCGTTCGATCGCGATCACCAGCTCGGCATCGCGTGCGCCGAGCACCGCTTCGTGCGGCTCGAAGCCGTCCAGGTAGGCCGACCCGAGCTCGCGCCGGGCGCCACCCGGGTCGCCGGCCCGGTAGGCCGCGAGCGCGGTCGCGAGGCGCTCGCGCGTCGCGTCGAAGGGCGCGCCGGTTTGCTGGTAGGGGGCGCGCGTGCGCAAGAACGCCAGCGCTTGTGCGTGCTCGTCGCCGGCGAGGCCGGCGCCCGCCAGGCTGGCTTCGAGCTCGGCGTCGCTGGCACCCGCAAGGCGCGTCGCGGTGGCGGCCACTGGACGACCTGCGCGCTCGTAGGCCGCAGCGCCGCCGTCTGCGTGCACCGCAGCACCGGCCTCATGGCGCAGGGCCACCACGTGGAAGGCCAGGCTCCAGCGGTCCGAGGGCGCCAGGTTGCCGAACGACAACATAGACGTTCCGTCGAGGCCGTCGGTGAGCGCGCTGAAGGCGCGTGCCGGAGTCAGCGCCGCCATGATCTCCGGGTCGTGGAAACTGGTGGCGGGCGGGTCGAGCGTTGCCGCGAGCGGGCCGTCCCCGCGCCCCTCGGGTCCGTGGCAGCCCGTGCAGTTCGCAGCCCAGAGCACCTGGCCGCGCGCCCGGGACGGGTTTCCGGCGGGCGCGAGCACGACGCCGTAGCGCGACAGCAACTGCTTGCGCAGCCCGCGTGCCGAGGCCGCGATCTCGCCGGCGGGCGCGCGCCCGTCGACCCGCGCGCGCAAGCCGGCCAGCTCGCGGCCCAGGGTTGCTGCGCCGGGTGCGTCCGCCGGCAGGCCGTGGGCGAGCAGTGCTGCGTCCTCGAGGAAGCTCTGCTGCTCGGTGTATTCGAGGCGGTTCACCACCTCCCCGTCGCGCACCGCGCCAGGGTAGTCGGCGGCTACGTAATCGAGGATCGCGGCGAGCTGGCGGACCCGCTGGTTCGTTCCGGCGTCCCGCGGCGCGGGCACGTCCGGCGGCGATCCGCAGGCGAGCAGCAGCGCGAGCAGGGGGAGCAGTCGCATCCGCACATTGTTCTGAAACTGACTCTCAATTTCAACTGGAGGCGCGGGAGTCGCGACGGCGCAGCAGACGCTGAATCGCGCCCAGGTGCCGGAAGATCCTGCGTGTGAACGGCTGCAGCAGGCGCCCGATCAGCCGCTTGGTTGCGCTGCCAGGCGGGGTGTTGGCTGCCGAGCCGAACGCCTCCAAGCCCAGCTCTCGCCGCATCTCGCCGGTGACCAGGTCGAGCGGCGTATCGAGCGGGATGCCGGTCGAGTCGGCGATCCGGACCATGCGCTGGAAGTTCCCGATCACCGCCGCCGAGTCGACCAGCGCCTCGGGTCCGAGCGCGGCGAGCACCTCTGCGCGGGCCTTGTCGAGCGCGCTTGCGTCCGCGCCCAGGGCCGCCTCGGCGAACGCCACCAGGGCCGCGCCGTGGCGCACGCCGCTGGCGCCCGCGGCCGCCCCGCCCCACACGGCCCGCACGTCGACCGCCTGGCCCGTCGCCTCGCCGCTCACCCGGAGCAGCAGTGCATGCGCCGTCGTTCAGTAGAAGCACTCGTTCAGCGCGGACACCCGTCCGGCCACCAGCTCCATCTGGGCGCGGTCCAGCGCCCGGTTGGTCTCCATCCTCTGCATGTTCTCGATCGCGAGGTAGTGGGCCGCCGAGAGACTGCGCAGCTCGCGCACGGCGTCGGGTACGAGGCTCATCGCCCGGATCACGTTGGCCGACATCGCCGAGCGCCCGTACAGGCCGCGCTCGGCCTCCCCGAGGCGCTCGGGCCGGATCATCGGCAGCCAGGCGCCCTCGGGCGCCAGCCCCTCCGGGCGCCTCCGCGACGGCTCGCCCGGCTCCGGGCGGGGCAGCGGCTCGAGTACCACGCCCAGCGCCCGGTGGAACGCGTCGATGCTGAGCACGCACACGACCACGCCGAGCAGCTCGACGTAGTGCCCGTCGTCGAGGCCAGCCGTGGCGAGCTCGTCGAACCAGGTCCGCGTTAGCCGCGCCGGGTCGCTGGTGATGCGGTGGATCGCCTCGATCGCGGGATCGGGCAGCTCGCTCGCGGTATCGTGTGAGCCGCTCACCGCGTTCGGCTTGAGCGCGGCCTTTCGCTCGCGGCACAGCTGGCAGCTGGAAGCCGCGCGCAGCTCGTCGGCGATCGCCACGCGCTCCGCGCCGGTCCACCAGTTCCCCGGCCGGGCCAGGTTCTGCCAGGCGCGCCGGTGGGCATCCGTGAGATCCTCGCGCACCGGAACGGGCGCGTCTGCGTAGCTGAACGGCTGCACGCCCAGAGGATGTCAGACTCGCACCGGCCAGGGAAGCAAGGAGACCGGATGAAGCTCACCCGGATGTACACGGGCGACGACGGCGAGACGCACTTCGAGGACGTCGAGATCGAGCTGCTGGACCGAGGGCCGTTGGGGCTGGTCTCGAAGCTCGAGCTGGCCAGCGGCCTGTTGTTTCGCGAAACCGGAGAGGAGTACGAGCTCGACTGGCACCCCGCGCCGCGCCGCCAGCTGATCGTGCCGCTCGAGGGGGCGGTGGAAATCGAGACGGGCGACGGCAGCAAGCGCCGCTTCGGTCCGGGCGACCTGCTGCTGGCCGAGGACACGACCGGGCGCGGCCACATCAGCCGCGCGGTCGACGGGCAGCGGCGCCGCATGATCTTCGTGACCTTGGACTAGGGGCGAGCGGTGGTTCTCGAACTCGCCATCCTCGAGGTCCGGCCCGGCCAGGAGTCCGACTTCGAGACGGCGTTCCGCGAGGCGCTAGCGATCATCCAATCCATGCCCGGCTACCGCTCGCACGAGCTGGGACGCTGCGTCGAGAAGGCGTCGCGCTACGTGTTGCTCGTCCGCTGGGAGCGGCTCGAGGACCACACGGAAGGCTTTCGGGGCTCGGCGGAGTACGAGCGCTGGCGGGCGCTGCTGCACCACTTCTACGAAGTGTTTCCCGACGTCGAGCACTACCGCTCGGTGTTCAGCGCCTCCTGACCCGAGCGCGCAGGCCGCGCGTGGCTTCCCAGGGGGCAAGCGCGGCGCGGCGCAGTCCGTCGGGTGTCGCGCGGGCCAGCCCGGCGAGCACGCGCCAGCGTGCCGGGAGCGCGCGGCGCAGCGGCGTGGGAATCCGCGACAGGGCCGCGCGGTCCCCTGCCAGGATGGCCGCGCGGATTACTTCGCAGGCCCAGCGCACCAGGAGCGGCCGCGCGCGCTGTTCGGCTTCGCGCCCGAGCGCTGCGGCGCGCGCGGCGTTTCGGCCAAGCAGCTCGGCCCAGGCTGCGGCCGTATCCAGCTCCCGGCTGGTGAGCGAGCCGGGCGTAGTCCAGTAGAGCGAGGTGACCTCCGGCACGTAGCCGATGCGCGGATGCTGGAGCGCGATCCGGAACCACAAGTCGAGGTCTTCGCCCGTGACGAGATCCGCTGCGAAGCGACCGACCTCGTCGAACACGGAGCGCCGCACCACCAGCGAGGCCATGGACACCGTCCAGTTGCGCGCAATCGCGCAGTAGCTGTCGAACCAGCTGCCTTCGCGCAGGCGCGTCTCGTCGGGCCGACGCTCCTCGGTGTTCCCTCCGACCGGACCGCGCGCGTAGGCCGCGCAGCTCCAGGCCAGATCCGGCTGTCGCTCGAAGCGCTCGAGAGCGAGCTCGAGATGCGGCGCCAGCCACTCGTCATCGGCATCGAGGAAGGCGATCCACTCGCCGCTGGCCGCCTCGATGCCCCGGTTGCGCGCCGCGGACGCTCCGCCGTGCGGCGCCGCGATGCAGCGCACCGGGCCAGCAAACGCGTCCACCCGCTCCCGCGTGCCATCGGTCGAGCCGTCGTCGACCACCAGGATCTCGCCGGGCGGTCGCGTTTGCGCCAGCGCGCTGCGGATCGCGCGTTCGATGAACCGCTCGGCGTTGTACGCCGCGATCACCGTGGACACCCGGCTCGCCTGCACGCCGCGAAGCCTTCCCGCGCGATCTGCGGCTGTCAAGCTGGTCCCCGTGCGCCGCAGCCGTGCTAACCTGCGGGCATGGCACTTTCACTGTTCTTGATCGGTCTGCTGGCGCTGCTGGTGTTCGGCCTCGGGCTGTTCGTCTCGCTCGGGCGCCAGGCCAGCGCGACTCCGGCGGGATCGACGACGGACCCGGCGAATCCCCTCTACCGCCGCGTGCGCGCGCATGGGAACGCGGCCGAGTACGCGCCGATCATGGCACTCTTGATCTTCGTGATCGGCTCGACCGACCCGGGCCTCGTGCTTCAGTTGGTCATGGTGCTGGGCGTCGCGTCTCGCTACCTACACGCCGCGGGCATGCTGCTGGGTCCGAGCCTGGCCGAGGTGCAGCCACTGCGCTTCGTCGGAGCGCTCGGCACCTACCTGACTGGGCTGCTAATGGCCCTGGAGCTGGTCCGGCGCGGCTTGGTCCTGCTGCTGCTCTAGCGGGCGGGCGGCGCGGCTAACCGCCCGCCTTTCGCGGTCCGGCGAAGTACCAGACGATCAGGCCGACGAGCGGAAGGATCAGGATCAGAAGCGCCCAGAGCACCTTCGTGCCGGTTGGAGCGCTGCTTTGAAACACGTTCACGATTGCCCAGATGTCTGCGACCAGGATCAGGAGCCCGATCAAGCTACCGAAGTCCATCGCGAGTCCTTTCGCCCTTCACGGTTGCGGGGCTCCCACATGACTACCACCGATCCCGCAATTGGTTAAGAGCGGCTTCTGCGCAAGCGCAGGCCTGCAGGCGGGCTCGACCTGCGCGCTAGGCGCGCGCGCTCACCAGCCAGCTCGCGCAGGCCAGACTCACTCCGTCCGGGCCCGCGTGGGGCGCGAGCGCCGCGCGCACCGCTTGGCTCGCGGCCGCCTCGGCTTCGGGATGCTCGCGCAGCACGCTGCCGGCGGGGCCGATGTGGAGCACGAAGTCGAGAGCCGTCTCCAGGTTCTTGCCGATCGTGAGCGGCAGGTCGAGCGGCTCTATCTTCAGCTCGGCGAAGCGGGCCCGCTCGAGCACCGCGCGCAGCCGCTCCAGATCCGCGAGCGAGAAGGGTCCCGGGCCGCCGGGTTGGGGCGGCGGCAGCTCTACGTGCTGCGCGATGGCCCGCATGGGTTCCGCCATCCACGGATTGTCGGCCACGGCGCGCCAGCACAGGAAGACGATGCGGCCGCCCGGCGCGAGCGCGCGGCGCAGGTTCGCGAAGGCCGCGACCGGGTCCGCGAAGAACATCACGCCGAAGCGCGAGAAGACCAGGTCGAAGTCGCGCAGCGGTTCGGTCTGCGCGTCGGCCTGCTCGAACGAGACCTGCGCAAGGCCCGCCGCCCGGGCGCGCTCGCGGGCCCGCTCGAGCAGCGGCGCCGAGATGTCGATTCCGAGCACCGAGCCCTCTGCGCCTACGCGGCGTCCGATCTCGAGCGTGGTGTGACCGGCGCCGCAGCCGACGTCGAGCACCCGCGCGCCCGCCGCGACCCGGGCCTGGTCGAGGGCGGCGCGGCCGAGCGGTTCGAGCATCGCGTCCAGCGCGTCGCTCGCCGTGACCCAGCGGGGGCCGGCCTGCTCGTTCCAGTAGGCGATCTGCTCGGCATTCGGGCCGTCTGGGTCCATGGATGGAGTCTAGCCGGGCCGCCGGCGCGGGGCTTCAACTGCTCGGATCCACGGCCGATGGCACGGGCAGGGGGGTGCGAATGACCTCCGGGGCGGCTCCTAGGGTCGCAGGGCGTCGCGCACGAAGCGCACGGCGGCGTCGATCAGCGCCGGGTGCGCGGGGTGCTGGGGGTCGCGCCGGTAGGCCCGGGTCGAGTAGTCGACCTGGAGCTGGCAGACCAGGTCTGCGGCGCCGTCCACGTCGAGGTCGGCCCGGAACTCCCCTGCGGCGATGCCCTCGCGCAGCATGCCCGCGACCAGCTCGCGGTGCGCCTGCACGCGCTCCTGGCCGGCGCCCTCCAGGCGCTGCAGCTGGAGCTGGCGGTCGCCGGTGAGCAGGGCGGGCAGCAGCGGGTGGCTGCGGCAGAACTCGACCGAGCGCCGGAACATGGCCTCGAGGCGCTGTCCGGCCGGCTGCTGCGCCTCGTCCTCGCGCGGCACCATGGCGCGCACCCAGTCGCGCACCACGTCGCGCAGCACCACTCGGAACAGCTCCCCCT
Organism: uncultured Gammaproteobacteria bacterium; assembly: GCA_964194645.1. Classification (GTDB taxonomy): domain Bacteria; phylum Myxococcota_A; class UBA9160; order SZUA-336; family SZUA-336; genus CAXMNF01. Next base: position 6,325 of record CAXMNF010000219.1, read on the forward strand.
TGTTGCGAAAGAACTGGTAGAGGAGGCCGTTCGAGACGTCCGCGCGCGCCGCGATCGCTCCGACCGTGGCTCCCGAGAAGCCGGCCGTTCCGAAGCACTCGCGAGCCGCAGCGAGGATGCGCTGGCGCTTCCGCTCACTCTCGGCCTGTCGGGTCCGGGCTTCAACCACGGATCATTCTCCAATAGAGACAGGAGTTTACGAGAAAGTGAATATTCTTGCAAACTTTTTCATTGAATTTTCCTAAACAATTGTTCATGATCCGGGTCCACTTGGAGGACGACCCATGGCGCCCGGTCTCGGCTTCAGGATCTTCGACGCGGACAACCACTACTACGAGGCCGAGGACGCCTTCACCCGGCACATCGATCCCAAGCTGCGGCGCCGCGCCATGCAGTGGGCGGAGATCGACGGCCGGAAGCGTCTGCTGGTGGGCGGACGGGTGAACCGCTTCATCCCGAACCCGCGCTTCGACCCGGTGGCCAAGCCGGGCTGCCTCGACGAGTTCTTCCGCGGCCGCAACCCCAAGGGCGAAGACATCTCGAAGCTCTTTGGTGACCTCGAGCCGATTCGCCGGGAGTACCGCGAGCGAGACGCGCGCCTCGCGCGGATGGACCAGCAGGGCATCGAGGCGTGCTTCATGTTCCCGACCCTCGGCGTCGGCATGGAGCAGTCGCTGATCCACGATCCCGAAGCCCTGCTTGGCGCGTTTCGCGCCTTCAATCGCTGGGTAGACGAAGACTGGGGCTTCGCGTACCGCGAGCGCATCTTCGCGGCGCCGCTCATCACCCTGGTCGATCCGCAGCAGGCTACGGCCGAGCTCGAGTGGGCGCTGGCGCGCGACGCGCGCGTGGTGTGTCTGCGCGCCGCGCCGGTGGCGAGCTCGACCGGTAGCCGCTCGCCAGGCGACGCGCTCTACGATCCCTTCTGGGCGCGGGCCGCCGAGGCGGGCATCACGGTGGCCTTCCACTCGGGGGACGCGGGCTACTCGCGGTACGCGGCGGACTGGGGCGAGACCGAGGAGATGGAGGCGTTCCGCTATGCGCCGCTCAAGATGTGTCTCTCTCCCAGCTCGACGCTCGACACGATGGCGGCGCTGGTCTGCCACGGCGTCTACGCGCGCCATCCGAACCTGCGCGTGGCCGTGATCGAGTCGGGCTCGGACTGGGTCGGGGTGCTGCTGAAGAAGTTCAAGAAGGCCTACGGGCAGATGCCAAGGGCCTTCCCTGAGGACCCGGCCGAGACCTTCCGCCGCCACGTGTGGGTGGCGCCGTTCTACGAGGACGACCTGCTCCTGCTGCGCGACCTGCTCGGCCCCGACCACGTGCTGATGGGCTCGGACTACCCGCACGCAGAAGGGCTGGCCGAGCCGGCCCGCTTCGTGGACGACCTCGCGGGCTTCGCCCCGCACGAGATCCGCCTGATCATGCGCGAGAACGCGCTGGCCCTGTCGCGGCTCCAGCGACTGAGCGCCGCCGCCTGAACAGGGCGTCGCCCCTCGCGGTATCATGCGCGCCATGACGGCAGCGCTCGAAGGTCTGCGAGTGGTCGACCTGTGCGACGAGAAGGGCGAGCTCTGTGCACGCCTGCTGGGCGACCTGGGCGCCGACGTGATCCGCGTCGAACCGCCGGGCGGTGCGGCTTCACGGCGCATGCCGCCGTTTCACGCGGGCGAGAGTCTCTACTTCGCGTACCGGAACTCGAACAAGCGCGGGGTGGTGCTGGACCTGGCGGAGGCCGGGGACCGCGAGAAGTTGCACGCACTACTGGCGGGCGCCGACGTGCTGGTCGAGTCGTTCGCCCCGGGACGGCTGGCCGCCCTGGGGCTCGATCCCGGCGCCCTGTGTGCGCGTCACCCGCACCTGATCGTTGCTTCGCTGTCGGACTTCGGGCAGAGCGGCCCGTATCGCGACCGGGTGGCGACCGACATGGTGCTCGGGGCGCTCGGCGGCATGATGTTCAAGGCCGGGATCCCCGAGAAGCCGCCGCTCACGCCGCCGGGGACTCTCTCCACCGATGTGGCAGCGGTGACCGCGGCCTACGCGACCCTGCTCGCCTGCTGGCAGCAGCGCCGGCACGGCGCGGGCCAGCACATCGACTACTCGCTGCTCGAGGGCGTGGCCCAGACCACGGACTGGTCGCTCTCGAACGCCAGTGTGATCCGCTTCCGCGGACAGCCGGCAGCCGAGTTGCGGGTCGGCTCGGGTCCGATCTACACGATCTACCCGTGCAAGGACGGGTACGTGCGCTTGATCGT
>CAXMNF010000220.1:0-2624 GCA_964194645.1 uncultured Gammaproteobacteria bacterium
GACGCGGCTGCGCTCGAGGAGGTGATCGACCTGCTCCACGAGCGCGGCCTGATCGATGGCGACGACCGCGAGCGGATCCTGGCCAAGCACCACGCCGAGCGGGACTCCGCCCTGCCCGACGTATCCGCATCGCTGCTGGAAGGCTGGCAGTGGAGCGGGGACCTGCGGCTGCGCTACGAGGGCTTCCGTTACGACACGGACGACCTGGGCGTGGAGCAGGACAACCGCAACCGCTTCCGCTACCGGGCGCGCCTGGGTTTCCGCAAGAGGATCAACGAGCGGCTGCTGGTCGGCATGCGCGTCGCCTCGGGCGATGGGGGGGACCGCAGCCGCAACCGCACCTTGGGCGATGTCGACGATTTCGACCCGGATCCGCTGTTCATCGACAAGGCCTGGGCCGAGTTCCTGCTGTGCCGCTGCGAGGGAGCGGAGACGCGGCTGCTGGCCGGAAAGATCGCAAATCCCTTCCGCTGGAAGGAAACGCCGGACGTGTTGCTCTGGGACGGCGACATCACGCCCGAAGGCGCGGCGCTCGTGACGAGCTACCCGATCTCGGAGGACACCCGGGTGTTCGCCAAGCTCGGCGGCTTCATCGTAGACGAGAACGACACCTCGAACGACCCCAAGGTCTTCGCGCTGCAGTTCGGTGGCACCACGCGGCTGCGCGAGGGCCTCCGCGCCGGGCTGCGCGCCAGCTGGTACGAGTGGCGCACGCTGGACAGCGACTTCGTCGCGCGAGCCACCGCCGATGGAAACCTGACATCAGCCTTCGACGGCCGCGCGCGGATCGGCGAGCTGACCGGCTTCCTGGGTTTCGAGCCCCACGCAGACTGGCCCTTCCAGGTGTTCGGGAAGGTGGCGCGGAACTTCACTGCGGAAAGGGCGGTGCTCTCCGGCTTCGCTATCGACAAAGAGGACCTGGCCTGGGGCGCGGGCTTCGAGGTGGGCGACAAGAAGCGCATCGTGCAGTTCGGCTGGGGGTACTACTACGTGGAGGCGAACTCGGTCGTGGCTCAATTTACGGACAGCGACCTGCTGGACGGCCGGACCAATCAGCACGGCTGGACCTTCCACGCAACCCGCTCGCTTTGGGACGGCGTGGACTTCAGGGTCGAGTACTTCGACGGCGACTCGATCGAGGACACCGGCGGCGCGGCGGGCCCGTTCGTCCCGTCGCTCTCCGACGCCGACCGCAAGCGGTTCCGGACCGACCTGGTGATCAGCTTCTAGGCGCTACGGCCGGGGTTATACTCGGCGCAAGGAGGACAAGGTGAAGGTCACCGGTTTTTCGCACGCCAGTGTGAACGTTCATGGAGTGGTCGAGGAAACGCTGAAGTTCTACCGGGAATTCATGGGCTTGGGAGAGCTCGAGCGTCCCGCGAACCTGCGCATCCCGGGCGCCTGGCTGCAGGCGGGCGAGGCGCAGATCCACCTGATCGGGGCCGAGGACGATGGACGCGCGGGCAACCCGATCGGTCCGCACTACGCAGTCCTGGTCGAGGACCTCGAGCAGGCCGTTCGCGAGATCGAGGCCGCGGGCCTGCAGTTCCTGCGGATCGGCAAGGACCAGTCGAGCCAGGTCTGGATCACCGATCCGGCGGGCAACACGATCGAGCTGCAGCAGGACCCCGACGCCTGACCCTGCCCACGGCGTGGGCAAGCACTGACCAGCTCCTGAGCAGCCGAACCGGGCGCGCGCGCGACACCGTCCCCGGGCCCTGGCATGCGCCTTGCTCCCTCTCGCGCGCAGACCGTGCGGAACGTCGGGACCGGCCTGCCGGACCGGCGCCGGTCAGAGAAGAGAGGGAGTAGCCGTGCTGCGAATCGCGTCTCGCGTGATGCTTTGGCTTGCGCCGCTGGTCGCCGTCTGGGCGAGCGCCGGACGCGCCTATGCCCAGGACGCCGAAGTCGTCGCCGCCAACCCGGGCGACGTGGCCTGGATCCTGACCTCGTCGGCGATCGTGATGATGATGACGATCCCCGGCCTGGCCCTGTTCTACGGCGGACTGGTGCGCGCCAAGAACGTGCTGTCGATCTTGATGCAGTGCCTGATCACGCTGGCAATCGTGAGCGTGATCTGGCCGCTCTGGGGCTACTCGATCGCTTTCGGGCCCGACATCGCCGGCGGCTTCCTGGGCGACCCCTTTGCACTCTTCGCTCTGTCGGGCGTACCCGCCGACGCGGGGCCGGCCGAAACCGGCCAGCTCAACATGATCTTCCAGCTCATGTTCGCGGTGATCACACCAGCGCTGATCGTGGGCGCCTTTGCCGAGCGCATGAAGTTCTCGGCGTTCTTCCTGTTCACGCTCGCCTGGTCCACCTTGATCTATGCGCCGCTCTGCCACTGGGTCTGGGGACCCGACGGCTGGCTCGGCGCGCGCGGCGTGCTCGATTTCGCGGGCGGCACCGTGGTGCACATCTCCTCGGGAACCGCGGCGCTGGTCGCGGCCTTGATGATCGGCAAGCGGCGCGGCTACGGTGCGCGCCCCATGCCGCCACACAACGTGCCCTACACGGTCGTCGGCGCGGCGCTGCTCTGGGTGGGCTGGTTCGGCTTCAATTCCGGCAGCGCGCTGGCGGCCAACGGGACCGCGGTGCTGGCCTTCGTGAACACCAACACGGCC
>CAXMNF010000221.1:0-1842 GCA_964194645.1 uncultured Gammaproteobacteria bacterium
TCCACCAGCGCGCGCAGCACGTGCGCGCCCAGATCCGCCGGGTGCTCGGCCGCGAGGCTGCCGTTCTTCTTGCCGACCGGCGTGCGGATCGCGTCGACGATGTAGGCCTCGGTCATCTTGTTCTCCCTCACTGCGCCGGGGCGCTGTAGCCGAAGCTCTCGGCCGGCAGTGCTCCGTCGATCACGGCATCCGCGACGCGCGCGCGGTGCCAGTCCCCACTGCCCCAGTCCAGGTCGAGCGACCAGGCGCGGCGCAGCCAGATGTGCACGTCCTGCTCCCAGGTGTAGCCGATTGCGCCGTGCACCTGCAGCGAGACGCGGCCCGCGGCCAGGGCTGCCTCGCCAGCCGCAGCTTTGGCCGCGGATACGTCGGTCGCGCGGGTGTGCGCCTCGCGAGCCACGGAGTGCGCGGCCCGGTACACCAGCGAGCGGGCGTATTCGAGGGCGACCTTCACGTTCGCGAGCAGGTGCTTCACGGCCTGGAACGAGCCGATCGCCGCGCCGAACTGGCGGCGCTCCGAGGCGTAGCGCACGGCCAGGTCGATCAGCTGATCGGCGGCGCCGAGTTGCTGGGCGGCGCATGCTAGCGCGCCGCGGTCGAGCGCCGCGTCCTGTAGCGCGCGGCCCTCCTGGCCAGCGGCGCTGCGGGTTGCGGGCGATGGGCTCCAGGCGACGCTGAACAGCCGATGGCCGGGGTCGTTCGCGGGCTCGCGCACCAGGCGCGTGGCGTCGGGCTCGAGCGCGTGGAGCTCGTCGCCAGCCGGCAGCAGCAGCAAGTCCGCGACGTGCGCGTCCGCGACGAACGGGCTCTGCGCGTGACCGACCGCAAGGTGCGCGTCGCCCGCCGCGACGGCCGGCAGCCAGCGGTCGGCCAGCTCGCCGCCCAGCTCCCGGAGAAGCGGCACGCCAACCGCGGCGCTGGGCACCAGCGGCTCGCAGAGCGCCGCGCGTCCGGCCTCCTCCATCAGCAACACGGCGTCGATCTCGTCGAGTCCGAGTCCGCCGCTCGCCTCGGGCACGAGCAGGCCCGGAACACCGAGCTCTGCGAGCTGCGACCAGAGTTCGGGCGAGCAGCCCGTCTCGCTCTGCCACAGCTCGCGGATCTGCTCCGGCGTGTGCTCCCGCGCCAGGAACTCGCGCAAGGTCTCGGCTAGCAGCCGTTGCTCTTCGGTAAAGTCGAAGCGCACGGTCACTTCCTCGGCAAGCCGAGAATGCGCTCGGCAATGATGTTGCGCTGCACCTCGTTGGTGCCCGCGTAGATCGGGCCGGCCAGCGCGAACAGATAGCCGTCCAGCCAGTCGCCGACGCCCTGCGCGGAGGGCGCCTCGGGCAAGAGCTCCGCCCGCGGACCCAGCAGGGCAAGCGCGGTCTCGTGCATGCGCACGTCGAGCTCGGACCAGAAGATCTTATTGAGACTCGACTCCGAGCCGATCTTGCCGCCCTGGAGCAGGCGCGACACGGTCTGGTAGGTATTGAGCGCGTAGGCCTCGGCGTCCTGCCAGCAGCGCGCGACTTCGCCGCGCAGGCGCGGATCGAGGGGCGCGCCGCGTGCCGCGGTCTCACGATACAGCCCGACCAGCTTGCGCGCCGTGTTCTGGAAGCGCGCGGGGCTGCGCAGCATCAGTCCGCGCTCGAAGCCGGCCGTGGCCATCGCCACGTCCCAGCCCTGGCTCTCTTCGCCGAGCCGGTTTGCGACCGGCACACGAACGTCGTCCAGGAAGATCTCAGCGAAGCCCGCCTCGCCGTCGAGCTGCTCGATCGGCCGCACGGTGACGCCCGGCAGGTCGAGCGGCACGAGCACGAAGCTGAGCCCGCGGTGGCGTTCCGAGTCCGGATCGGTGCG
>CAXMNF010000222.1:0-11833 GCA_964194645.1 uncultured Gammaproteobacteria bacterium
CGACACGCGCCCGCCCTCGGCCAGGCGGGCCCCCACGTCGCGGCCCAGGGCGTCGGTGCCGAGCCAGTGGGCGGCGCTCGGCGCTTGGAGCGCGGCCGCCGTGTCCTGCTCGTCGAACGCGTAGCCCGAGATCGAGTCGCCCAGCAGCGCGACCGCGAGCAGCAGGGCCACCAGGCCCGCACCCAGCCAGCCGGGGCCCGTCACGCGCCCCGGCCCCCGAGCCGGATGCGCGGGTCGAGGCGCGCGTAGAGCAGGTCCACCAGCAGGTTCGCGACCACGACCAGCGCGGCGTAGAGCAAGGTCACACCGAGCACCAGCGGGTAGTCGCGATTCGTGACCGCGGTCACGAAGAAGCGACCGATGCCCGGCACGGCGAAGATCTTCTCGACCACGAACGAGCCGGTCAGCAGGGTCGCCATCAGCGGGCCGAAGTAGGTGATCACGGCCAGCAGCGCGTTGCGCAGCACGTGACGCCAGCGCACCCGGGACTCGGGCAGGCCCTTGGCGCGGGCGGTGCGCACGTAGTCGAGCTCGATCACCTCGAGTACGGACGCCCGGGTGAGCTGCGCAATATAGGCGGCGGGCAGCGCGGCCAGCGTGAGCGCGGGCAGGATCGCGTGGAGAGGCGTCTCCCAGAGCGCCGCGGGCAGCCAGCCGAGTCCCAACCCCACGCCGAGCACCAGTCCCGCGCCAAGCACGAAGCCGGGCAGCGAAACGCCCGCGATCGAGGCCAACATGATCCAGCGATCCGCCGCGGTCCCGCGCCGCACTCCTGCCGAGAGCCCGGCGACCACACCGAAGCCCAGCGCCAGCGCGAGGGCCAGACCGCCGAGCTGCAGCGAGACCGGCAGGGCGTCGCCCAGCACGTCGGCCACGTCGCGCCCCACGTACTTGTACGAGGGACCGAGATCCCCGCGGGCGATGCCGCCCAGGTAGCGCAGGTACTGCTGCAGCAGCGGCTCGTCCAGGTGATAGCGCGCTTCGACGTTGCGCAGGATCTCGGGCGGCAGCACCTTCTCGCGGTCGAAGGGGCCGCCGGGCAGGAAGCGCAGCAGCGCGAAGGTCACGCTGGCCACCACCAACAGAACCGGGATCGCCTGCAGCAGACGCGCCAGCGCGTAGCGGATCACTCGACGCGCACCCGGTCGAAGAAGAAGATATCCATCGCGTTCGGCTCGAAGCCCCGCACGCGCTCGGCGACCGCGAGATTGAGTGGTGCCACGAAGAACGGCACGATCGGCACGTCCTGCTCGCACAGGATGCGCTGTGCCTCGTCGTAGAGAGCCTGGCGGCGCGCGACGCTGCGCTCGCGCGCGGCCTGCTCGACCAGCGCGTCGTAGCGCGGGTTGCCCCAGCCCGTGTGGTTGTTGGCGCTGTCGGTCGTGAACAGGTTCATGAAGTTGTGGGGATCGGGGTAGTCCGCTCCCCAGCCGAGCCGGTAGATGGGCGGCGGCCGCGTGGCCAGCTCCTTCAGGAAGACCTTCCACTCGCGGTTCACGAGTTCCACGTCCACGCCCAGATTGCGGCGCCACTGCGCCTGCACGTTCTCCGCCACCAGCTTGTTCCCCTGGTCGGTGTTGTAGACCACGCGCAGTCGCTGGGTGCGGTCGAAGGCCGCCTGTTCCAGGAGCGCGCGGGCCGCCTCCGGGTCGAAGGGAAGTCCGATCTCGGAATTGCTGTAGGGCATGCCCGGCGGCAGCCAGGAGCCGGTCGGCTGCTCGCCGCCCTGCAGCACCTTGGGGAACTCCCGGCGGTCGATCCCCATGGCGAAGGCGCGGCGCACGCGCGGGTCGTCGAAGGGCGGCTCGCCGGTGTTGAAGCCGTAGTAATAGCCGCGCAGCAGCCCCAGGTTCCGGTAGGTCGGGCGCTCGCGGTAGCGCCGGATCTCGAGCGGCGGCAGGCGAACGATGTCGAGCAGGCCCTGCTCGAAGAGCACCAGCGCAGTGGAGCCCTCCTCGACCATGTAGCCCACCACCCGGTCGACACCGGGCGGGGACCCGTAGTAGTCGGGATTGGCCGCCAGCACGATCTTGTACTCGTGCCGCCACTCCTCGAGCGTGAAGGGACCGAGCGTCGCCAGGTGCTGCGGCTCGATCCAGGCACTCCCGTGCTGCTGCAGAAGATCGCGGCGCAGCGGGAAGGTCACCATGAAGGTGGTGAGCGATGGGAAGAACACGAGGGGCTCCTCCAGATCTACCTGCAAGGTGTGCGCATCGAGCGCGCGTACGCCGAGCGCGTCGGGGTCGCTGATCCGTCCGCTGTTCAGTGCTCGCGCGTTCTTCACCGGGAACAGGAAGTACGCGTACTCGGCCGCCGTCTCGGGGAGCAGCAGGCGCTGCCAGGCGTACACGAAGTGTCCGGCCTCGAGCGGCACGCCGTCGCTCCAGCGCACATCGCGGCGCAGCTGAAACGTGTAGCGCAGGCCGTCGTCGGACACGTCCCAGCGCTCGGCCAGGCCCGGTTCCGGCTCGAGCCCGGGGCCCATGTGAGTGAGCCCGCGCATCAACTGCTCGATCACCTGGATCGAGGTGTTGTCCGTGGCCAGGGTCCAGTCGAGCGTGGGCGGCTCGGTCGACAGGTTGATGCGCAATTCGCGCGCGGGCCGGGTCTCTGCGGGAGCACACGCGACGAGCGCACACGCTGCCAGCACGACGACGGCCAACGCAACGACACCCGGCAGCGAAGCGGCGGGCCACGCCGGCACGCCTCTCGACCCACCTGGAAGCACGGCGAGAGCGTAGCGTCTCGCCCGCGGCTAACCTACCCGCGCATGAAGATCGCCCTGGTCGTGGAGCGCTTCGAGCCGGGGACTGGAGGCGTCGAGACCGTAGTCCACCAGCTGGCCAGCGAGCTGGCCCGGCGGCGCGAGGCGGTCACGGTGGTCTGCCGGAATGTCGGCGCGCCGACTCCGTCGGGCGTCGACATCGAGTGCCTGCACACGACGCGTCTCTGGCAACCGTTGCGCGTGCGCCGTTTCTCCGCCGCTGCTGCGCGGACCACGGAGCACGGCTTCGACGTGGTCCACGGCTTCTCACACACCCGCACGCAGCACATCTACCGCGCCGGTGGGGGCAGCCATGCGGCGTACCTGGAGCGCGTGTACCGCTTCCCGAGGCTGCAGCGGCTCTTGCCACGCCACCAGACGATCCTGGGCATCGAGGAAGCGGTATTCCGCGATCCCCGCCAGATCATCCAGTGCAACTCGCGCATGGTCGCCGCCGAGATCGGCGAGCGCTACGGGATCCCGGAGGATCGCATCGCCGTGATCTACAACGGGGTCGACACCGCGCGCTTCGGCCCCGCGCGCCGGCCGGGCCAGGCGATCAGCTTGCGCGCGGATCTGGGCGTCGATGGACCACTCGCCCTCTTCGCGGGCCACGGCTTCGCGCGCAAGGGACTGGCCCGCGCGATCGACGGCCTGGCCGCGTCGGGCGTTTCGGCGACCCTGCTGGTGGCGGGCCGCGGCGACCCGCGCCCCTTCGAGCGCCAGGCGCGCGCGCGCGGTGTGTCGCGGCGCGTGCGCTTCCTGGGCCCGCGCAGCGACCTGGAGATGCTCTACGCGTCCGCCGACCTGCTGGTGCTACCCACCTACTACGACGCCTTCGCAAACGTGTGCCTCGAGGCGATGGCGGCGGGGCTGCCCGTCGCGACCACCCCCACGAACGGCGCAGCCGAGTTGATCGTACAAGGCGTGAACGGCTTCGTCAGCGAGGACGACTTCGCGCCGATCTTCAGCTGCCTGGAGGACAGCGAGACACTGGCGGAACTGGGCAAATCCGCGCGTACGACCGCGGAGCAGTACACCTGGGCGCGCCACACAGACGCGGTACTCGGGCTCTACGCGCGAGTCACCGCTTGAGCCGGCAGAGCGCGGCCCGCCAGTCAGACCTAGCTACGAGCGCTCGATGCGTACCCAGCGGAAGTAGGAGCTGCCGAGCGACCCCGACTCGCCTTCCTTGAAGGTGATCGAAGGCGCCGACGGAGCGCTGCCGAGAATGCGCTCGAACGACTCGACCTTCCTGGGCAGGTCGGCCTGGTTCGGGCTGTGGAAGATCACGTCGACCTCGCGGGCTTCGGACAGCACGTTCAGCACCAGCGTCGCCAGCTTGAACAGCTTGTCGGGCCCTTCACTGGCTTCGACCGAGAAGCGGGGTACGTCGATCTGGTCCAGGTCGAAGGTGTACTCGATGCGCATGCGAACTCCTCAGAATGGGGCCAGGTGGCAGGCCGAGTCGTGGCTGGAGCGGACTTCACGTAGCAGAGGCCGTTCGCTCGAGCAACGGTCGACGGCCTTGGGACAGCGCGGGTGGAACGGGCAGCCCTTGGGAGGGTCGATCGGGCTCGGCACGTCGCCGGAAAGCACGATGCGGCTGCGCAGCGGGGCCGGGTCCGGCGTCGGCACCGCGGAGAGCAGCGCCTCGGTGTAGGGATGCTGCGGATTCTCGTACAGGGCATCGGCGTCACCGCGTTCCACGATGCGGCCCAGGTACATCACGGCCACCTCGTCGGACAGGTGGCGCACCACGCGCAGGTCGTGCGAGATGAACAGGTAGGCGATGCCAAGGCTCTTCTGGAGCTCGAGCAGCAGGTTCAGGATCTGCGCCTGCACCGACACATCCAGCGACGAGACCGGCTCGTCGGCCACGATCAGCCGCGGCTCGAGCGCCAGAGCCCGCGCGATCCCGATGCGCTGGCGTTGCCCACCGCTGAACTCGTGCGGGTAGCGGCCGGCGTGCTCGGGGCGCAGCCCGACCGTCTCGAGCAGTTCCGCGACGCGCCGCTCGCGCTCGTCCGGCGCGCAGATCCGGTGGATCAGCAGGCCTTCGCCGATCGTCTCGCCGATCGTCATGCGCGGGTTCAGCGACGCGTACGGGTCCTGGAAGATGATCTGCATGCGGCGCCGCAGCGGGCGCAGCTCGCTGCGGCCGAGCGCGCGCACATCGCGTCCTTCGAAGCGGATCTCGCCCTCGTCGGCCTCGATCAGGCGCAGGATCAGGCGGCCGAGCGTCGACTTGCCACAGCCCGACTCGCCGACCAGGCCGAGCGTCTTGGCGGCGGGCACGACCAGGTCCACGCCGTCGACCGCGCGCACCATGCGCGGCCGCTCGAACATGCCGCCGCCCACGGGGAAGTACTTGCGCAGGCCGCGCACCTCGAGCAGCGGCTCGCTCACGCGACCTCGTCTTCGGGGGGCACGGGGTTGTGACACGCGACCTCACGGCCCCGGCCCGCCGGAGCGAGCTTCGGGTCCACGTCGCGGCACACGTCGCGGGCGCGCGAGCAGCGCTCGCGAAAGCTGCAACCCGCCGGCCGAGTCACCAGGTCGGGGACCCGACCCGGGATCACGTCGAGCAACTCGCGCCGGCCGTGGCGCGCGCCCGGCACCGCGAGCATCAGGCCCTGGGTGTAGGGGTGGCGCGGTCCGGCGAACACCTCGACGACCGGGCCGGTCTCGACCACGCGGCCCGCGTAGAGCACCGCGACGCGCTCGGCGCTGTGCGCGACCACGCCCAGGTCGTGGGTGATCAGCAGCACCGCCATGCTGAAGCGCTTCTTCAGGGACTCGATCAGCTCGAGAATCTGCGCCTGGATGGTGACGTCCAGTGCGGTCGTGGGCTCGTCGGCAATCAGCACCTCGGGATTGCAGGCGAGTGCCATCGCGATCATCACGCGCTGCCGCATGCCCCCCGAGAGCTGGTGAGGATAGTCGCCGGCGCGCTCGGCGGGCGACGGGATGCCGACCAGCTCGAGCAGCTCGGTGACGCGCGCGCGGCGCTCGCCCTTGCCCTGCGCGGTGTGGACCTTCAGCACCTCCTCGATCTGGTTCCCCACGGTGAAGACCGGGTTGAGCGACGTCATGGGCTCCTGGAAGACCATCGCGATGCGGTTGCCGCGCAGCGCGCGCAACTCCTCCGCCGGGAGGCGCAACAGGTCCTTGCCCCGGTAGAGCACCTCGCCGGCCTCGATGCGCGCGGGCGGCTCGGGCAGCAGGCGCAGCACCGAGAGCGCGGTCACGGACTTGCCGCAGCCCGACTCGCCCACCAGGCCGAGGGTCTCGCCGTCGTACAGGTCGAGGTCCAGACCGTCGACCGCCGGGAAGGCGCCGAGCGGCGTGTCGAACGTGGTGCGCAGGCCGCGGATCGCAAGGACGGGTGAGCTCACTCGCTTTCTTCTAGGAGGAGGGAGAAGAGTTCGGGCGCCAGGATCGGGTTGAGCTCCACAGAGTCCAGCTCGATTTCGGCGCGCAGCGCCGTGGCCGGGAAGCTGAAGACCATCCGGTACGGGTAGCGCCCGACTCCCGCGTCGCGCCAGGCGCCGTACTCGACTCGCCAGCGCACGCTTCCATCGGGCCTCGTGGCGACCACTTCGACCAGTTCGCCGTCGCCCGCAAAGCCCACGTGCTCGGTCGCGTAGAGGGCCAGCCGATGGCCGTCCCGGCCCAGCACCTGCAGCGGCGCCCGGTCGGGCAGCCTGGGAGCGGCGATCAGCAGGGCCACCGCCTCCTGCGGTGCGACGTCCATACCCAGGGTGTCGCGCAGCAGTTCGGGGAAGACGCCCCCGCGCTCTACGCTGCGGCCGTCGAAGAACGCGTAGCGCTCGCCGTCGGTGACCAGCACGCTGGATACTTGGCCCAGCAGGTTGAGGGACTCCAGGCGCAGACTGCCTGGACGCTGGGCGATGATCACTTGGCGCACGCGGCTCGAGCCGCGCGGTCCCTCGAGCCGCACCCGCCCGATCGCGCGAACGCTCACGCGGGTCTCAGCCTCGCTGCGCGCGCTGCCCAGCCAGGCCTGGATGCGCTGCTCCTCGCCGAGTACCGGCACCATCGGGGGCGGCCCCGGCGTGCGACAGGCGAGGACCAGCAGTGCGAGGACGGCGAGCCGCGCCGCGCTCAACGCGCGATCCCGCCCGCGTTGCCATGGAGCTGCGCTTCGAGCAGCTCGATGTGCTGGCGGATCTCGTGCGCGTCGTCTTCCTCGGGGTCGAGTTCGAGCGCGCGCCGATACGTGGAGAGCGCATCTGTGAAGCGCGACACCGAGCGGTAGGCATCGGCCAGGTGGCGGGTGATGACCGGATCGCCCTCTTCGAGCAGGCTGAGCGCCCGTTCCAGCTGTTCGATCGCCTGCTCGAACGCTTGGCGCGCCTGGGCTGCGTCGCCCTCCGCCAGCCGCTTCAGGCCCTTCTGGTAGAACACCCAGCCGAGGCTGTCCGCGATGTAGCCGTCGTCGGGGCGCTGCTCGACGGCGCGCCGGATGTAGGCCTCGGCCTCCTCGAGCCGCTCTCCGCTCTCCGCCCAGGAGTAGCCCACGTAGTTGAGGGCGCTCGCGTGGTCCGCGTCGCGGTCCAGGACCAGGACCATCTGTGCGATTGCGTCGGTGTCCTGGCCTGCGTTGCCATAGATCACGCCCAGGTCGTAGTAGAGCTCGGCGTCGTCGGGAGCCGACGCGATCAGCTTCTGCATCAGATCGATCGCCCCGTCCGCATCACCGGCGCGCTGCAGCAGCCCGGCCAGGTAGGTCTGCACCGCCGTGTTGTCGGGCACGGCGGCGGCGGAGCGGCGGACCTCGGCCAGCGCGGCGGCGACGTCGTCGTTCTCCTCGTGGATGCGAGCCATCACGATGCGCGAGTCGGCGTAGCGGTCCGAGCCCGGCTCGATCTCGCCCAGCGCCACGAGTGCACCCGGAGGGTCGTCGTTCGCGTAGTGGGCGCGGCCCATGAAGTAGCGCACCTCGTCCACCCAGCGGCGGTCGGCCAGCCTCTCGCTGCGCGCGATCACCGCGCGGAAGCGCTCGATTGCGTCCGCGAAGCGCTCGGCCTCGAAGTAGTAGAAGCCGAGCTGGAACTGCGCGGCGAGCTGGTCCGGGCTGCGCTCGACCAGGGTCTCCAGGATCTCGACGGCGCCGGCGCGGTTGCCGGAGTCTTCCTCGATCTGCGCCATGCGCCGCAGGCTGGCGATGTCCTCGGGGAAGGCGCGGAGCTTCTGCTCGAGCACCTTCATCTCCGCGGGCTTGTCCTCCTCGCGCTGCGCCAGGCGGGCGAGCGCGTCGAAGAAGCGCGGTTCGCCGGGCAGCTCCGCGATCCCGCGCCGGTAGGCGCGGCGCGCCTCGTCGTTGCGGTTCTGACGCTCGAAGGCGAGCCCCAGCGTGAAGTGCGGCCGCGCCTCGAGCGGCGCCAACTCGACCATGCGCAGGGCGACGCGCTCGGCTTCGGCCAGCTCGCCCATTTCCATATACAAGTTGAACAAGGCGAACATGCCGTCCTGGCTGAGCTCGCCCGACTCGAAGCGCGGCTTCATCAGCTCGACTGCCTCGCCGTAGCGCTTCGCCGCGACCAGCAGCATCGCCAGTCCGCCCCGCGTCTTCTCGTCGTCTGGATCGAGCGCGTAGGCCCGCTGCGCGTAGGCGAGCGCCTTCTCCGGCTCGCCCATCCGCGCCCAGACTTGCGCGGCTCGCCGCTGCAGCTCCGCCGAATCGGGATCCACCTCGAGCGCGGCGTCGTAGGCGGCGGCCGCGTCGACGAGCTTTCCCTCCAGCTCCAGCATCTGGCCGCGCAGGAACTGCGCGGCCGCGTCCACCTCGGGGGCGCGGCTGCTGCGCCCGAGCGACGGCCCGCTCGGCGCGGCGCAGGCGGCCAGGCAGACCGCCAGCACGAGTCCGGCCACGAGCCTGGTGGAACCCGACCTGGTCACGTCAGCAGTCTCGCAAATCCGGCTCAACCGAAGCCACCTCCGCCGTATCGGCGCTCCCCGGCAGCGCTGAACCCGGGCCTAGCGGGAGATGATGCCGCGCTTGCCAAGATCCTCCAGGACCTGGGCGACGCACTCCTCGGGGGAGTTCTCGGCCGTCTGCAGCACCAGCTCCGGCTTCTCGGGCGCCTCATAGGGAGCCGAGATGCCCGTGAACTCGGGGATTTCCCCGGCCCGCGCCTTCTTGTACAGCCCCTTCACGTCGCGCTGCTCGCACACCTCGAGGGGGCAATCGACCAGGACCTCCAGGAAGCGGCCCTCCGGCAGGATCTGCCGCACGCGGTCGCGGTCGTCGCGGTAGGGCGAGATGAAGGCGGTGAGCACGACGACACCGGCATCGTTGAACAGCTTGGCCACCTCGCCGATGCGCCGGATGTTCTCGGTGCGGTCCTCGGGCGAAAATCCCAGGTTGGTGTTCAGGCCCTGGCGGATGTTGTCGCCATCCAGGACGTAGGCGCTGACCCCCTGCTCCACCAGCTTGCGCTCCACTTCGATCGCGACGGTCGACTTCCCGGACCCGGACAGGCCCGTGAACCAGATCGTGGCCGCGCCGTGGCCCAGCAGCTTGGCTCGCTCGGCGTCGGAAACCAGACTGTGGCTCCAGGTGACGTTCTCGCTCTTGGGTCGTTCGCTCATAGGGGGTATGGCTCCGTCTAAGAGGGAAGCGGCCGGCACGGGCCGCCAAGCGGGCGCATGGTAACCGAACCAGGGTACCGCGGTCAGGGGCCGCGCCCCGGGCCCGAGAGCGCGCTGCGCAGCGCCCGAACCACGAGCGCAGCCGCGGGCTCGCGCGCCTCGGGCAGCGCCAGTGCGCGCGCCAGGTCGGCAGCCTCGAGGGCGGCGGCCTCGCCGCGGGAGCGCCCCGCGAGCCGCTCGCTGGCGAGGCTGGCGGCCGCGATCGTCGCCGGGCAGCCGAACGCCTTGAAGCGGATCGCGTCGATCCGGCCGTCCGGGGCGACCGATAGCCAGAAGCGCACCAGCCGCCCGCCGCCGGGCTGCTCGGCCTCGCCGGTGCAGAGGCCGGGGGTATCGCCGGGCAGGCTACCGGCGTGGCGAGGCTGCTGGAAGTGGTCGAGCAACGCCGCGCTGTAGGCCGGATCAGCCACGTTTCCCGCGCGGCGAGAGTGCGCGCAAGCGGCGCACCTGCTCGACGACCCGGTCGGCGGCGCGGTCGATCTGCTCGGCCGTGGTGGAGCGGCCCAGGCCGAAGCGCAGCGAACCCTGCGCGCGAGCCTCGGGCAGGCCGAGCGCGCGCAGCACGTGCGACACCTCTTGGCGCGCGGACGTGCAGGCCGATCCGGTGGAGACCGCCACGTCGTCGAGCGCCAGCACCAGGGCTTCGCCCTCGATGCCGGCGAAGCTCAAGCTCAGGTTCCCGGGTAGGCGCGCTTCCGGATGGCCATTCAGCCAGACCCCGTCGAGCGCTGCGGAGACGCGCTTCCAGAGCCGTTCACGCAGCTCGCGCTGGCGCCGAGCCTCAGCGTCCCGCTCGCGCACCGCCAGCTCGACCGCAGCGCCCAGCCCCACGCAGAGCGGTACGGGCAAGGTCCCGCTGCGCAGGCCGCGCTCGTGTCCGCCCCCGAATAGAAGCGGCTCCAGGCGCAGACGCGGCGGGCCGCGGCGCACGTAGAGCGCGCCGATGCCCTTAGGGCCGTAGAGCTTGTGCCCCGTGAGCGACAGCAGGTCTACCCCGAGTTCGCCCACGTCCACGGGGATCTTGCCGACCGACTGCGCGGCGTCCGTGTGGAACGGCACCGCGGCCGCGCGCGCAACGGCCGCCAGCTCTGCCAGGTCGTGAACCGTGCCGATCTCGTTGTTCGCGTGCATCAGGCTCACGAGCCGCGTGTCGGGCCGCAGCGCCTTGTGCAGCGCCTCGGGTCGGAGCCGTCCTTCGCGGTCCACAGCGAGCCGCGTCACGGCTACCCCCGAGCGTTCGAGCGCACGGCAGGGGTCGAGCACGGCGTTGTGCTCGGTCGCACAGGTCACCAGATGTCCGCCTGCGCCGGCCGCGCGCAAAACGCCCTGGATGGCCAGGTTGTTCGACTCCGTCGCGCCCGACGTGAACACGATCTCGCGCGGATCCGCCGCGATCCCGCGCGCGACCCGCGCGCGGGCGTCCTCGACAGCCTCGCCGGCGCGCCAGCCGTACGCGTGCGTGCGGCTCGCGGCGTTGCCGAACGCCTCGCTCCAGAACGGCCGCATCGCCTCCACCACCCGCTCGTCGCAGGGCGTCGTCGCGTTGTGATCCAGGTAGATAGGGCGCTCTGCAGCCATCGACAGAGTGTAGCCGGGCTCACTCAGGATCGACCCGACTGGACCGATCAGACCACACAGATGAGGCACGCGACCCACAGAACCGGGCGGCTGGCTGCGGCACTGCTGCTCACCCCGCTGCTCTCCGGCTTCGACAGCTCGCGCGGCCGCGAGGCGCTCGAGGAGGCCTTCCACAACCTGTACGGCGCGGACGTACTGGCGGCGGTCGAGCTCGTGGTCGAAGGCGACGGCCGCCCGCCCCAGAAGCTCGGCTATGCATACGGCCGCAAGCGCAAGGGCGACGAGATCCGCACGCTGATGTTCCGCCCCGACGGCCGGCGCGCAACGGACCGCGCCCTGCTCTTCCAGACGCCCGGCCGGGCCGACCGTTTGTACGTGAGCGACGGCAGCCCCGGGAACGTGCGTCCGGTGAGTACCGCCGGCGGCTGGGCGCTGTTCGGCAGCGACTTCTCCTACGAGGACTTTCGCGCGCACACCAGCGACGAGTATCGAATCGAGGTGCTCGGCAGCGACGTGGTCCAGCAGGAGCCCACGCGCGTGCTGCGCCTGCGCCCCCTCGAGGGCCCCTACGAGACGCTGCTGGTCTGGCTCTCCACCCGCCGGCCGGTGATCCTGCGCGTCGACTACTTCGACCGGAAGGGTCTGTGGAAGCGCTACCGCGCCGACGCGAAGCGGCTGCGCCGCCACCTGGAGTGGTGGGTGCCGGTCGCCGACGAAATGCTCGACCTCCGCACGGGCCGCCGCACCCGCCGCGAGATACGCAACATCGTGCTCGACACCTCCGTCCCCGACGAACTCTTCACGCTCACGCAG
>CAXMNF010000223.1:0-16010 GCA_964194645.1 uncultured Gammaproteobacteria bacterium
AAGACGAAGATCGTGACCGATCCGATCACGACCGTGGCTGTAGTCGCGCGGCTCACGCCCTCGGCGCTGGGCGCCGAAGTGACGCCGCGGTAGGTGGCGATCAGCCCGACGAGCGTGCCGAAGACCAGCGACTTGAGGAAGCTGCCCACCACGTCCTTCGAGAAGTCTACGGAGTTCTCGAGTCCGGTGAGGTAGCTGCCCCCGTCGACGCCCAGCAGGCTCACGCCGACCAGGTACCCACCGAGCAGCCCGAACACGATGAACAGCCCGGAGAGCAACGGCATGGCCAGCACCATGGCCAGCGCCTTTGGCATGACCACGAAGTCGATCGGGTCGACCGACATCATGCGCAGCCCGTCGAGCTGCTCGGTGGCGACCATGGTGCCGATCTCGGCCGCAATGGCGGAGCCGGCGCGCCCCGTGACGAGCAGCGCGGTGAGCACGGGGCCGAGCTCGCGGATCAGCGAGAGGCCCACCACCGGGCCCAGCCCCGACGTAGCGCCGAAGCGCGTGAGCGTCGTATAGCCCTGGAGGCCGAGGACACCACCTACCACTGCCCCCGAGAGGCACACCACTAGCATGGACAGGACGCCCACGTCGAACAGCTCCGCGAGCAACCGGTTCCAGCGGTAGGGCGGAGTCAGCGCCGAGTAGAGCGTACGCAGCGCGAACACTCCGAGGCCGCCGACGTCCGCCACGAACGACATCGTGCGTCGTCCCAGCCGCTGCAGCGTCTCGCGCCCCAGCTCGGGGAAGGTCTCGCTGGTCAAGCCTGGCCCCCGTCGCCCGACGACTGGAGCGGACCGTCTGCCGCCGCGTCGAGGAACGCGGTCACACGCGGGTCGGTGCTCGTGCGGAACTCTTCCACGGTGCCGAGGAAGGCGCCGCCGCCCACCAGGAAGACCACGTCGTCGGCCATGCGCATGGTCGAGCCGATGTGGTGGTTGGTCAGGACCATGGTCACGCCCGTGCGATGCTTCGTCTGGACGAGCAGGGCCTCGATGGTACGCACCGCGATCGGGTCGAGTCCCGAGAAAGGCTCGTCGCACAACAGGATCTCGGGCTCGGTGATCATGGCGCGGGCCAGGGCCAGGCGCTTCTTCATGCCGCCGGAAACCTGAGCCGGTAGCAGGTGGTCCTCGACGGACAGGGCCACGGCTTCGAACTGCTGGTGGACCAGGTGGGCGATCTCTGCCTCGGACAGCTGGGTGTGCTCGCGCAGGGGCAGGGCGACGTTGTCGAACACGCTCATCGAGTCGAGCAGCGCGCCGCCCTGGAAGGTCATGCCGATGCGCCTGCGGAAGCGCTTCGCCTGCCATTCCGGCATGCAGGTGATCTCGTCGTCCCCCACCCAGATGTCGCCTCCGTCGGGCTTCAGGATGGTGGCGATCATGCGCAACAGGGTCGTCTTGCCGACGCCGCTGGCACCCAGGATACAGCTGATCTTGCCGTTCTTGAAGCGGCAGGACAGCCCGTCGAAGATCTCGCGGCCTCCGAAGCTGTGGCGCACACCCATCACACTGACGTGTACGGGCGGCGGATCGAGCTCGGCTTCCACCGCGCTACGCATCCCTGGCAACTCCCCCCTCACGTGCGGAACGGTAACAAAATCGGGAGCCTCCTCCCGTCCGGACGGCTACGCCGGGACTTGCGCATGCGTTTCGCTCCAGCGATCGTTCGCGTGCCGGAAGACGGGGGACAGGCAGTGAAGATTCGACTGGCGTTGCTCGGGGCGCTCGCGGCCGGGCTCGCCCTGCCGGCGGGCTGCGCCTACCCACCCTGGTTGCAGCGGGGCGACCCGGCGCCGCTACTGTTGAACGCGCGCCAGCTCACCTTTGATGGGCGCCGCTCGGGGGAGGCCTACTGGAGCGCGGACGGTACGCAGCTGGTCTTCCAGAGCGAGCGCGAGCCGGGCAATCCCTTCTACCAGATCTACCGCATGGAGCTCGCCAGCGGCGCGGTGCGGCGCGTCTCGCCCGGCATGGGCAAGACGACCTGCGCCTGGTTCCATCCGTCCGGCGACCGCATCCTGTTTGCATCGACCCACCACGACCCGGCCACGGGTTCCGAGATGCGTGCCGAGCTGGAGCAGCGAGCCTCGGGTGAGCAGCGCCGCTATGCCTGGGACTACGATCCCGAGTTCGAGCTCTGGTCGGCGCGCCCCGACGGCTCGGGCCTGCTGCGTCTGACCGCGTCCCCGGGCTACGATGCGGAGGGCTCGTACTCTCCGGACGGCGACTGGATCGTGTTCGCGTCCAACCGGCACGCCTATCTGGAGCCGCTCGACGACCAGGCGGCGGCGCACTTCGCACGCGATCCGGCCTGGGGCATGGAGCTCTACCGGATGCGCGCCGACGGGTCCGGCAGCGAGCGCTTGACGCACACGCCGGGCTACGACGGCGGCCCGTTCTGGAGCCCCGACGGAGCGCGCATCGTCTGGCGGCGTTTCGCGGAAGACGGGCTTACGGCGGAGATCTACAGCATGGCTGCGGACGGCAGTGACGTGCGCCAGCTGACCCGGCTGCGCGCGCTGTCCTGGGCGCCGTTCTACCACCCGTCGGGCGCCTATCTGGTCTTCGCGACCAACCGCCACGGCTTCGCGAACTTCGAACTCTACCTGGTCGACACCGACGGCCGGCGCGAGCCGCTGCGCGTGACCAACCAGACCGGCTTCGACGGATTGCCGGTCTTCTCCCCGGACGGGCGCCAGCTCGCCTGGTCGCGCACGCGCAAAGGACAGCCCGGCGCGCAGGTCTTCCTGGCGGACTGGGACCACGCCGAGGCCTTGCGCCGGCTGACGCTGCGCAGTGCAGCGCTGCGCCGCTCCGGCGCGCCACTACCCCCGGCAGCGCTCGGGGCGGCCGAGCTGCGCCGCCACGTCGCGCGGCTCACCGCCGGGGAGATGGCGGGCCGCGCCACCGGCAGCCCCGGCGAGCGGCGCGCCACGGCATACGTAGCCGAGGCGTTCGAGGCACTGGGCCTCCAGCCGGCGGGGGACGAGGGAGGCTGGTTCCAGGGCTTCGAATTCACCTCGGGCGTCGCGCTGGGCGTGGACAACCGGCTGGTGGTCGATGGGGAAGGGGAGCGCTGGCTTCCGGAGCGCGACTGGCAGCCGCTGGCCTTCTCCCGAACCGGCCGGGCCGCGCCCGCCCCGGTCGTGTTTGCCGGCTACGGGATCGTGGCGCCCGCGCACGGCGAGTCGCCGGCCTACGACGCGTACGCGGGCCTCGACGTGTCCGGCCGCTGGGTGCTGACCCTGCGTTACCTGCCCGAGGACGTGCCGGCCGAGCGGCGCCAGCACCTGAACCGCTTCGCGGGCCTGCGCTACAAGGCGATGCTCGCGCGCGAGCGCGGCGCCCTGGGGCTGATCGTGGTGACGGGACCGCGCAGCCCGTCGCGCGACCCGCTGGTTCGCCTCCGGGTGGACGTGGCGCTGGCGGGCACCAGCGTGTTCGCAGTCTCGGTCACGCCCGAGCTGGCCGGTGCCCTGCTCGGCGGCCGCGACCTCGCTGCCCTGCAGCAGGCGCTGGACGGCGGGGCGCAGCCGCCCGGCTTCGAAGTCCCGGGCCTGGCGCTCGCCGCTGCAGTCGACCTGGTGCACGAGCGCAGCGCTGGGCGCAACGTGCTCGCTCGCCTGCACCGCGGCGGAGATGCGGGCGCCCCGCCGGTCGTGATCGGGGCGCACGTCGACCACATCGGCGACGGCTCTGGGGGCACGTCGCTGGCGCAGGACGACGAGCGCGGCCGGGTGCATCCGGGCGCCGACGACAACGCCTCAGGGGTCGCGGCGCTGCTCGCGATCGCACGCTGGCTCGCGGGCGGCAGCGAACCGCTGGCGCGCGACGTGGTGTTCGCGGCCTGGTCGGGCGAGGAGCTGGGGCTGCTCGGCTCCAGCCACTGGGCGAGCCTGCTCGACGACCCGGACGCGCACGCCGTTGCCGCAGCGCGCGACGTCTCCGCCTACCTGAACATGGACATGGTCGGCCGCTTCGACGAGCAGCTGGTCGTGCACGGCATGGGCTCGAGCCCGGGCTGGGTTGCTGCGCTGGAGCGTGGCAACGCCGTCGTGGGGCTCCCGGTCTCGGCGCAGCCGGAGAGCTACCTGCCGACCGACACCACGCCGTTCTACCTGAAGGGGGTGCCGGTCCTCTCGGCGTTCACCGGGTCCCACGGCGAGTACCACACGCCGCGCGACACGCGAGACCGGCTCGACTACGAGTCCGCCGCGCGCATCGCCTGGCTGATCGGACGGATCGCGCAGGGTCTGGCACAGGCGCGCGAGATTCCGGAGTACGCGGCGCTCGAGCATCCGGGCTCGGGGCCGGCGCGCGGCTCGATCCGCGTGTACCTGGGCACCATTCCGAACTACGGCCGCAGCGACGTGGCGGGCGTGGCGCTCTCCGGAGTGTCGCCCGGCGGGCCCGCCGCGCGCGCCGGCCTGCGCGCGGGCGACGTGATCGTCGAGCTCGCGGGCCGGGCGATCGAGAACATCTACGACTACACCTACGCGCTCGACGCGCTGGCGGTCGGTAAGCCGGCCGAACTGGTCGTGCTGCGCGGCGGCGAGCGCGTGCCGCTCTCGATCGTGCCCGACCCGCGCGAGTAGGCGGCTAGCGGGGCAGGCCCGTGAGACGCTCGGAGAGCGTCCAGAGTCGCTGCGCGGCCGCGCTGTCCTGCGCCACCGGCAGCAGAGCCAGCTCCTTGCAGTCGTAGTAGTACCCGCCGCTGCGTCCCTCGACCTCGGGCGAGCCGCACAGGTAGATCGACGACTCGGCGCCGCGCTCGGCATTGCGCCCGAACGGACGCATCAGAGGCTGCACGAAGCGGCGCAGCAGCTTGTTGTTCGCGCCGAAGCCGGTCGCCACGAAGCCCGGGTGGAGCGCGTTCACGGTCACGCCCGACCCCTCGAGGCGCCTGGCGAGCTCACTTGTGAACAGCAGATTCGCGAGCTTCGAGCGCCCGTACGTGCGCATCCCCCGGTAGCGGCCCTCGCGGTTCGGATCCTCGAATTCGCTGTCGCCGAAGCGGTAGGCCTCCGATGCCACGTTCACGATGCGCGCGGGCGCGCTCGCCACGATCCGCTCGAGCAGCAGGTTGGTGAGCAGGAAGTAGCCCAGGTGGTTGACCGCGAAGGTCTCTTCCAGACCGTCCTCGGCGCTGACGCGACGCTTCGCATTGAACACCCCGGCATTGTTCAGCAGCACGTGCAACGGACGCTGGCTGGCCAGGAACTCGCCGGCCGCCTTGCGAATGCTCGCCTGCGAGGCGAAGTCGCACAGCAGCAGCTCGACGTCGTCGCGTCCGCAAGCCGCGCAGATCTCGTCGCGCGCCGCGCTGCCTCGTGCGGGATCGCGACACACCAGGATCAGCCGCGCGCCGCGCTTCGCCAGTTCCTCGGCGGCCACCCGCCCGATGCCCGAGCTGGCACCGGTGACCATGACGCTGCGCCCCTCGAGCCCGGACATCACTCGTGGATCATCTCGGCCAGGTAGCGCTCGAGTCCGACCTCGCCGATCAGGTGCAGCTGGGCCTCGAGCCAGTCGGCGCTCTGCTCCTCGCCCTCGAGGATCTCCTCGAGCAGGTCGCGCGTGCCGTTGTCGCCCGTCTCGCGCGCCAACGCAATCGAGCGGTTCAGGCGCGTGATCGCCTCGGTCTCGCTGGCGAGCGCGGCCTGGAGCTGTTCCTTCGGGTTCTCGCCGACGCGCACAGGATTGAGCCGCTGCATGTTCGGGATGCCCTCGAGGTACAGGATGCGATCCATCAGCCGGTCGGCGTCTTTCATCTCGTCGATCGACTCCTCGCGGAACTTGCCGGCGAGCCGTCCGTAGCCCCAGTTGTGGCACATCTTCGCCTGCGCGAAGTACTGGTTGATCGCCGTCAGCTCGGCGGTCAGGACCTCGTTCAGCGTCTCGATGATCGCTGGATCACCCCGCATCGCCCTTTCCCCTCGTCGCGCAGAATGCTGGGGCCGTTCGGGGATGTCAAGGTAAGTCCTTGATTCTGTTTGCGAACTGAACGATGTACTGAGCGTGCCTGAACGCGTTCCCGCACTCGTCGTGTCCGGCTTCCTGGGATCGGGGAAGACCAGCCTGGTGCGCCATCTGCTCGCGGAGTCGCAGCGGAGTGGCGTGCGCATGGCCGTGATCTCGAACGAGTTCGGAGAGCTCGGCATCGACCAGTTGCTGCTCGGCGGCGCGACCGGAGCCTACGCCGAGCTGGCCGGCGGCTGCGTGTGCTGCCAGCTCTCGGACGAGCTGGTCGTCACCCTGCAGATGCTGCACGAGCGCGTGCAGCCGCAGCGCGTCGTGATCGAGACCTCGGGTGTCGCGCTTCCCTACGACACCCAGCTCAACTTCGAGCGCGAGCCCGTGCGCGGCTGGATCGGCGACGATGCAGCGCTGGTGGTGGTGAGCGCCGAGCAACTCGACGCGGGACGGGACCTGGCGGGTACCTTCGTGGACCAGGTGTCCTCCGCCGACCTGCTGCTGCTGAACAAGATCGACCTGGTGCCGGCGGACCGCATCGCGGAGCTGGAGCGCCGCCTGGAAGACTGGGCGCCCGGCACGCCCGTGCTGC
This sequence comes from uncultured Gammaproteobacteria bacterium, assembly GCA_964194645.1. Lineage (GTDB taxonomy): Bacteria > Myxococcota_A > UBA9160 > SZUA-336 > SZUA-336 > CAXMNF01. The sequence continues at coordinate 6,577 of CAXMNF010000223.1, forward strand.
GCGCGGTCCACGGACGCGTCGACCCGGCGCTGCTCTTTACACCGGAGCTCCAGGAGCTGAGCCGCCCGCAGCGCGACGGGCCGCACCGCCACGAGGCCTTCCGCGCGGAGGAGCGCGCGGTACCCGCTGGGGTGTCGGCCGCGGAGCTGATCGCCGAGCTTTCGGACGCCGGCGCACTGCGCGTGAAGGGCTTCGTCGCGACCTCGGAGGGCCTGCGTCTGGTCCAGGGTGTCGGGCCACGTATCGAGCTCACCCCCGTCGACGAGCCGCCGCCGGCCGACCGGATCGGCCGGCTGGTCGTGATTCGGCGCGCCGACTAGCGCCCCGCGCCTCTTCCGAGATGCGCTTCTTGCTGGCCGCCCACGAGCAGATCGGGCAGCTCGCCAGGTCGTGGCCGCGTGCCGGGCAGTGCTCGCGGCCGAAGTAGATGATCTGCAGGTGCACCTTGCCCCAGTCCTCGGGGCGAAAGAGCTTCTTCAGGTCGGCCTCGGTCTGCTCGACGTTGCGCCCGTTCGACAGGCCCCAGCGCGCCGCCAGACGATGGATGTGCGTGTCTACCGGGAAGGCCGGCTGGCCGAAGGCCTGTGACATCACCACGCTGGCCGTCTTGTGGCCCACGCCGGGCAAGGCTTCGAGGGCCTCGAAGCTGGCTGGTACCCGGCCGCCGTGTTGCTCCACCAGGACCTGCGAGAGCGCGCGGATGTTGCTGGACTTGGCCGGCGAGAGTCCGCAGGGCCGGATGATCGCGCGGATCTGCGACACCGTGAGGCGCAGCATCTCGCGGGGCGTGCGCGCCCGGGCGAATAGCGGCGGCGTCACTTCGTTCACGCGCTGGTCGGTGCACTGCGCAGACAGCAGTACCGCGATCAGCAAGGTGTAGGGATCGCGGTGCTCGAGTGGCGCGGGCGGCAGCTCGTACCGCTCGTCCAGGATGCGCTCGATGCGCCGCGCCTTCTCCTCGCGCGTCACTTCACCGGACTAGAGTGTCCGGCAGCGCGACGAGACGGCCGGCGTGGCGTTGCACTGCATGGCATCGGTCACCCCGCTGCCCAGCACCGCGCAGGCGGCCGTGGTGGCGCTGGCCGCGGCCTGCGTGCGGTCCTCGCCGCGTCCGACGCGGCACTCGCTTCGTCCCTTGAACGTGACGCACAGCTCGCACTCGACCTGCTCCTGGCTGCTCGCTCCATACCAGAGCAGCGCCCCGAACAGGGCCAGGCCGCCTGCCGTTGCCAGCGTGCGCATCGAGTTCCGCACCGGCGTCTACTTCTCGAGGTTCTTCTTGATCTCGCGGATGCCGCCCTCGTACACCCCGCGGATGATTCCGAGGACCTGCTCCTCGGCCAGGCCCTTCGGCGCGAAGCTGCTGGCCCAGTCCACCTCGCAGCGGTCCGCGCCCTTGGCGCGCACAACCAGGGTGGCCAGGTAGTCGTCCACGGGCAGCGGCCCGTCCAAGATCGAGTAGCTGAACGAGCGGCCGGCGTCCTCGAAGCGTTCGAGGCGCTCGCGAATTGCGGCACCACCGGGCAGCGCGAGCGTTCGCACCGCGCCGATTCCCTCTCCCTGGACCTCGCAGCTCTCGATGGCGGAGGACCACTTCATGACTCCGCCGAAGTCCCGAACCAACTCCCACACCGCGTCCGCCGACGCGCTGATCTCCTCCACGACCCTGACTTCCGCCATGCTGTTCCTCCGTCTTGCCGGGCGCCGATTCTATCACCCGCCGCTGGCGTGCTCGGCGAACGGGTAGTCGAGGATCGCTCCGGCCGCGCGCAGAGCGTCGCGCAGCGCCGGGACGTCCACGCGCGCGACATGGTCCCCGCAGTCGAGCGCCAGGCGCGCGGCCAGCCCCGCCGCCTGGCCGGTCGCCATGCAGGGCGGGATCTCCTTGGTCGCGTTGTGCGCGCGGTGATCGACCGAGATATCGCGCCCCGCCGCGAGCAGGTTGTGGTACTCGCGCGCCTGCAGGCAGCGGTACGGGATCGCGTAGACCACGTCGTACTTCGTCCAATGACCGGTTACGGCGATTGCGTCGTCGAAGTCGCGATTCATCTCGTCGCGCACCAGCACGTGGCGCCCGACCAGGCGGCGGCTCTCGGTAATGCCGAGCTGCGAGGCGATGTTGCAGATGTGCGCCTGCGCCATGCCGGGCAGGGTGCTGCGCAGCGTCTCGAACTCCTGCATCACCATGCGCCGGCACTCGAGTTCCGCGTAGGTGAGGTCGCGCGGGTCGGTGGCGTCGATCTTGCGGTCGATGCGCGCCATCGCGCCCCAGGGCAGCAGCACCTGACCGGGAAAGGGCGTGCGGAAGAACCAGCCGCCGTCCTCGAGCGCGGCCTCGCGGTCCACCAGTCCCCCCATGCGGAACCAGAGCCAGGGGTGGATGCGCTCCAGCTCGAACGCGCAGCCAGCCGAGTGGAATACGTCGCCGTCGCCGGTGGCGTCGATCACGACCCGGGCGCGGATTGCCTGGCGTCCGGCCTTCGACTGGAAGGCCACCCCGACCAGCCGGTCTTCTTCCACGAGAGCGTCCGCGCCCCACAGGTGCAGGATCAGGTCGACGCCCGCCTCGCGGCACAGCTCGTTCAGCTCCTGGCGCAGCACGTCCGGATCGTAGGCGACCGAGTAGCGCACGCGGCGACCGCGACCGGATCCGCCCCAGACCAGGCCCCAGCGGGCGTACTCCTCGACCAGCGCCGGGTCGCCGCTACCCCAGTGCTCGCGCGGCGGATGGAAGGAGCCGCCAGCGCGTTGCAGGCGTTCGGTCAGCTCCTGGCACAGACCGCCGATCACCTGGCGCCCGCGCCCGTCGTCGAGCGTGAGCAGCAGTACGATCAACCCGCCCGTAGCGAGCCCGCCGAGCGAGCCGTAGCGCTCCGCGAGCACCACGCGCGCGCCGGCGCGCGCCGCCGCGACCGCGGCCGCGACACCGGCCGAGCCCCCGCCTACCACGAGCACATCGGTCTCGCACAAGACGGGCGTGCGCCGCGCGGGTTCGTCGATCCAGTCGCTCGCCATGGGCCTAGCCGTCCCGCGCGCGGCGCGCGTCGAGTTCGGTTCGAATCCCCTCGTGCTCGGCCTGGTTCAACGAGAAGCGCAGGAACAACAAGGTGCCGATCGCGAAGCACGCTCCGGGAAAGAGCGCCATCAAGCCGCGGATCACCAGGCGCGCGGACTCGGTCTGCTCGGCGTTCGGCACGAAGCCGGCCGCCTGCAGCGCGACTCCCGCCAGCATCGCGGTGAGCCCCGTGGCGCTCTTGCGCACGAAGTTCCAGACCGCAAAATACGAGCCCTCCTTGCGCTGCCCGGTGTGCAACTCGTCCCAGTCGATCACGTCGGCCTGGATCGAGGGGCCGACCACGGCGCCGCAGCCGCCACCGATTCCCGCGCACAACGCCATGGCGTACATCAGGCCGGTGTCGTGTTCGCCCACGAAGAACATGCCGCTGAAGGCACAGGTGAGCAGCGCCATCGAGAACACCCAGAGGTTCTTCTTGCCGAAGCGTCGGGCGAGCCGCACCCAGACCGGCACCAGCAGCAGCGATGGTGCCGCGTAGAGGGCCAGGAAGCTGGCGCTCAAGCCCTCAGCATGCAGGATGTACGCCGTGAAGAACGGCAGCAGCACCATCAGCACGGCCGTTCCGATGTTCTCGATGAAGAACACCACGAGCAGCAGCCGCGCGTGCGGGTTCGCAAACACGTCGGTCAGCGCGGCGCCGAGGCTCGCGCCGCCGCGTCCCTGGTAGTCGGCGCGCTCGCGCAGGCGCCACACGGTGTACAGGATCAGCAGCGCGGAGCCCAGCGTGCCGGCCAGCGCCAGCGAGAACGCCATGCCGCGCTTGTCGGGGGCCGTCTCGAGCAGCCAGAGCGCCAGGATCCCGAACAGAAAGCCGCCCATACCCACGACGTGGCGCACGCCGAACACCCGGTTGCGTTCCAGGTAGTGGGTGCTGAGCTCGGCCCCCAACGCCTCGTGCGGGATGGCGAAAATCGTGACCGCCGTGTAGCTGCCGAACAGCGCCACGGATACCCAGGCGACGGTAGCGGCCGACGAGAGCCCGACTGGCGGGCTCCAGAGCAGCAGCGTAAAGAACACCAGCGGGACGATCGAGGCGAGCATCCAGGAGCGGCGCCGGCCGAGCCGCGTGTGCGTGCGGTCCGACAGATGGCCGGCCAGCGGGTCGGAGATCGCGTCCCAGATGCGCGACAGGCCGAACACCAAGCCGATCGTGGCCGGGGCGATCAGCAACACGTCGGTCGCGTACTTCATGAAGTACATCGCGATCAGGAAGAATGTCGCACCCACCCCTAGATGCGGCAGGCTGTACACGACGATGCTGGCCATCGGGAGCCGGTCCGGCTCCGCAGGGGGCCCGGTTTCGGTCGCGAGCGGACGCGCGGGTTCGGCCACTCGCTAGTTCCGTGCTTGCCGGAACACGGGGAGGGCGATGTCGGGCCCGAGCGGCTGAAACTCCACCACTACGCGTTCGCCGGCGCGCGGCGGCTCCTCCCCGACCAGCCGGGCGCTGATGCGCACCCCTTCGTCGAGATCCACGACGGCCAAGGTGATGGGCAGCTCGGCCTCCTGGGCGGGATACACGGCGCGCCAGAGCCGGCCGTGGCTGAACAACACGCCCCGTCCGCCGGTGGCCTGCCAGACGATCTCGTTCCCGCCGCACTGCGGGCAGCGCGTCTTCACCGGGTGGAGCCAGCTGTCGCAGGCGGCGCAGCGTTGCAACATCAGACGGCCCTCGCGAGCGCCGTCGAAGAACGGCGCCGAACGCTCGTCCGGCTGTGGCAGCAGGGGTGCGTCGCTCATGACGAGTGGGGACTTACCAGCAGGGTCGAGTGGTGGTTGAACATGCCGCCATTGCCCGAGACCGCGACGAGGTCGTTGCGCGCGACCTGTCGCTCGCCGCCCTGCCTCCGCACCTGCAGGATTGCCTCGGAGATCGGCGTCATGCCCCACATGTAGTAGGCCGACAGCTCGCCGCCACCGGTGTTGGTCGGCAGCGCGCCGCCGGGTTCCAGGGCGCCGCTTTCCACGAACGGTCCGCCTTCACCGAGCTTGCAGAACCCGTAGTCCTCGAGCGTCTTAAGCACGGTGTAGGTGTAGCAGTCGTAGAGCTGTGCCGCGGTTACGTCCGCGGGAGCGCAGCCGGCCATCGCGAATGCCGTGTGCGCGCTGGCCGTACCGGGCGTCTGCTCGGCGGGATCGATGCTGGCGCCCCCACCCTCGAACTGGTGCGCCTGGCCCATGCCCCACAGATAGGCGGGCGGCTGGCGCAGCTCGCGTGCGCGCTCCGCGGTGGTCACGATCACGCAGACCGCGCCATTCGTGACCAGGCAGCAGTCCAGCACGTGGAAGGGTTCGACCACCCAGGGCGAGGCCGCGTAGGAGTCGCGGGTGAGCGGCTCACGCCGTTCGGCGAGCGGATTGCGCGTGGCCCAGTCGCGCGTCTGGATCGCGATCGCGCCGAGTTGCTCCTGCGTGGTGCCGTAGCGGTCCATGTGGCGCTGGGCGAGCATCGCGTAGAAGGGAATGGGCCCCCCGAAGCCGTACACCGGGTACAGGCTGGCCATGCCGCGCATCTGGGGCCGGCGGCCGGCATAGGCGTCGCCGGCCCGGCCTCCCTCGCGCAGCGGCGTGTCGGCGAACACGCAGGCCACATGCCGCGCCAGCCCGTGGTGCACGGCCAGCGCCGCGTACTGGACCATCTGTCCGGCCGACGAGCCCCAGGCGTTCATCTGCGTGAGCAGGTTCACGCGTTGCAGTCCGAGCGACGCTGCCAGGCGCAGGTCCAACCCCCGGCTGATGCCCGAGTTGATCAGCAGGCCGTCGAGCTCGCCCTTGGCCAAGCCCGCGTCGTCCAGCGCAGACAGCACGGCCTGACACGCGAGGTCGCTGGCACTGCGCCCGAACACGCGGCCCAGCTCCGTCATGCCCAGTCCGCAGAGGGCCGTCGCTCCCTTGATGGCCTGCCCGGGCATCGCGCGAGACTATCACAGCGTGCTGGCAGGTCTTGGCAGGTCTTAGCGGCAAGTCTTGGCGGCAAGTCTTGGCGGCGTAACGGCGAGCGTAGCTCGCCTTGCCGCGACGGAAAGCGACTCCGGGAGGAGTCGCTCTCCTACGGGAACGGGGGGAAGGGAACGGGGGAAGGCGCGTTAGGCGAGCGGTGTCAGGAGGCCGGCTTCCAGGAGGGAGAGCAGGGCGCGGTATGACTCGGCGTCGGACGCGGAGACGGCGTCGAGCAAGGTGCCTACGGCGCTACCGCGACCGGCAGCCTGGAGGAGGTCGGCTGCCGTCTTGTCCAGGTCGGCGGGTGCCTGGTCCGTGGTTTGCGCGAGCCGCGCGCTGGCGGGCAAGGCGGCCAGGTCGAGGCGGCCTAGCTCGTCCAGCTCTGTCACGGCTTCGAGGACGGCACCGTAGATCGGAATGGGTTCCTGTTCGGGGTCCTGCGGATCGAGTGTTGGCGCGAAGTAGAACTCGCCGTCCTCCCAGGCGAGGAGCCGCGACAGCGCCTTCATGCCGCAGACCGGACCGATCGTAACGTGGCGCAGGGCCCCCTGCTCGAAAGAGATGCGGCCCTCCTCGTCCTCGCGGAACACCGAGAAGGTCCCGCGTTCGGAGCTCGACGCGAAGGTCTGCAGCAGATTCGCGAGGCCCAGCGCCGCGACCGGCCCGCGGATCGACGCGAGTTGTTGCTCGCGCACCGCGCGCCGCAGACCTTCGAGTGCGGCGCTGCTCGCTTCGCTCGCCTCGCTGTCCAGTTCGATCACGATCCCGGTGATCCGTCCGTCGCGCTCGACACGCCGCGCGACCTTGCCGCTGATCGCCAGCTCGCCTTCTCCCCGGGGATGCAGCAGCACCAGGCGCAGCAGCTCGCCGACTGGAAGCGGAGGGCCCTCGGTCCACAACACCGCGCGCGAGGCGCCGAGCTCGCGCGTGCGGCCACGCACGACCCGCCCGCTCGCCTCCGCGCGGAGCGCCAGCGAGAGCCGCTCGCCTTCGCTTGCGCGAGTGGGCTTGTCGCGCTTGGGCGCCGCTGGGGCGCTCGACGCGCGCGATGCGATGCCGGCGATCCCGCCGAGCAGGTCGCGAAGCTCGTCCGCGGGCATCAGGAACTGGACGGCGACTCCGCTGCCGCCGCCCTCCGAGGAGCCGACCTGGCTGACCACCTCGGCCTGCAGGGTCACGAAGCGTTCGCAGAACTCGAGGTCCAGCTCGACCTCGATCACTTCGCGGGCCTCGAAGTCCTCCGGCGTGGGGATGAAGATCCCCCCGTTCGCTAGATTGCGCTGGTACTCCTGTGCGAAGGACTCGCGGTCCTGGAATCGGATATTGAGACTTCGAAACATGGAACTCGCCAGCACCCACATGGAGGGTATTCCACGCAGGTATGGAAACGCCCCTCAAGCGGGTGTATCGGAAGGGACAGCGCGGACGTTGATCACCCGGAGCGAGGCGTCGGGTGTCGATCAGCGTGGTGGCTCTCGCAGGACCAGGAGGGGGGGACTGGGGGCCGGAAAAGGGGAGGATTGTCCAATGGTGTCCATCGCTGTCTTTACAGGTCTCGTACTGCTTGCCGGGCCCGCGCTGGCGAGTGGTGAGCTGGAGACCGATTCCGTCACGCCCGCGCCGGCCCCGGTCGCCGCGGGCCCACTGGCCGAGCCCGACGTGATGCCGCCCGAGGCGCTGGCGGACAGCCCGCCGGAGGACCCGGTCGTGGTGGAGCAGGTGCCCGACCCGCTGCCGCCCGGCGTGATCGCCCGGGCGCAGTTCACCAGCGAGGTAGTCCAGCGCGAGCCCACCGACCAGCTCGAGCAGCTCACGACCGACTATGCCCAGGTGTCGTTCTTCACGGAGTTCGTGGGCCTCGAGGGCTACTCGCTGACGCACCGCTGGGAGTACGGCGGGCGCGTGATCTCCGAAGTCCCGTTCGAGATCGGAGGACCCCGCTGGCGCGTGTACTCGACCAAGACGCTCGCTCCCGAGTGGATTGGCGAGTGGACGGTGAGCGTGCTTGACTCGGCGGGCCGCGTGCTCGAGCGGCGCACGCTCGAGTACCTGCAGCCCGTGCCGGACGCGCCCGGCGTGCCCGAGGTTCCGGCGGCACCGGCGGGGGGTTCGTCCTCGCCCTAGTGGAGCCCCTGATCGCGCGCGTTCCCGGCGGTCCGCCGCCCGACCCCGAACGGATCCTCGATCTGTTCCTGGGCTGGGCGGCGGATCGTGGTCTCGAGCCCTATCCGGCCCAGGAGGACGCGTTTCTCGAGATCATGGCGGGGCGTCACGTGATCCTCGGCACCCCGACCGGCTCCGGGAAGTCGCTGGTCGCCGCTCTGGTCCACTTCAAGGCGCTCTGCGAGGGCCAGCGCTCCTACTACACGGCTCCGACCAAGGCGTTGACCAGCGAGAAGTTCTTCTGGCTGTGCGACGAGTTCGGCGCCGAGAACGTGGGCATGATGACCGGGGACGCGAGCATCAACCCCGGCGCGCTGATCGTCTGCTGCACCACCGAGGTGCTGGCGAACATGGCGCTCCGCCAGGGCGCGGCGTCGCCGGCCCCCTACGTGATCCTGGACGAGTTCCACTACTACGCCGACCGCGCGCGCGGCGTCGCCTGGCAAGTGCCGCTGATCACCTTGCCGCACACGGTCTTCCTGCTGATGTCGGCCACGCTGGGCGACCCGAGCGTGTTCGCCCGCCGGCTCTTTGAGTTCAGCGGCCGCGAGGTGGCCCAGGTGCTGACCGAGGAGCGGCCCGTGCCGCTCGACTTCGACTACCGCGAGACGGCGCTGCACGAGACGGTCGAGTGGCTGCTCGAGGACGGCCGCGCCCCGGTCTACGTAGTCCACTTCACGCAGCGCGAGTGCGCCGAGCAGGCCCCGGCGCTGACCAGCGCGCGCATCTGCACGCGCGCCGAGCGCGATCGCATCGTCGCAGCGATCGCGGATTTCCGTTTCACCAGCCCCTATGGCCGCGAGCTGAAGCGCTTCCTCGGCTTCGGCATCGGGGTTCACCACGCCGGGCTGCTCCCCAAGTACCGGTTGCTCGTTGAACAGCTCTCCCAGCGGGGCCTGCTCAAGGTGATCTGCGGCACGGATACGCTCGGTGTGGGGGTGAACATCCCGATCCGCACCGTGCTGTTCTCCGGGCTCGCGAAGTTCGACGGTGAGAAGGTCGTGCTCCTCACGGAGCGCGAGTTCAAGCAGATCGCCGGACGCGCGGGGCGCAAGGGCTTCGACGAGCACGGTAGCGTGGTCTGCCAGGCGCCGGCGCGCGTGGTCGAGCGGCGCCGTGACGCGCAGCGCAGGAAGGGCAAGGGAAAAGGCCAGGGAAAGGGGAAGGGCAAGAGCCGCGCAGTCCCCCGCCGCGGGCCGGGCCAGGCGCCCGACTGGAACCGCGACGTGTTTGAACGGCTGATCTGGCGGGCGCC
>CAXMNF010000224.1:0-1945 GCA_964194645.1 uncultured Gammaproteobacteria bacterium
GTCCGGCGAGTAGCCGACGTTCATCACGCCGCCGTACTGCCGCGCCGAGCGTATACCCACCATCAGATTCCGCACCCAGGCCTCGCCGCCGATCAGGAACTCGTCCGGCAGGATGTAGTTCGGGCCGATCAGCAGGCGGCCCTCGCGCACCAGGCGCTCGATCGTCTCTCGTCGTTCTGGCCTAATCTCGAGGTAGTCGTCTAGGGGCACCGTCTGGCCGTCGAGGACGAAGTGCTTGAAGCCCGGATCACGTTCGAACAGCTCGATCAGCTCGTCCATCATGCGCACCAGCCGCACCCGGAACGCCTCGAACGGCAGGTACCACTCGCGGTCCCAATGCGTGTGCGAAACGACGATGAAGCGCCGGCTGGTCACGGGACGAACCGGCCACCGGTGAACAGCGTTCGCTCATCGACGAAGCACACCGGGTTCCCGAACGGATCGTGCGCGTAGAACGAGCGCTCGCCCCACGGCCGTTCAGCGATGTCGCCCATCTCGCCCTCTGCGATCGCGCCCAACCCTTCCGCGGCCGCTTCTCCAGCGCGAGAGAACGTCGCCTCGAGGTCGCTCACCGCGAAGTACACGTGATCCGAGTTCGGATGAGCCCCCTCGGCGCTCTCCGGGACGACGCAGGCCAGGATCACGCCGCCACAGTCGAAGTAGTGACGTTCGCCAGACACGCGCTCCCCGGGCGTGTCCAGCACGCGGGAGAAGTAGTCGACGGAGCGCCCCAGATCGCCCGCCGGCAGGATCACCCGATACAGCTTCACCCCTGCGCCACCCAGATCGGGTTCGTCAGCGCCCAGACGACCTCGCCGCGCTCCGGGCGGCCGCGCCGTCCCCGCAGCTCCGCCCGCACGTAGCGACGACCGCTGACGTCGAGTGAAAAGTCGAGGGTCGTTTCGTCCGAATCCAGAGTGACGATATCGAACGGCTCACCATCGGCGATCAGCCACAGGCGACGCTCGAAACCGCCCGTCACCTGCACCCGGAATCGCACGACGCCGTCGGACACCTCGTCTCCCATCATGTTCTCGTAGCGGCCATCCCCGTCCTCGTCTGCGGACAACACGAGATGCGAGCCCCGCTCCGGCGAGTCCGTCACGAACGCGTGGCCAGCGCGGATCGCGCCCAGCACGCCGGCCTCCGACGCCTCCTCCGAGTAGACCCATGTCGTCGGCTCGCCCAGTCCGTGCGGGTGCCGTGGTTCGGCCGGCGGTATCGAGTGAGTATCGGAGCCGCCGACTGCGACGACGCGCTCGCCCCGCTGCAGCATGTTGTCCCAGCGCTCGAGCGACTCCCAGTTGTAAAAGCGCCACATCGCCTGCCAGACCTCCATCGACTGGAAGCCCTCCCAGCCCGTGAACAGCCACGGCGGCCCGATGGACTTCGGGTGGTTGATCGAGAACAGCCCGCCCTTCTCGGCGATGAAACGCTGCACCGCCGCCATCGCCTCCTGGTCCGCGCAACGGTACTCGATCCACTCGCGCAGGCCCCAAGTGTTGGCGTGACCCCAGTACGTCGTCACCTCTTCGCCAGGGATGAGGATGATCGGACGGTCGGAGAGAGCGTCGAGGTCCTCGTGGTGCGAGTTCGTGTTGTGGTCTGTCACCGCAAGGAAGTCGAGTCCCAGCTCGATCGCCCGGTCGACGAGTTCGCGCACGGTGTTTGCCCCGTCGGAGTGCAGCGTGTGGCAGTGCAGGTCGCCCTTCAGCCAGCGGCCGCTCCGCTCGGGGTCCGCTCGCCCCACCGGCTTCACAGCCGTCGAGATTGCACCGCCGGCAAGCAGCGGCAGGTCGTCTGGCACCTTCTCGCCGTCTTCGGCGATGTCCAGGCGAACGTCCACCGCGTAGCGCACGCCGGCCGGCTCCGCGCGCGCCACTCCCAGCACGATGTTCCACTCCCCGGGAAAGAGCGGCCCGCGGATGTACCCCGGCGTCGACTC
>CAXMNF010000225.1:0-2724 GCA_964194645.1 uncultured Gammaproteobacteria bacterium
CCGAGCAGGAGCAACACCAGCAGCATCGAGAGCAAACGCTCCAGCACGACCGACCTCCGCCCCCCGGCGGGGAGCATCGGCCGGTCGCGCGTCGATCTTGACCGCGCTGTCGTGCGCTAGTCGAGGACGTTCAGCTCCACACGACGGTTCTGGGCCCGGCCGTCCCGCGTCCCGTTGTCGGCGACGGGCTGCGACTCTCCGTAGCCCTTCACACCGACCCGCCCGGCGGAGATGCCGGCGCTCTTCAGGTAGTCCGCTACCGAGAGGGCGCGGCGCTCCGAGAGGAGCTGATTGTAGGCGTCGGGTCCAGTTGCGTCGGTGTGGCCCGCAACCCGGATGCGCGCGTCCGCGCTGTCGGAGAGCGCTTCGACGGCCACCTCGAGGGTCACCTGGGCCTCGGGCGAGAGTTCGGCCGAGTCGAACGCGAAGGTCACACCGCGCAACACGATGCGCCGCGCCGGCGCCGGCGTCGGGGCCGGAGCCCCAGCCGCGCTCACCATCACGCCGGCGGAGGCCGACGCGCGGAGCCCGGAGTCGTCGGTAACCGTGACGGTCGGACGGTACTCTCCCGGATCCTGGTAGGTGTGCGAAACGGTCTGGCCGCTGCCGCTCGAGCCGTCCCCGAAGTCCCACTCGTAGGAGACCACGCGGCCCGACGCGGTCGAGCGCAACTCTACGGTGAGCGGCGCAGTGCCGCTCTGCGGCTCCGCACTGGCGCGCGCGGTTGGCGCCTGCTGCTCGCTGTCCCCGCACAGCAGGTAGCCGGCCAATGCACCGCCCGCGGCGCCGGCAGCGGCCGCTCCTCGGTTGTCCTTGCCGTCTCCGCCGTTGTGATTGCGCGACGCCCCGGCGACCACTCCCCCCACGACCGCACCGGCGACCATGCAGACCGTGCGGTTCACCTTGATGGGACCCTGGTAGTTGGCGCAGCCCGCCAGGACGAAAGCACCCAGAACCGGAGCCAGAATGGAAAGCCGCCGCATCTCTCACCTCCCTTTGATCCTTTTCGACGAGGCCGCACCCTACCCAGACCCCCAGCCGTTGGCAAGACCGGCGCCGCCGCTCGCTCCGCCGCCCCGACGGCGGTATGAAGAAACCCCATGCGCGATCTCGGGATAATTCGGCTAGGGGCACGGGAAGGCGCTCACGACGCCCGGCGGGAAGTCGACGTCGAAGGCGTTCTTGTCGAAGCAGTTATCCGTCGGGTCCGGATCCACCAACAACAACGCGCCCGGCATGCCGGTGATCGGGCCCGGGTCGAACACATCGGGCAGGAAGATGATGTCTGCGCCCGGCGTGAAGGTGCGCAGGGGATCCGGGTTCGCCCCGTTGCCCTGGATGCGGTTCGACTCGACTACGAGGTTGTCGTTGAAGGGCTCGATGCGCGGATCAAGGAAGACGTTGAAATTCCCGGTCACGGCGAGGCCGAAGCTGTCGTTGCCGACGATCAAGTTGTGGTCCACCGTCACGTTGTCTGAGCCAAAGATCAGGATGCCCGTGCCTTCGGGCACGCCCGCGACACTGCCCGAGCCGGTGTTGGTCCGGTTGTTGTTCGTGATGACATTGTGCGCGACTCGCACGGTGTCCGTGAACGGCATGGGCAGTCCCGGGCCGACGAACACCAGCAGACCGCCGGTGTTTCCGGTGAAGGTGTTGTGGGTGACCTCGGAGTTGGTCGAGTTCTCGATCTCGGCGCCCACCACGTTGTCGGTCGCCACGTTGTGGGTCACGTGGACGTTGTCGTCGTCTCCGACGTAGATCGCGGCGTCGTTGTGGCCCGAAGCGAAGTTCTTCGTGATAAGGCCGTTTCGGGAGCAGACCGGAAACGGTCCGTACTCTTCGTTGTCGATATAGGCGCTCCGACTGAGCGTGAAGCCATCCACACCGACCAGCCGCACCCCCGTATCCGTGGCGTTCTGGATGGTGAGCCCCGCGAGCTTGAAGCCGGTGACCGTGATGGGGGGACAGCTGGAGCCGATCGGCGCGTCATCGCCGACCATGACGCCGTACTCGAAGCCCGTCGCGTCGATGACCGCGTTGCGGCTGCCGCGGATCGTGATGTCGTCCTTCGTAACCGTTACGACCGAATCGTTGCCAGCGTTGCCCGTGTAGGTTCCGGCCCTGACAAGGATCGTGTCGCCGGGGTCGGCGGCATCGACGGCGGCCTGAATCGAGTCGCCGTCGCTCACGATGATCTTCCTCGCGAGTGCTGCGCCTGGGAACGCGAGGCTGACTCCCGCCAGCGTCGCCAGAAGCCATGCCTGGCAGCGAACCAAAGTGTATCTCCTCCGCATCTGATTCATCCCTTCTGGTGATCTCGAGCCCCCGCGTGTGAAACCGCATTCTACACGCCGGATCGACCTGCTCGGCTACAGCTGGGACGAGCTCGGCGCCCTGCGCGAGCGAGAGGTCATCTAGCCCGATAGAGCGGCTTCGTACTGGCGGACGATCTCGGCAGGGGTCGCGGACCAGAGCGCCTCCCGGTGGCGCCCGGCGAGATCGCGCAGGAAGGCGAAGTAGCGCGCCAGCCCGTCCGGGTTGGCCGACTGGTGCGGCTGCGGGTGGAGCGTCACGACCACCACGCCGCCGCGCTCGACGATCTCGCCGGAGAGCCGCCGGAGCAGGTCGTAGCCTCCGTCGGGATCGAGCGACGTGTCCGGCGGAAGCGTCATGGGCAGCTCGGGCAGGTGGCCGTGCAGGCGGTAGGGAAAGAGCGTGCAGCAG
>CAXMNF010000226.1:0-4908 GCA_964194645.1 uncultured Gammaproteobacteria bacterium
GATGCGGCGAATGTCGGGCTCGAGCGCGGCGCCAGCGGTTTCATGATCACGGACTGGGGCGACAACGGGCACCTGCAGCCGCTCTCGGTGAGTCTGCCGCCGCTCGCGTTCGTCGCGGCCCAGGCCTGGTGCCGGGCGACGAACCAGGCGCTGGAGCTCGCGCCGCTCGTCGACCACTTCCTGTTCGGCGACGCGGCCTCCGAGCTGGGTGCTGCCCTCGAGGCGCTCGGCTCGCTGTACGCGCGCACCGGCCTCCTCACGCCGAACGGGAGTCCCCTGCAGTCCGCGCTCGGGGCGGGGGGTCGCCTCGGCAGCTTCGGCGAGGCGTCCGAGGCGGGGGTGGGCGAAGTCCTGGCCACGCTGGACGACGCCGAGCGCGCGATCGCGCGCGCCCGCCCAGCGAGCGCGGACGGTCCGCTCGTCCAGCGCGAGCTAGCGCAGGCGATCCGCTTGGCGCGCCACGGCGCCTGGCGCATCGCCCGCGACGCAGGCTTCGCTCGCCCGGGCGACGCCGAGCTGCGCCGCGATCTCCAGGAGGCGCTCGAGGAGCAACGGGCCTGCTGGCTTCTGCGCAGCCGGCCGGGCGGACTCGACGAGAGCGTCGCGCGGCTAGAGGCGACGCTGGCCGGCTACTGAGGGTTTACCCGTCGGGGCTGCCGTCCGCCGGACAGGGGCTCCACGGCTCCGCCGCGCACCAGGTAGCGCCCGCCGTACTTCGCGATGGTCTCGGGCGCGCGCCGCACGCACTCCGCGTAGGTTTCCGGATCCTGAACCTCGAGCTCGAGCACCAGGTAGCAGGGCATGCGGGGATCATGGCATGCGCCGCGCGCGCCGCTAGAGGACCAGCTCGCCCACGTCCAGGTCCGCAGCCGCGGTCGCACAGCGCTCGATCACCATGCGCAGAGCCCCCGCTGCGAGCGGTCCCTGGAAGGTGTGAGCGATCTCGACGATGCGCGCGGCACGGCGCAGGATGCCGCGGCGGTAGCCGAGCCAGGGATCCGGCGGGTCCACGCCGGCCTCGCGCAGCGCGTCGGCATGAAGCGCCACCAGCGCGCGCTCTTCGCGGCGGCGCTGCTCGACCGTCAGGCTCATCGCGATGAACACGGCCACGTCGAAACCGGCCTGCCCGCGCCGCGGTCCTGGCCAGTCCAGGAATACGACGTGTTCTCCAGCGTCCGCGTCCGCCTCGACCAGCGGCAGGTTCTCGGCGTGCGCGTCGCCGTGCAGCAGGGTGGCGGGCTCGGCGAGCGGAGCCAGGCTCTTGGCGAGCTTTCCGACCAGCACATCGCCCGTCGGCAGGAAATCGGGCACGACTTCGGCGAACCAGCTGCGGCGCGCGCGCCAGCCACGGTCGAACTCAGCCTGCCAGCCGCCCCGGAGCTCGGCGTCGCGGAGCGCCGGCACCCAGGCGAGGTCGGCGACACCTTCCCACCAGTGCGCGTGCAGTTGCGCCAGGGCCGCCATGCCGCAACGCGCGTGCGCAGCACTCGCACCGCGGCGAAACGAGAAGGGCTGCAGTCCAGCCACGTCCTCGATCAGCAGCTGCGCGCGACCTCCCTCTGCCTCCTGCGTGCCGCAGAAGAAGCGCGGCGTGCGCACCGGGGAGCGGTGCGCGAGCTCAGTGTAGAAGCGGATTTCCAGTGCGAACGCCTCGCCCTCGCGCGCCCGCTCGGGTTGCGGGGACTTCAGCACCAGAGTCCGCGGGGCGCCTCCCTCCGGGGTGTCGTAGTGGGGGTGCACCCGCCAGATCTCGTTGGTGAAGCTGCCAAGGTGTTCGAAGTCGAGGGACGAAACCGAAGCCTTGCGCAAGAGGCCTCGCTTGCGCAGCGCTGCCGTCAACCAGGCGGCGTCGAGCGGCGGCGGCTCTGGAGCGGTCACTCAGTCGAGCGGGCTGGCCGGGTCGGAGATCAGGCCTTCGAGGTGGGCGGCGCTCTGTTCTTCCAGTCCCGCGCACGCTTCGAGCTGCTCGGCGACTGCGGCATCGCCGAGCGTCGCTGCGATCAGCCGCCAGGCATTCGCCCCCTGGCGTTCGGCGTCGGCCTGGATGCGCAATTGCTCGCGCAGCGGCTTGCCGGCGAACACCGCGTAGTAGCTGTCGCGCGCGGCTCCCAGCGAGGACTCGATCTTCTCGCGGGCCGCCGCGTCGGCGCCGAGCACCTGCTCCACCCGGTCGGCGATCTCGTCTTCTCGTGCGGCGCAGGCCAGCAGCCCCTCCGCCAAGGTGGCCGCCTGGCCGGCCCAGAGCCGGTAGCGCTCGGCCGCGGTCCGTTCGAGCCGGGCCAGGAAGGCCGGGCGAGCCGCCTCGGGGATCGGCTCGATGAACGGCCCCAGCAGCCGCGCGAAGTCCGGAGTGTCACTCATCGAGCCATTCTATCAGCCCGGCAGTACACGCTAGTGCGAACCCGCCACGAGCACGAACAGGCCGTCGTCCGCACCCTCCCGGTCGCCTTCGAGCGATTCGAAGCGCCGCACCTCCTCAGGTCGCCGAGCTTCACGTGCCCTCCACGCGCCACTCGCTCGCCAGCACCGCGTAGCCGAGTTCGGTGGCCCAACCGCCCTTGAACCAGGACGCTTCGCGGAACTCGCCCTCCTTGCGGAGCCCGAGTTTCTCTAGCAGCGCTCGTGCCGGCAGGTTGCGCTCGTCGGTGATCGCGAAGACGCGGTGCAGGGCGAGCCGGTCGAACGCGTAGTCGAGCAACAGGGCGACCGCCTCTCCGGCGTAGCCCTTGCCTTGGTGGGCGCGGCCGAAGCTGAAGCCCAGCTCGGCGACGTGCGGTGTGCCGCGGCCACAGCGCAGCGCGCAGTCGCCGATCAGGACGCCGTCGGAAGCGAGTGCCACCGCAAACTGGAACCACGCTCCCGGGGCGCCCGGGTCGCGCTTGCCGAGCGAGCGGATCAAGGACTGTGCGTCCCCGAGCGTGCACGAGTCCCAGCCCTGGTAGCGGGCCACCTCCGGGTCGCTTCGATAGGCGGCGAGCGCCGGGGCGTCACCTGGCTCGAAGCGCCGCAGCAGCAGCCGCTCCGACGAGAGAGTCTGGAACGATCGGTCTCGCATCAGCGGGGGGCGAAGGTAGCAGCCCCGGCGAGCGCCGTGCAGCAGTATGCTCGGCCTCATGCGCGCTCTGCGAACAGCGCCTCGGCGTCTGTTGCTGTTCGTCTCCGCGACGGCCTTGCTATTGTCGGCGACGGCCTGCGGTACGATCGGCGTCGGGCTTCCGTCGCTGCGCGACTCGATCGACTTCGGACCGCGTGTCGAGCTGCGCGTCTGCCTGCTCGTGGATCCGGGTGTCGGGGAGGCGAAGGCCCGCAGCCTGGCCAGCGCCGCGGACCGCGAGTTTGATGCCTATGGGATCGACGTGGTGGTGACGTGGCTGCGGCCCTGGACCCGGCCCGCCTTCACGGCCGACGGCATGATCGAAGAGCTCCTGCAGCGACCGCTCGAGCCGCCCTGCGATCGCCTGGTCGCGTTCGCGGGCCGCAACCTCGCGGACACGCTCTGGGGCCTGCTGCTCCCCCAGACGCTCGGCGCGGTGGACGGGTCGACCCACACGCGCGGGATGATCGTGGGGCGTCTCGCCACGCCCGGTCAGCTGCTGATGAGCCCGTCGCGCACGACTGCGCACGAGTTCTACCACTTGCTGGGTTGCGCACACGCGCTCACCAAGCGCTCCTGTTACGATCAGATCCGCGTGCTGAAGCAGGCCACGCCAGCCGGCGGCGGCTTCGTGCCGGGAGTCACCGCGGACCGGCGGCTGATCCCGTCCCGCGCCGCCGTCGAGCAGCGGTTGCACCCGCCGGGCCCGGCCGAGTGAATTTGTAACGCGTTCAATTTGCGGGGAATCTGGCGCATACTGCCGCCCCCTGGAGGAGTCCATGCTCTCGCGACATGACGACTACCCGATCCACCAGACGCCCGAGCCCCTGGCGTACCCGGTCTCCAGCGACCGGAACTTCTACGACCGCTACTGGTTCAACGGCTTCGCGCCGGACGGCGAGTTCTACTTCGCCGTTGCGCTCGCGGTCTACCCGAACCGGCGCATCATGGATGCGGCCTTCAGCATCGTGCGGGACGGGCAGCAGCACTCCTTGCACGCCTCGCGGCTGCTCGCCGGCGAGCGCAGCGATACGCAGGTGGGCCCGCTGAAGTTGCAAGTCGTCGAGCCCATGCAGCGCCTGCGAGTGTCGATCGCTCCCAACGAGACCGGTATCGAGTGCGAGCTGGAGTTCGTCGCGCGCACGGCGGCGCTCGAAGAGGGGCGCACGACCTTGCGCCGCGATGGCCGGGTCATGATGGACAGTACGCGCTTCAATCAGTTCGGCAGCTGGCAGGGCCGGATCGTAGCCGACGGCATCACCACGCCGGTCGACGCGTCGCGCGTGCGCGGCACACGCGACCGCTCCTGGGGCGTGCGGCCGGTGGGCGAGCCGGAGCCCGGCGCGCCCGGATCGGCGCCGCAGTTCTTCTTCCTCTGGTCGCCTCTCCACTTCGGCGACGTCTGTACACACTTCAGTGTCTTCGAGCACGGCGACGGCTCGCGCTGGCACGAGGACGGCATGATCATCCCCGCTTATGCGAGTCCCGCAGAGATTCCGGGCGTCGAGGATCCGGCGCTCCAGCCGCTGCGCAGACTCGGCCACCGCGTGAAGTACGAGAAGGGCACGCGCCGCGCCCGCGCCGCGGAGCTTCTCTTCGAGACGCCCGGCGGCGAGCAGCAGGTGATCCAGCTCGAGCCGCTGCTGCGCTTCCAGATGCTCGGCATCGGCTATACGCACCCGCAGTGGGGACACGGCGTGTGGAAGGGCGAGCAGGCGCTCGGCGGCGAGAGCTGGAAGCTCGCGGATCTCGATCCACTCGCCTACCAGCACCAGCACATCCAGCAGGTGATGCACGCGCGCTGGGGGGATCGC
>CAXMNF010000227.1:0-4376 GCA_964194645.1 uncultured Gammaproteobacteria bacterium
AGGTACGTCAGGGGGTAGTGAAAGCGGGCAACTAGCTCGTTCAAAGGCTCCGCTTCCCCGGACCTCCCTAGGCCTTCTGAGTGATTTCCTTGAGCAGGTCGATGTCGTCGAGACAGCGACCACAGCCCATGACCACGGCGGTGAACGGATCCTCGGCCAGCATGATCGGCAGGCCGGTCTCCTCGCGCAGCAGCAAGTCGAGATTGGTGAGCAGCGCACCGCCCCCGGTCAGCACGATCCCGCGGTCGGAGATGTCCGCAGCCAGCTCGGGTGGCGTGCGCTCGAGGGCGACCTTCGCGGCTTCGACGATCGAGTTGACCGGCTCGGAGAGCGCCTCGCGGGCGTCCTCGGTGTTGAGCTCGATGGTCTTGGGGATGCCGGCGACCAGGTCGCGTCCCTTCACGACCATGGTGCGGTCCTCATCGACTGGATAGGCCGTGCCGAGCTCGATCTTGACCTGCTCGGCCGTGCGCTCGCCAATCAGCAGATTGTACTTGCGCTTCACGTACGACGTGATCGCATCGTCCATCTTGTCGCCACCGACGCGCGCGCTATTGGCGTACACGATTCCGGCGAGCGAGATTATGGCCACCTCGGTCGTACCGCCTCCGATGTCGATGATCATGTTGCCCGAGGGCTCCATGATCGGCAGGCCGGCGCCGATCGCGGCCGCCATCGGCTCGTCCAGCAGATAGACCTCGCGAGCCGAGGCAGAAAGAGCCGACTCGCGCACCGCGCGCTTCTCCACTTCGGTAATGCCCGAGGGCACCGAAATCACGATGCGCGGGCGCAGCAGGGTCGAGCGGTTGTGAGCGCGCTGAATGAAGTAGCGCAGCATTGCCTCGGCGATCTCGAAGTCGGCAATCACGCCATCCTTCAAGGGCCGGATCGCCCGGATCGAGCTGGGCGTGCGGCCCAGCATGCCCTTGGCCTCCTTGCCGACCGCACGCACCCGGTCGACCCCCCGGCCGTCCGCCTGCACGGCAACCACCGAAGGCTCGCTCGAGACGATGCCCCGGCCTTTCGCGAACACCAGGGTGTTCGCGGTACCAAGATCGATCGCGAGATCGTTCGAAAACAAACCGAGCAGGCGATCCAGCATGCCGCTCACCTCCGGCGTCCAAGGCTGATCACATGACTGCGGTCGGGTCGACGCCTAGCATCGACACCCCCCCGTAAACACGAATGTAGGAGTGCCGAGGGTCCACCGCAAGCCGCGCCCGCATGCTGCACCCGAACTGCTTGCCTTTCGCGATGCGCACCCTTAGCCTGCTGCCTTCGCGAGTACGCCCGGCACGACAGCGGCGCGCGTCCGCGACAGCAACGCCATGGCCAAACGAGCGCGCAACCGGATTCAGCAGATCGGCTTCGGAATCGTCGTCGGGTTGATCGCGCTCGCGTTCGTGCTGGTCTTCGGCCAGCCCTCGGCGGGGCCCGGCCGCGTGGCGGTTGCGGAGGTGAACGGCGAGGTCGTTCGCGTCGACGCGTACGAGTTCTTCCGAGCGCAAATCGAGAACCTGCAGCGGCCCCTGCAGCCCCCCGGAGGCAGCGACCGTGCCTTCTCCGAGCAGCTGGACCGGCTCGCGCTCGAGACTATGCTGCGCCGCTACATCCTGGCCCAGGATGCCCGCGCCCTCGGCCTGCGCGTGAGCGACGAGGAGGTCCGCCGCGAGATCTGCGAGCAGCCGGTGCTACAGACCGACGGGCGCTGCGACCCGGAGCTCTTCAGGCGCTTCCTGACCCGGGTGGGCTTCGATACCGAGCGCTCGTACACGCAAGAGCTGCGGCGGGACCTGCTGGTGCGCAAGTTGACCCGGCTGCTCACCTCCCCGGTGCGCATCTCGGATCAGGCCGTCCTGGACGGGCTGCGGCGCGCGCAGGTCGAGCTGCGGCTGCACTACGCGATCAGCCGCGGGGACGCCTTTGCCGCTGAGCTGACCGTCCCCCCAGAGGATGCGGCGGCCTTCGCCGAGGCGCAGCCCGACCGGATCGCGGCCGCCTACGAGGCCCGCAGGGACGAGTTCCAGCAGCCCGAGAGCATCCGGGCCCGCCATATGCTGTTCACCGGCGACGACGCCCTGGAACGTGCCCAGGAAGCCCGGAGACGCCTCGAGGCGGGAGAGGACTTCGTGGCACTGGCCACGCGCCTCTCCGAGGACGAGGCCACTGCGGAGCTGGGGGGCGATCTCGGCTTCTTCCCGAGGGGACGCATGCTCGAGGCGTTCGAGGAGGCGGCCTTCGCAGCCCAGCCGCGGACCGTGGTCGGGCCGGTCGGGACCGAGCGGGGCCAGCACCTGATCCGGGTAGAGGAACGCCGCCCAGGGATCGACCGGAGCGTGGCAGAGGTGGGACCCGAGCTGGCCGCGGAGCTGCTGCGCCAGGATCTCGCCCGGGCAGCCGCCCGCGGCGCAGCCGAGCGCATGACCGCCCTGCTGGCGGCTGGGAAGGCCTTCGCAGAGGCCGCTCTGGAGGCCGGCCTCGAGGCCGAGGTGACCCCGTTCTTCAGGCCCAGCGAGCCGCTTGTGCCGGGCATCGGGCAGGTCCCGGGCCTGGTGGAAGCCGCCCTGGCGCTGACTCCTGAATCGCCCCACTCCCGGTGGGTCTTTGGCTCCCAGGACGCCTTCTACGCGGTCTCGCTGGCCGAGCGGCGCGAGCCGGACGAGCAAGCCCTGGCCGCGGAGCTAGAGCCCGCCCGCGAGCGCCTCCTGGCCGTGGCCCGGAACCGGGTCGTGGAGTCGTGGTATCGCCGGCGCCGCGAGGAGATCGAGCAGGCCGGCGGGCTCACTCGCTTCCCGCAGTCCACGGGCGGCTAGTGACCGGAGCGCCCCGCGCCCTGGCGGCCCTCCTGGCGCTCGCCCTGGCGACCGCTGCCGGGTCCGGCTGCGCGCGCCTGGTCTACAACTTCGGCACGGTGCAGGCGGACCAGATCTATCGCTCCGCCCAGCCCTCTCCCTGGTTCCTGGGCTGGCTGACTCGCCACCACGAGATCCGCACCCTGGTAAACCTGCGCGGCGACACCGAGGGCTTCGAGAGCGCGTTTGCGGCCAGGCACGGCCTGCGCCTGTACAGCTTCGACATGTCGGCCTCGCGGCCGCCGAGTGAACAAGAGGTGGCGCGCTTCCTCGCGATCCTCGACGACCCGGCAAACCGCCCTCTGCTGGTCCACTGCCGCAATGGCGTGGACCGCACCGGCTACATGCTCGGCCTGTACCGGGTGGCGCGTCACAGTTGGGACCCGCAGCGCGCGGCGCGGGAGATGAACCGCTACCTGCAGTTCGAGCGGCTCAACCCGGTGCCGCAGCAGGTGGTGCGGGACGGGGCGCGGGCGCCTTGAGCGAGCCAGCCGCGCGCTAGGGAGCGGGTGTCCCCTCGGGACGCGCCGGACACCTGAGCGAATACGCCGGCGCCGGGAACGCGGCACCCGGGATCGCGCTGAAGGTCAGACCTACGTCGGCGGCGCTGTAGAAGCCGTCGCCGTCCGCCTCGCCCTTACCGACCCCGGCCGCCAGCTTCGCCGCGCAGACGGCCGGATCCGTCGGGAAGGCGGCGCCGGGCGCGCAGCCGAACATGGGACCCAGGTCGCCCGCCGACAGGAAGCCGTCGCCATCGAAGTCGCCGCACTGGCACTCGTTGGGGATGCCGTCCAGGTTCGCGTCCGCCAGCGGCAGGCTGTTCGCGAACGAGATGCAGGGGTCCGCGGGGTCGCAGAGATCGTCGCCATCCGCGTTCGCTCCCGCCGACGCGAGCAGCGCCACCGGGACCGCGTTCGCGTTCAGCCTGGTATCGACCCACATCTCGCCGGCAACGCTGAGTCCGCCAGGCCCCGAGGCCGAGACGGTCAGCTGACCCACGGCGACGGCGCCGAGCGTCCCCTGGAGCGGCTCGCCTCCGTTGAAGCGAAGCTGGCTGGGCTGCCGATTCGCCACGATGGCTGCGGCCGGGGCCGGGCTGAAGGCGTCGATCGTCAGGTTCTCGTCGGCCGTCACGTTGAAGTCGTACATGCAGATCTCGTCGCCGGCCGCGTCGCCTCCGGTCCCGTCGCACTTCGCTCCGGCGGGCTGCGTGGCAACGCCGCTGCCGTTGACCACCCACAGGTTGAGCACCGTGGTCCCGCCGATCGTGATGCAGGACGGCCCCGCGACTCCGTCGTCGTTCGGACTGTGGTAGAGCGTCAGCGCGTCGGCCGAGAGCGGCAGCCAGCAGGCGGCAGCGACCAGCGCGACGAGCTGCTTCGTAGAGCCTCCGCTCGAGTTCAGGCCCGGGCCGTGCGGCGCACGAAGGCGAGACCCGCCAGGCCGATGCCGAGCAGCAGAATCGCGGCGGGCTCGGGTGCCTGTGTCTGGAAGAGCACCGTGCCTTGCGCCTGGCTCAGCGTG
>CAXMNF010000228.1:0-22040 GCA_964194645.1 uncultured Gammaproteobacteria bacterium
CGTGCGCGACGAAGACTACGCCACCGCTGAGACGGGCCAGATCGGCGCCGAGTCCGGGATGCGCGACCACGTGGTATTCGGGCGCAATGAGCCGGCGCTACATCACTACCACAACACCTACCGGGCGGCGCTCGGTATGGAGCCGCTCGAGCTGATCGCAGACTAGGCGTCGTCCAATGTGGCGGGGGGCCCGCTCCCGTGAGATCATCCCGCTCTCGACACGGTCAGGAGGAGCGAGATGGTGAAGCGTTGGATGGGTCTGGTGGCGGCGGTCGTCCTTGTGGGGGCGTGCGACGCCGGTCGCGGCGGTGGAGAGCACACGCTGGTACTGACTGACGGTACGGTCGTGCACGGCGAGCTCCGCGGCCGCAGCGAGAGCGGCTTCCGCTTCGCGGTGGGGGACGAGGTCCGCGAGTACCCCGAGGCGAGCGTGTTCTCGCTCACTCTCGACGACGGGGAAGCCCCCTTTTTCCTGGCGTCGGCTGCGGTTGCGCTGCCAGACGAGCCCGCGCCGGCGCCTGCGAGCCCACCACCGGCCGCGACGCCCGCTCCGGCCCCATCCGCACCGGCCGCAGCGCCCGCGCCGGCCACGCCGCCGGTCGCGGCGGCACCGCGGACTCTGACCGTCCGGCAGGGGACGCGGCTCATGGTGAAGCTCGACGAGGACGTGAGCACCAGGTCTCACCCGCGCGGCGCGCCAATCAGTGGCTCTCTGGACGCACCCCTCAGCGCGGACGGGACGGTCGTCGCTGCCAAGGGAACCAAGGTATACGGCCGGGTGATCGAGTCGAGCGGCGGCAGGCGAGTGGGCAGCCAGAAGCTCGTGGTCGAGTTCACCGACATCACCATCGGCGACGACCTCATCCCGATCGACACCGACCGGGTCGGCGCCGAGGGCGGCGGCGGCAGCGGTGTCAAGAAGGTCGGAGCGGGAGCGCTGATTGGCGGTGCCGTCGGTGGCAAGAGCGGCGCGGGCACGGGTGCGCTGATCGGCGCCGGGGTCTCGGTCCTGGCCGGTGGCAGCCATATCCGCGTACCCGGAGGGACCCTGATGGAGTTGCACCTGCGTACGCCCCTGACGGTGCGGCAGTAGCCCGCGTCGCCGTCGAAGCGGCCCCGTTCAGTCGCGCGCCAGGGTGAGGAGCGACAGCCAGCCGGCGATCAGCAGCAGACCGCCGAGCGGCGTCACCGGTCCGAGCCAGCGCTGTTCCGTCAGGACGAGCAAGTAGATCGAGCCCGAGAACAGCACCACGCCGGCCGAGAGCAGTCCCGCCGGAAGCGTGACCGATCGGCCAGACTGGCTTGCGAAGAGAGCCAGGCCCAGTAGCGCCACGCTGTGCAGCAGGTGGTAGTCGGCGGCCATCGCCCAGCTTTGCAGCTGCTCCGGCGAAACGCGGCCGCGCAGGCCGTGTGCACCGAACGCGCCGGCCATGATGGCGAGCGCCCCGAGGAGCGCCGAGGCCGCGATCCACATCGCTGCATCCTCCCGATGAGGTCTGCCACCTTACTACGCCGCAGGAGCACGCGTTTCGTGTGCAGGCTCACTGTCGGGCGTGCGCAGCTTTCGTTAGCTTGGGTGCCGAGAGCGACTGGTCGAACAAGCACATCCTGTGCAACCCCCCCCTTCGTCCAGAGCACATCAGCGAGGTGCAAGGCGGGCGCGGCTGCTCCAGCCAAGGCCGCAGAACGAGGTCGGAATGACAGCAAGGGGGGGCGCTGCGCTGCCGGACCGACGGCGTAGAGCCGCGACACCAAAGGTGTTTTCCGCGCCACTCCCATTGCAGAAGCACTCGCATCTTTTGAAGCGGACGAACGCCCGATGAACAGCACAACCCGAGCCCTGATCGCAACCTCCGTCGCCCTGGCCATCGCCGGCCTGCCGCTACTCGGCAGCGGACTCAACGAGGCGCGCCAGCCCAAGGACCTCTGGGTGCACCCGCGCACCGAGTCCTTCGACGCGACACGCCACTACAAGGCCCCGACCGGCGAGCTGTATTACAAGGCCGAGAACGACATCATGGCGCTCGGTGACCTGGTCGTGGATCCGGCCCAGCGCTCGCGTGTGACCGTGGACCTTGGCGCCGACCTCTTCGAGGTGCTGCGCAGCTCGAACGGCGCGCTCGTTCCCGTCCTGCTCTGGGACCAGGACGGCAACGGCAAGGTCGACCACATCATTCAGGGGCGGATCGAGGACCGGCAGGGCTTGTTCGAGTCGTCGCAGCTCGAGAACCTGAACCTGAGGCGCACCTACTGGCAGCTCGGCATCCGCTATGTGGCCGGCGCGGACGGCGACTCGACTCTGGACGGCCGTTACCTGGCTTCCGTGGACTCCCGGGAAGCCCGCGTAGCCTATCGGCGCATCGGCGAGCTGCCGGATGTGGGCGCCGGCGCCGGGCTCGTGATTCTGAAGCACCGCGAGGGCGTGCCCTTCGACTTCGAGCGCTTCGTCGCAAACCCGGCGCTGTTCGTCGAGGACTTCGATGTGCTGTCGCGCGCCGAGGACGACGACGACTGGACCGTGGATCCCGAGACCCGTGACGGCGAGTTGCGCACCCATTTTGAGCGCGAAGACCTGTTCATCGTGCGCGCGGTGGGAGGCTTCGAGCTGGGCGTGGACTGGGGCGACCTCGCGCTCACCTCCTTCATGGAGGAGTACCTGGAGGTCGAGCCGGGCCCGGATGGCTGCTACAGCTCACTCGACTCCCAGCTGAAGATGCGCGACGGCAGCCCGGTCGAGGTGCCGAACCGCGTGTTCTACTGCCCTGAGGATCAGGTGGTGCTGTTCGACGCGCCGGACGGCTATCAGACCTTCCTGTCGGCCCTGCACGGCGAGGACGCCTTCGAGCGCACCGAGGCAGGGACGTCGATCGCCGACAACGTGCGACTCTACATGCGCCAGGTGAACCCGCGCAGCCCCGGGAGCCGTGCCACGGGCACGGTCGGCGGCAACGTTCGCGAGGGCTTCCACGATGCGGGCGCCGACCTGGGCGACTTCCTGCGGCACACCTTCACGGGTACCTACCCGAAGAACATCCACACCGGCCAGGACAGCTACCGGCCCTCGCCGGTGACAGCCGTGCCGCTCGCGGCCTGGAACCTGCTGCGGTTGCGCCCGGTGGTGGCCGTCGAGCAGATCGTGGTCGGCGTCCAGAGCGGTGTGGACGCCGTGGCCAACGTGGTGAGCGCGGCGCACAACGGCGTGGTGAACCCGGTCTTCCAGGTCGGCGTGGGCGTCGCGAGCTCTCCGCAGTCCGCGGACCGAGCGGGCGACTTCCTCGGTGCCCTGACGGCGGCCGCGGCCAAGAACCTGCCCTTCGGCGAGCGCTCCTGGGATGCGCTGAGCCCGGGCTCGATCAAGTACCACAACCGCGGCTTCGCTCCGCCGAACTACACGCGAAGCGACACCCAGCTCAACATCGACCGGGTGCTGACCATCACCAACCTGGCCGTAATCAACGCGATTGATCGCCACAACGACAACTCCAGCAGCCGCCGGGCCGGCGACGACGGCGGTGGTGGCGGCGGCGGTGGCGGCGGCGGCGGCGGCGGACCTGGTCCCGGTCCTGGCCCCGGGCCGGGCCTTAGCAAGAAGGTCTTTATTCGGCACTTCCCGAAGGGCAATCCCGACAACGCGCGCGTGATCTCGGTCAGCCGAAGCGCGGCGGGACACCTGCGCAACCACGCAGGGGACATGATCCTCGGCCCAGGTCCGCGCTAGCACGCGGGCCGGCTAGCTCTGCGGAGGCCGACTCCGCAGCGCCGGCTACAGCCAGCGCCGTACGCGGGCCTTGTAGCTCAGGTACTCCTCTCCGAAGCGCGCGGCCAGGTAGCGCTCCTCGCGCAGGATCACGCCCACCACCATCACGCCGAACGTGATGGCCAGCGCAAGCAGCAGCCACAGGCTGTTGACCCACAGGGCGATCCCCAGGTGCAGCAGAGTCATCGCCAGGTAGATCGGGTTGCGGCTCCAGCCGTATGGCCCGTCCTGGACGATCTGCTGCGGGGTCTGGTTGGTCGGGAGCGGGGTGCCGGCCGCCTGGAAGCGCCGCGCGGCCAGCGAGAACAGGACCAGGGCTCCGATCACCAGGGCGATCCCGACCAATGTCGCCGCGAGGCCCGGGGCGAAGGGCGCCGGCCAGAACAGCTCGAGCAGCGAGCCCGCGAGCAGCGACACCAGGTAGATCAGCGGCGGTCGGGCGATCACGTTCGGGCTGTCGATCGCTTCGCTCATGGGCTCCTCCAAAAGTTGCGCAAGGCGGTGGGCCTAGCCCGGCAGGCGAACCTCGAAGCGGCTGCCGCCGCCCTCGCGCGCCAGACAGTGCGCATCTCCTTGGTGGCGCTGGGCAATCTGGCGCACCAACGCCAGGCCCAGGCCCACGCCCTCGGTGGTCTCGCGCGTGCCCGGCAGCCGGTAGAACGCCTCGAAGACGCGCTCCCGGTCCGCTTCTGGCACGCCGGGACCTCGGTCGTCCACGCGCAGCACGACGGTACCGTCCGCGCCGCGCGCGACCGACACCTCGATCGGCTGCTCGCCGCCGTAGCGCCGCGCGTTCTCCAGCAGGTTCCGCACCATGCGCCTCAGCATGCGCCCGTCGCCGCGCACGACGACCGCCTCGCCCGAGATCTGCGCCCCGAGCCGCGACCCCTCCTCGGCGGCCAGCGCCAGCAGGTCGACGTCCTCGACCCGGTCCAGCCGCTCCAGGGTGTCGAGCCGGCTGGCCAGCAGGAGTTCTTCGATGAGCTCGTCGAGTTCGGCGACGTCGCGCGCCACGCGCTCGCGCAGCTCGGGCCGGTCGTCGCCCGCAAGCAGCTCCACGGCCACCCGCATGCGCGCCAGCGGCGAGCGCAGCTCGTGCGAGGCGCTGGCCAGCAGGGTCTTCTGCGCGTTCACCAGTCGCTCGATCCGTTCGGCGGCGCGGTTGAAGCTCTTGGCCAGGTCGGCGACCTCGTCCTTGCCCTCCACCTGCACGCGCGCTGTCAGCTCGCCCGCGGCGAGCGCGTCGACCCGCATCTGCAGCCGCTCGAGTCGGCCGGTGAGCCGCCGTACCACCGGATAGGCCGCGATGCCTACCGCTGCGGCGAGCAGCGCCGGTAGCAGCAACCAGCCGGCGTGCCAGGGGTCGTGCTCGTGCACGTGACGGGCTACGAGTGAGCGGCCGTCCGGTAGGCGCAGGCTCACCAGCGGCCCGCGCCTGCTGTAGCCCCAGTGCGAATTCCGGTTGAAGGCCGCGCTCGGCGCGGACACAGGCTCGCCGAACGATCCCAGCACCGCACCCGAGGCGTCGTACAGCGTGAGGTCGGAGCGGAAGCGCGTGCCGAGCCGTTCGAGCGCAGCCTCGACCTCGGCGCGGGGCGTCTGCGGGCCGGGCAAGACCTCGCCGAGCACCTCGGCGATCTGGTCGTACAGGCGGTTCTCGGAGCGCGGCGGCGGAGCCACCAGCCAGGCGAGCGAGGCCAGCAAGCTCCACAGCACCAGTACCGCGAGTACGGAGAGGTAGATCTGCAGGTACAGGCGTCGCATCAGCGCTCGCCGCCGTCCTGGTTCCGGGAGAACACGTAGCCGGTTCCGCGGATCGTGAGCAGGCGGCGCGGGCGCTTCGGGTCGTCCTCGATCGCGGCGCGGATCCGCGACACGTGCACGTCGATGCTGCGGTCGAACGCTTCGAGCGAGTGCCCGCGCAGCTTGTGCATCAAGGTGTCACGCGAGAGCACGCGGCCCGCGTTCTCGGCCAGCACGCGCAGGACGTCGAACTGGTGCGCGGTGAGTGCCCGCTCCTCGCCGTCCACGCGGACGACCCGCGCGTCGCGGTCGATCTCCAGGAGGCCGAAGCGCAGCAGCGCGCGCCGCTCGGCGGGCCCCCCGCCGCGGCGCAGGATTGCGCGCAGCCGTGCCAGCAGCTCGCGCGGGTTGAAGGGCTTCGGCAGGTAGTCGTCGGCTCCCAGCTCCAGTCCCACGATCCGGTCGGTCTCGTCGCCGCGCGCGGTCAGCATCAGCACCGGGACGTCCGAGTCGGCGCGCACCCGGCGGCACACCTCGAAGCCGTCCATGTCGGGCAGCATCACGTCGAGCAGCAGGGCGCGGAAGCCGCCGCGCGCCAGGGCCGCCAGGCCGCTCGCTGCATCGGGGTGGGCGGTCACCTCGAAGCCGCGTTGGCCGAGGTACTCGACCACCATGCTGGCCAGGCTCTCGTCGTCTTCAATCATCAGTATGCGTTCGGTCATGGCGCGGGGATCCGCGCGCACCCCGCGGAGCGCGCGCGGTCCCATGCTAGCCCAGCGCGGGCCGCGGCTAGTGCCCGGTGCGCTCGGCGAACGCGATCAGCTCGGCGCGCTGCTCCGGGGTGAGCACCTCCGCGGCATCTGCCAGCGAGGCCGCGAGCAACCGCGAGCCGCGATCCGCCAGCTCCAGGGTCTCGGCGCGCAGCGCCTCGAGCGCGTCGCGGTCGATGACCGGCTGGGCCAGCAGCTCGATGAGGGCCTCGCGCCCCCCGCGGTGATCCTCGGCGAGCGCGCCCACGTTGGCGATTCCGTCGGTGGCGATCGCCTCCAGGCGGACACGTTGCTCGTCGCTGGCGTCCACGTAGCGGGCGATCCAGTCGGCGGCCAGCGCGGCGTGCTCGCGCATCCGCTCCGGGTCGTGGTGCTCACCGTGGCTCCAGCCGTGCCGGTGTCCAAACCAGCGGCTCGCGGCGCCCGCCTGCGAGGAGGCCAGCAGCGCGCCGCCGATCAGCAGGACTGCGACGAGGCTCGCGATCATCAGTCCCAGCGCGCGGCCGTTCCTCGGCCAGGAGGCGACATCGGGTTCGAGCGAGTTTCGGTCGGTCATCAGGGATCCTCCGGGTGCGTCGGCCCGCGGGACTGCGAGCCTCAGCACGGAGGCTAGAGAGCGCCATTGTCGCTGCGTTGTCGCTGGGGTGAAGTTATGTAAAGGCGGGCGGGTGCAAAGCGCGCGCGCTTGTCAAATCGCCTGCAGCCACGCATCCTCCGGCCGCCAGCCCGGAGAAGCGATGCGGCTCAAGTACGGATGCAATCCCCACCAGGACTACGCGGCGGCCGAGGCGCTCGAGGCCGCAGCCGGCGCGGTCGAGCTCCTGAACGGCACGCCGTCGCTGATCAATCTGCTCGATGCCCTGAACGCCTGGCAGCTGGTGCGCGAGGTGCGGGACGCCCTCGCGTTGCCCGCCGCCGCCAGCTTCAAGCACGTGTCTCCGGCCGGTGCCGCGCTGGCCGTGCCCCTCGAGCCAGAGCTTGCCCAGGCCTACGAGGCGGCCGGCCGCGAGCTTACTCCCGCTGCGCTCGCCTACGTACGCGCCCGGGGCGCGGATCCGAAATGTTCGTTCGGCGACATCGCGGCCTTGTCCGATCCGGTTGATCCGGAGACCGCCGACTTTCTCAAGGGCGTGGTCTCGGACGGGATCATCGCGCCGGGTTACGATTCGGGGGCGCTGAAGACGCTCTCGGCCAAGAAGGGTGGGGGGTTCCTGGTGCTTCGCGCGGACCCGGACTACCGGCCGCCCGAGCGCGAGGCGCGCGAGCTCTACGGACTTCGCCTGGAGCAGGACCGGAACAATCGGCCCTTCACGAGGGCGGACCTGGAGCAAGTGGTGTGCGGAAGCCTCGATGACGACGCGCGGCGCGACCTGGTGCTGGGGCTGATCACGCTCAAGTACACCCAGTCGAATTCGGTCGGCTACGCGGTCGGCGGCCAGATGATCGGCATCGGCGCCGGTCAGCAGTCCCGCGTGGACTGCACGAAGCTCGCCGGCGCGAAGGCCGACGTCTGGCAGCTGCGCCGGCACCCCAAGGTGCTGGGGCTGCGCTTCGCGCGCGGAGTCAAGCGGCAGGAGCGGATCAACTGGCGGGTGCGCTACATCGAGGGCGACCTCGTGCCCTCGGAGCTGGGGGCGCTGCGCGATGCGCTGGACGGACCGTTCGAGCCGCTCACACCCGACGAGAAGCGCGCCTGGCTCGAGCGCGTCGACGGGGTCAGCCTGGTGTCGGACGGCTTCATTCCGTTCCGCGACAACATCGACCACGCCCAGCGCCACGGCGTGCGCTTCATCGCGCAGCCCGGCGGGTCCGCCCGCGACGCCGAGATCGAGGCGGCCTGCCGCGAGCACGGCATCACCATGGTGCACACCGGCGTGCGCGCGTTCCACCACTAGCATGACCGCCCGGCTCGAGCGCCCGGCCGAGCACCCGCACGTCGCCCTGGTCACGATCGACCGGCCCGAGCAGGCCAACTCGCTCGACCCCGCGACCCTGGCGGCCCTTGCGGCCTGCTGGCGGGAGATCGCGGAGGACGACGGCGTGCGCTGCGCGGTGCTCACCGGGGCCGGCGACCGGGTGTTCTGCGCTGGCATGGACATGAAGACCACGATCCCGGCGGCGCAGCGCCTGGCCCGCGGCGAGCGGCTCGATGCGGAGACCTTCGAGGGGCTGCGCAGCGTCTCGACGGCGCTGCTGGCGGGCTTCGACCTGCGCACGCCGCTGGTCTGCGCGATCAACGGTCACGCGCGCGCCGGTGGCTTCGATCTGATGCTCGCCTCGGAGCTGCGCTACGCGGCGCCTCACGCCAGCTTCGCGCTCGAAGAAGTGGCACTGGGCCTCTACCCGACCGGCAACGCAACAGTGCTGCTGCCGCGCCAGGTTGGCTGGGTGCACGCGCTGGAGCTTTTGCTGACGGCCCGGCCGATCGACGCGCGGCGCGCCGAGAGGATCGGGTTGGTGAACGAGGTGGTGCCGGCAGGGGAATTGCTCGAGCGAGCGTTGGCGGCTGCGGACGCGGTTGCGGCGAACGCGCCGCTCGCCGTGCGCGAGACGCGCCGTGGCGTGCGCGAGCTCCTGGGCGTCCCGCTCGACCAGGCGTACCTGCGCCAAGAGGAGCTGGGCCGGCCGCTGCGCTCCAGCGAGGACGCGCGCGAGGCGCAGCGCGCCTTCGTGGAGAAGCGCAAGCCGGAGTGGCGGGGCCGCTGAGCGATCGCGAGCGTTGGGACCGGCGCTACGCCGAGGGCTCGCACACCGGAGAGGCAGAGCCCGACTGGTTCGATGCGCTCGGCGACCTGCTGCCGCGCGGCGGCTCTGCACTCGACGTTGCTTCGGGCGCCGGGCGCGTGGCCTGCGGGCTGGCGCGCCGCGGCCTCGATGTACTGGCGGTAGACGTCTCGCCGGTCGGCCTGGACCTGGCTCGCGAGCGCGCGGAGCGCGCCGGGCTGCGCATCGAGACGCGGGTCCTGGACCTGGCCGCCGAGCCGCTGCCGGCCGGGCCCTGGGAGCTGATCAGCTGCTTCGCCTACCTGCAGCGCGAGCTGTTCCCGGCCCTGTGCCGGGCCCTGGCGCCGCGGGGAGTGCTCGTCTGCGAGATCCCGACCGTGCGCAATCTGGAGCGCCACGCCCGGCCGGGACGCCGCTTCCTGCTCGACGAAGGCGAGCTGCTGCGCTTGATCGATCCGCTCGAGGTGTGCTGGCAGCAGGAGGGCTGGGTCGGGGACCGCGCGCTCGCCCGGGTCGTGGCCCGCCGCGTATGATGCCGGCATGGGCAAGCTCGACGGCAAGGTGGCCTTGGTCAGCGGCGCGAGCCGCGGCATTGGCGAGGCGATCGCCGAACTCTTCGCGGCGGAGGGCGCGCGCGTGGTGTGCACCGCGCGCACGCTTCAGGAAGGCGGCCACCGCCTGTTCGAGGGCTCGCTCGAGCGCACGGTCGAGCGGATCCGCAAAGCGGGGGGCGAGGCCGCAGCCGTGGCTTGTGACGTTTCCGAGTACGAGAACTGCGCGGCGGCCGTCGAGCAGGCGCGCGGGGTCTTCGGACCGATCGACGTGCTGGTGAACAACGCGGCGCTCACCTACTTCCTCCCGATCGCGAGCTATCCGGTCCGCAAGTGGCTGCGCTCCTTTGCCGTGAACGTGCACGGCCCGTTCTACCTGTCGCAGCTGGTGCTGGCGGACATGATCCCGCGCAGGTCCGGTGCGATCGTGAACATCTCGAGCGGGGCGGCGATCGGCCCGGGCCGCGGGCCCTACGAGCGAAACCTGCGCAACGTGCGTGGCGGGACCCTGTACGGCGCCGAGAAGGCCGCGCTCGAGCGCTTCACCCAGGGGCTGGCCGCCGAGGTCTACGACGACGGGGTTTCCGTCAGCTGCGTGAGCCCTTCCCAGGTCGTGCCGACGCCGGGCACGGTGCACCACAAGCTGGTTCGCGATGAGAACGATCCAAACGCCGAGCCGCCCGCGGTGATGGCGCGCGCGGCCCTGCTGCTCGCCAGCGAGCCGCTCGACAAGGTGACGGGCCGCGTTTGCTACAGCCAGCAGATCCTGAAGGAGTTCGGCCAGCTCGAGCAAGCCAAAGGCATCGGCGTCGACTTCCCGGGCTCCGGCTACGCAAAGATCTGAGAAGGGGAACGAGCATGGGCTTCCACCACGTCGCGATCGCGACCAAGGACACCAAGGCGAACCACGAGTTCGAGCATCACTTCTGCCGCTCGGTCTACACGCGGGACCCGAACCCGTCCTTCGACGAGGATGCCGTGATCACCATCCACCGCGCGGGAGAGCGCTCGTGATCGACCTGTACACGGCGCCGACTCCGAACGGCTGGAAGGCCTCGATCATGCTCGAGGAGGTCGGCCTGCCCTACGAGACAAAGCCGATCCGCCTCGATCGGCTCGAACAGAAGGAAGACTGGTTCCTGCGCATCAACCCGAACGGCCGCATCCCGGCGATCGTGGACCGCGACGCCGGCGATCTGGCCGTGTTCGAATCGGGCGCGATCCTGATCTACCTGGCCGAGAAGAGTGGGAAGCTTCTGCCCGCCGAGACGGCGCCGCGCGCCGACGTGCTCCAGTGGCTGATGTTCCAGATGGGCGGCGTCGGGCCGATGCAGGGCCAGGCCAACGTGTTCTTCCGCTACGCGCCCGAGAAGATCCAGTTCGCGATCGACCGCTACCAGCACGAGACCAAGCGGCTCTACACGGTGCTGGACCAGCGGCTGGCCGACCGCGAGTACCTGGCGGGTGACTACTCGATCGCCGACATCGCCACCTGGCCCTGGGTGTCGATCCACGGCTGGGCCGGTGTCGCGATCGACGACCTGCCGAACCTGCAGCGCTGGAGCGAGGCGGTCGGCAAGCGCCCTGCCGTACAGAAGGGCCGGGCGGTGCCGCAGCCGCCGGCCGATACGGAGACGAGCGCCGAGGACCTGAAGAAGGCCGGCGCGAAGATGCTCCAGACCTGACCGTGTCGAGCGTCGGGGCCCGCACGGCTGGGGCGTCCAGTAGCGCTCGTCGCACGCGCCCTAGATCACCTGATCGCTGCGCAGGTCCGCGATCTCGTCGCTCGACAGGCCGGCCTCGGCCAGGATCTCGTCGCTGTGCTCGCCCAGCAGGGGCGGGCGGCGCGTGATCGCGCCCGGTGTCGCCGAGAGCTTCACAGGCAGGCCCGTGGTCTTGAACGTGCCGATCTCGGGGTGGGGTAGCTCGACCAGCATCTGGCGCGCCGCCACCTGCGGGTCGGCGAAGACCTGGGCGATGTCGAGCACGGGGCCGCACGGAACCCCCGCCGCGTTGATGCGCTCCACCCAGTCCGCGACGTCGCTTGGGGCCAGCGCCCCGTCGATCGCCTCGTTGAGCTCGGCGCGATTCTTGAGGCGCTCGACCGGGCCTGCGAAGCGCGGGTCCTCGAGCCACTCTGCATGGCCGAGGGCGGCGGCGAGCTTGCGCCACATCGGTTCGTTGCCCGCGGCGATGTTCAGGTAGCCGTCGCGCGCGCGGAAGCGGCCGTAGGGCGAGGCAAGTGGGTGGTGCTGGCCGGCGGGACCCGGCGTGCGCTCCGATTCGAAGTACATGCCGGCCCCCCAGGACAGGATGCCGATGGTCGCCTCGAGCAGCGACGTGTCGACCCGCTGCCCGCGTCCGGTCGCTGTGCGCGCCAGCAGCGCGAGTTGGATGCCGTGCGCGGCGAAGATGCCGCCGAGCAGGTCGGAGATCGCGATGCCGGCCCGCGTGGGCCCGCTCTCGGGCGTACCCGTGAGGCTCATCAAGCCGCTCATGCCCTGTGCGATCTGGTCGAAGCCCGGCCGCTCCGCGTAGGGACCGTCCGCGCCGAAGCCGGAGATGCCGCAGTAGACCAGCCTGGGAAAGCGTTCGAGGAGCGTCTCGGGGGCCAGGCCGAACTTCGCCATCACGCCCGGGCGGAAGTTCTCGACCAGCACGTCGCAGCCGCCCAGCAGCCGCAGCAGCAGGTCGCGGCCGGCGGGGGTCCGGTAGTCGAGCGTGAGCGAGCGCTTGCCGCGGTTCGCGGACAGGAAGAAGTACGAGTCGCGCGCGGAATCCGGCGCTCGGAACTCTCGGCCCTTGCGCGACTCGACCTTGATCACGTCGGCGCCGTAGTCCGCGAGCAGCATCGTGCAGAAGGGACCCGCCAGGTAGCGGGTCAGGTCGAGCACGCGGATGCCGGACAGCGGCGCCGCGCCGTCCATCAGCGCCCCTGGAACCGGGGCGGCCGTTTTTCGAGGAAAGCGCGCACGCCTTCGCGGTAGTCCTCACTCTCGAAGCAGGCGCGGATCGAGGCGGCGACGCCCGCCAGGTCGCGCTGGGCGGGGTCTTTGCTGATCTCGCCCACGATGCGCTTCACGCTCTTCACGGTCAGAGGCGCGTTGCTGGCGATCAGCGCGGCCGTCTCGCGCACATGGGTCTCGAGGTCTTCGCGCGCGACCACCGCGTTCACCAGGCCCATGTGACGCGCCTCCTCGGCCGAGAAGCGCCGCGCGGTGAAGAAGATCTCCTTGGCGTGGGAGTAGCCGACCACGTTGGCGAGCGCCTCGAGTCCGCCCATCTGGTAGCCGAGTCCCAGCTTCGCCGCGGGGATCGCGAACACCGAGTCGGACGACGCGTAGCGCAGGTCTGCGGTGAGGGCGATCGCGACGCCGCCGCCGATGCAGAAGCCCCCGATCTGCGCCAGCAGGGGCTTCTCCAGCCCGGCCAGCGCGGCGAAGGCCCGGGCATTGTCCACGTCGTAGTCGCGCGCGTTCTCGCCGCTGCGGCTCTCCTCGAATTGCGAGATGTCGGCGCCCGCCACGAACGCGGTCTCGCCGGCGCCACGCATCACCACGACG
Organism: uncultured Gammaproteobacteria bacterium; assembly: GCA_964194645.1. Classification (GTDB taxonomy): domain Bacteria; phylum Myxococcota_A; class UBA9160; order SZUA-336; family SZUA-336; genus CAXMNF01. The sequence continues at coordinate 13,109 of CAXMNF010000228.1, forward strand.
CGCACCTCGTCGTCGGCGGCCAGCGCTTCGACCAGCTCCGGGATCTGGCGCCACATCTCCACCGAGATGGCGTTGCGCCGCTCGGGGTGGTCGAAGATCAACCAGCCCAGGGCTCCGTCCTTCTCGCTGCGCACCACGCCGCCCATGCGCGCGAGTCTAGCAGAGGTCCGGGGCCGCTACGGCGTGCGCGGCGCCTGCGGCGCGTCTCTAGTGATCAGTCGCACCGCGCGCTCGTAGCGGAAGTAGTCCCAGGCCCAGTTGATCAACACGAGCAAGCGGTTGCGGAAGCCGATCAGATAGACGAGGTGCACGACCAGCCAGAGGACCCAGGCCAGGAAGCCCGACAGCTCGAGCCGGCCGACGCGCGCGACGGCCTGGTTGCGGCCAATCGTGGCCAGGCTGCCCGGGTCGCGGTAGCGGAATGGCTCGGCCGGTCGACCGGCCAACTGGTGCAGCACGTTGCGCGCGGCCTGCCGTCCGCCCTGGATGGCGGGTTGCGCCATCATCGGCATCGAGCCGTCGTCGAGGCAGGCGGCGTCGCCAATCACGTAGACCTCGTCGTGTCCCGGGACTTGCAAGGTGTCGCGCACGCGCACCCGGCCCAGGCTGCCGCGCTCGAGTTCCAGGTGCTTGGCCAGTCCAGCCGCGCGCGCGCCCGCGGCCCAGACCACGGTTCGCGTGGGGATGATCTCGCCGCCGGCCAACTCCACCTTCTCGCCGTCGAACCGCTCGACGCGGGCGCCGAAGCGCACTTCGACGTGCTTGCGCCACAGGATCTCGGCAGTCGCCCCGCGCAGCTTCTCGGGGAAGCCCGCGAGCAGTCCGTCCGTGGCCTCGAGCAGCACGACGCGCACGTCCCCGAACTCGAGGTCCGGAAAGTCCTTGGCCAGGACCAGACGGATCAGCTCGGAGAACATGCCCGACACCTCGACTCCCGTGGGTCCGCCACCGACCACCACGAAGCTCAGCATGGCGCGCCGCACGTCGGCGTCAGGTTGCTGCACGGCCAGCTCGAACTGGCGCAGCACCTGGTTGCGGATCGCCACGGCCTCCTCGAGGCTCTTCAGCGGCAGGGCGTTGCGCGCCACCGAGTCGATTCCGAAGAAGTTCGTCTCCGTGCCGAATGCCAGGATCAGCTGGTCGTAGTGGATCGCGCCGGTGGACGTGTCGAGCCGCCGCGCGCCGAGATCCACGGCGTGCACATCGGCCAGGCGGAAGCGCGCATTCGGCTGACGCTGCAGAATGGCCCGCACCGGGTGCGCGATCTGCTCGGCCTCGAGCCCCGCAGTCGCCACCTGGTAGAGCAGCGGCTGGAACAGGTGATAGTTGTGCCGGTCGACCAGGGTGATCCGGACCGCGGCGCGGCGCAGCTCACGCGCGGCCGCGAGCCCGCCAAAGCCCGCTCCGACGATCACGACGTGCGGCTGTTCGCCTTGCGCGGCTGCCAGGTCTAGCCCTCCCGGCCGAAGCAGATCAGCCGCTCGGCGACGGCATCCGGAGCCTCCATCGGCAGGAGGTGCCCGAAGGGCAGGTCCTCGAGCCGCAGTTGACGCGCCTTGCCGGCCAATGCCTCACAGATGCTTCGATCGAAGTGTCCGGCGGCGGCGAAGAGCAGCAGAGCCTGCGTCTCCAGTTGCTCCGCCACCTTGTAGATGTCGCGCCGCGCGCGCCCGGAGAACACCGCGCTCTCGACCTCGCCGGGGCACTTGAGCTCGACGCTTCCGTCGGGCAGGTCGCGGAACCCCTCGCCCAGGTACAGCTCGCGCGCGCGCGGATCCCAGTCCGCGAACAACTCGCGGCCGCTCCACGCCTGGCGCACGGCGTCGCGCGACGGCCAGATGCCGCGCCGGCGCTGCGCGGTCTCGACCAGGTGCCGGCGGCGTTCCAGGCGTTCGGCTGTGGGTTCGCTCTCCGGCGGGTGGAGGACCGGGTCGAGCAGAGCGATGCGCGCAAACAGGTCGGGCCGCTCGGACGCCGCCTCGAAGATCGCCGTGCCCCCGAACGAGTGGCCGACGCCGTAGACCAGGGCGTCGCCGCCCTGCTCGGTCAGCAGCCACTCCGCGAGTGCGGCCGCATCGGCGCCGAACTCGTGCCAGCCATAGCCCTCGGGTACGGGCGGCCGCGACGAGTCGCCGTGTCCGCGCGCGTCGTAGCCCACCACGCGGAAGTGCTCGCGAAGCTGGCGAGCGACCGGGTCCCAGAGTGCCGCGCAGAAGCCGTTGGCGTGGGCGAGCAGCACAGGAGGGCCGGAGCCGCCCCAGTCGATCAGCGCCAGCTCGACCCCGCGCTCGCGAAGTTCGACCCGCCTGCGCGCTACGCCCTCCAGCACGGCGCGCAGTCTATCGGACCGGTATGCTCGGCGCGATGCGGACGCAGGACGTGCTCGTAGTGGGCGGCGGCGTGATCGGCTGTGCGACGGCCTTCGCGCTGGCGCGCCGCGGCGCGCGGGTCGCCCTGCTGGAGCGCGATGCGGTCGGGCGCCACGCCTCGTCGGCCGCCGCCGGGATGCTGGCGCCGCTGGCCGAGTCCACGGGGAAGGGGCCTGTCTTCGAGCTGGGCGTGCGCGCGCTCGACCTGCTGCCCGAGCTGGTCGAGCAGGTCCGGGAGCGCTCGGGCATCGATCCGCTGCTGCGCCGAACCGGCGTTCTGCGCCCCGCCGCGCCGGCCGAGGCGGGCGAGTTGCGCGCTCGGGTCGCCCTGCTCGCCGCGCACGGCTGTCGCTGGCTCGAGCGATCCGAGCTGCGCGAGCGCGAGCCGCGCCTGGTCGACGGCTTCGACGGGGCGCTCTGGTCGCCGCGCGAGGCACACGTGGAGAGCGCTCTGCTGACCCGGGCCTGCGCGGCCGCCGCGCGCGCGCACGGCGCCGAACTCGTGGAAGGGGCCGAGGTGCTCGAACTCCACGCCGAAGCCGGGGGTGCCTGGCGGGCGCGCACGGCTGACGCGTCCTGGTCCGCCGGCCAGGTGGTGTTGTGCACCGGCGCCTGGGCCCCGGCGCTTTCCGGACCGCTCGGCGCCGCGCTGCCGATCGAGCCGGTCAAGGGGCAGATGCTTGCGCTCGCACTGCCAGGCGCGCCGCTCCGCTCGATCGTCTGGGGCAAGGGGATCTACCTGGTGCCTCGGGCCGACGGCACGCTGGCCGTCGGGGCCACAGTAGAGCACGCCGGCTTCGACCCCGAACCGAGCGCGGAAGGCGTGGCCTGGCTGCTCGCGAGCGCGCGCGAACTGTTGCCGCCGCTGGGCGCCGCGCACTTCCTGCGTGCCTGGGCTGGCCTGCGGCCCGGTTCGCCCGATGGGCTTCCGCTGGTCGGACCGCTGCCGGGCGCCCCGGGCGCGTGGATCGCCGCCGGCCACCACCGCAACGGTGTGCTGCTCTCTGCGCTCACCGCTCACGCCGTGGCAGACTGGCTGTTGGCGGGCGAGCGCTGGCCGGAGCTCGATGTGCTCGATCCGGCGCGCTTCGCCCGCTGAACCCGAAGCACCGCGAGGAGAGTCATGGCGCGCATCCCGTACCCCAACCTGGACGAGCTGCATCCGAGCGTGCGCGAGGCGTTCGACGCGCTGCCCGCCAAGCTCAACATCTTTCGCATGCTGGCCCATGCGGAGCGCAACTTCAGCGCCTTCACGCGCTTTGGCGGTACGATCCTGGGCCGCCAACAGCTCGACGCGAAGCTGCGCGAGCTGGCCATCCTGCACGTCGCACAGCTCTCGGGCGCGCGCTACGAGTGGGATCAGCACGTGCCGATCGCAGAGCGGACCGGTGCGCGACCCGAGCAGATCGCGGCGCTCGAGGCGGGCAACGCGAGCGCGGATTGCTTCGACGCGACCGAAGCGCTGGTGCTGCGCTTCACGGGCGAGGTGCTGCGCGACGTTCGCGCCTCCGATGAAACGTTCGCGGCGCTCGCCAAGCAGCTTCCGCACCGCGAGGTCGTCGAGCTGGTCCTGGCGGTCGGCTTCTACATGCTGGTGGCGCGTCTGCTCGAGACCACCGGCGTCGACCTCGAAGCGCCGGCTGGCGTGTCGATCGTGGACGGGCTCAGGGAACGCGGGTGAGGCCGGCGCTGCTGCCGCTGATACTGGTCCTGGGACCGCTGGCGCCACAAGCCGCGGAGACGGCGTCCGTTGACCTGGCCAACCAGATCGACGCCAAGGTCGATGAGCTGCGCGTGGAGGCGCGCCGCTCCGCGCTGCGGCGGAGGCCGACGGCGCTAGGAGCGGCGCCGCACTCGGAGGGGGTGCTCCGTGACGGGCGTGTGCTCGCGCCTCGCCTGCTCGCGCCGCGCGAGCAGGTGCGCTCCGTAGCGGCGGGCCGCCGGTGCCGCGCTCACGCCGTGCAGGAGCACGCTCAACAGCACAGTGAGGATCACTGTGGAGAAGATCGGGGTCCCCTCCGGCATCACGTGCGGGCCTGCTACCAGCAGCGCGAAGAGCAGGGAGGCCAGGCCGCGCGGTCCGAACCAACCGAGGAAGATCACCGAGACGGGCTGGAGCCCGGAGCCCAGCAGGGCGAGCGCGACCGGCAGCATGCGCACGACGGTCAGGCTCGCGAGCGCGTAGAGCCAGCTCGCGGGGCCCGCTTCCTGCAGTGCCGGCCAGGCGAGCGCGCAGCCGAGCAGCAGGAAGACCAGCAGCACGAGCAGTTGGCCCTCGGCCTCGATGAAGCGGTACAGGCCCTCGCAGAAGCCGCGGGCCACCGTGCCGAAGGTGAGCCCCGCCGTGAACGCGGCGATGAAGCCGTTGCCGCCGGCGAGCTCGGCGCCAGCAAACGCGAGCAGCGCCAGCGCGAGTCCGCTGAGCTGCTCGAACGACTCGTTCATCCAGCCGCGCGCAGCCGCGCCGTGCACCGCACGGGCGCCCAACCAGCCGACCGCCAGGCCGGCCGTGGGTCCGACCGTTACCTGCAGCGCGGCAAAACCCAGCCACTCGGCGGCGCCGCGGCCGCTGTCGGGTCCGGCTCCGGCGAGCGCAGCCAGAATCAGCACGACCGGCAGCGCCAGGCCGTCGTTCAAGCCGCTCTCGACGTTCAGCGCCTGGCGGATGCGAAGTGGCACGCGCGAGTCGCTGACCACGGCCTGGCCCAGCGCCGCATCGGTTGGAGCCAGGATCGCCGCGAGCAGGGCGGCGTGCGCCAGGCCCAGCTCCGGCAGCAGCCAGACCGCCAGGCCGAAGCCGGCCAGCATGGTCAGGGGCAGACCGAGCGCGAGCAGGCGGATCGGAAGCCCGAGCTCGCGGCGCAGCGCGGGCACGTCGATGCGCGCCGCATCACCGAACAGCACGAGCACCAGGGTGAACTCCGCGAGCAGGTGCGCGAGGCCCTCGCCGGCGTCGATGTCGAGAAGCCCGAGGCCGTCAGGGGCGAGCGCTATGCCGAGCGCCACGAAGGCGAGGGGTGGCGTCAGTATCGAACCTTCGAAGCGGCGCGAGAACAGGCCGAAGGCAAGCACCGCGCTGGCGATCAGTGCAGCGTCCAGGGCGTTCACGATCAGGTCGCTTGCCGGTCCACGTCCGGCTCCAGATAGATCAGCCGAGCCGACGGCTGGCGCCGGCGAATTTCTCGCTCGACCTCGTCGATCACGGCGGCGGCTTCAGCGAGCAGCAGTGCCGGGTCGAGCGCAATCTTCGCGCCGACCAGCAGTTCGTCGGGGCCCAGGTGCTGGGTGCGCAAGTGGATCAGACGGCCGACCTGTGCGTGGTCCTCGATCGCCCCGCGGATGTCCTGCAGCACTTTCGGCGTCGCCGACTCGCCGATCAGCAGGCTCTGCATCTCCACTCCGAGCAGCAGCGCGATCACGCCGAGCAGCCCGCCAATGATCAGGCTACCGAGGGCGTCCCAGAAGGGATCGCCGGTCCAGGCCGCGAGCGACACGCAGACCAGCGCCACCAGCAGGCCCGCCAGGGCCCCCGCGTCCTCGAGCAGTATCACGGGCAGGGCAGCCACCTTCGCGTGGCGGATGAAAGACCACCAGGACTGCTCGCCCTTGTGGCGGCGCGCCTCGCGCACGGCCGTGCGCAGCGCGAAGCTCTCCATCACGCCGGCGGCCAGCAGGATGCCGATCGCCCACTCGGCCGAGGCCAGCAAGTGCGGGTGGCGCAGTTTGTCGATGCCCTGGGAGATCGCGAACACCGAGCCGAGCGTGAACAGCACCACCGCCACGACGAACGCCCAGAAGTAGCCCTCGCGCGCGTAGCCGAACGGGTGCTCGGGTGAGGCTGGACGCCGGGCACGCGCCGAGCCCAGGAAGAGCAGCAGCTGGTTGCCACTGTCGGCGACCGAGTGAACGGCCTCGGCAAGCAGCGACGCGGCACCCGTGAACGCGTAGCCCACGATCTTGGCGGTGGCGACGCCCAGGTTCGCGGCGAGGGCCATCGCGACCGCGCGCCGGCTGCCTTCCTCCATGCGAACTCCCCCCGGGCGGCTTCTCCCCGCGGGCCAGCGTATGCATGCGACCGCCCGCTGTCGAGCGCCGCGACCGATCCGTGCGGCCGTCGACCCCGCCGCACAGGCGGGCTAGCGTGAAGCGCCATGCCCGCGCCGCCGGATGCTCTGGTCGAAGCGCTGATCCGCGGCATCGAGCGCGGAGCGCCCGAGGTGTCGGCGCTCGAGCGTCTAGGTGACCCGGAGCCGCGGCGCTCGGCCGGCGCGCTCGAGGCGGCGGCCCGCCAGCCGGACCTTGCGCCGCATCGCTCGGCCTGGCTGCCAGCTCTGCTCCTGAGCGCCCGGCCCGGAGCCGGGGCGGACGCATTGCTGGGCCTGGCGGACGCGTCGCGCCGGGCGCGCGGTCGGCCGCTCGACCCCGAGGCGCTCGCGCCACTGGCGCGGGTGCTCGGCTCGAGTCCGTTCCTCGTGCGCCTGCTGCAGCGCCACCCTGAATGGAGCGACGGCCTGGCCGGCGAGCCGCCGCCCGACCCGGCTGCCCCTGCGGCCGACTGGGCGGCGATCCGCACGGCGAAGTACCGGGGGCTGCTGCGCGTGGCGGCCCGGGACCTGGCGGGGCGCCGCATGGACGGCAGCCTGCGCGAGCTGTCGGACCTGGCGGACGGCTGCCTGGCGGCCGCCTTGGCCTGTGCGGTGCACGAGCGGGGCGGCGAGCCGCCCGCGCTGTTCGCGCTCGGCAAGCTCGGCGGGCGCGAGCTCAACTTCTCCTCCGACGTGGACCTGCTGTTCCTCTACGGGCTGCAGCCGGACGACGATGAGCTGGCGCGCGCGCGGCAGGTGCAGGACGTGGTGCGCAGCTTCAAGTCGCAGCTCGAGGAGCGCACCGAGGAGGGCTTCGGCTACCGGGTCGATCTCGACCTGCGCCCGGAAGGCCGGGCCGGCACGCTCGCGAACCCGGTCGAGGCCGCGCTCTCCTACTACGAGGCCTTTGGCGCCGACTGGGAGCGACAGATGCTGATCCGCCTGCGGCCGATCTCCGGACCCAAGGCGGAGCAGGAGAGCTTCGTGCGCGAGATCACGCCGTTCGTGTACCGCGGCCTGATCGATCCCGGCGCGATTGCCGGCGTGCGCGAGATCAAGCTGCGCATCGAGGCCGAGCGGCGCGCGGGCGGCGTCGACCTGGAGGCGGATCTGAAGGAGGGTCCCGGGGGCATTCGCGACGTCGAGTTCCTGGTGCAGGCGCTGCAGCTGATCCGGGGCGGACGCGAGCCGGCCCTGCGCACCGGCAACGTGCTGGCCGCGCTGGCCGCGCTGGGCCAGAGCGGGGCGCTGGCCGAGGGCATCGTCGCGAGCCTGATCGATGCCTACCGCTGGCTGCGCCGCGCCGAGCACGCGCTGCAGATGGCAGAGGAGCGGCAGACGCACCGCTTTCCGCGCGACGCCCGCAGCCAGCTCGAGTTGGCTCGGCGCATGGGGTATCACGACGGGGATGCCCGCGTGGCGCGCGACCGGCTGCTCGAGGACTGGACCAACGTGCGGGCCGAGGTGCGGCGCCACTTCGAGTCGCTGCTGCTCGGCACGACCGAGACGGAGAGCGGCGGATGAACGGGACCGCGCTCGCGCGGTTCGTGGCGGGGAGTGCCCTCGAGGCGCCGTTTGCCGCGAATGCCGAGCTCTTCCTGGAGCGGCGGGTGGGGGACCTGGCGTGCATCGATCTGCCGGAGCAGGCGGCGCGCGGTTTGGCGCGCGTACTGGCGTCGAATGCCGAGTTCGCGCGCTACCTCTCGAGCCGCGCCGAGTTGCTGCCGCGCCTCGCCGAGCTGTCGCCCGACGCGCTGCGCCAGCAGGGCGCGTCGCTCGAGGCGCGGCTGCCGTCCGGCTGGAGTAGCGATCTCGAGGGCTTCCTGGACGGCCTGCGCCTGCTGCGGCGCGACGACATGGCCTTCGCGGCGTGCCTCGACCTGGGTGGGCTGGCGCCCTTCGGCGAGGTGTCCCGGTTCCTGTCGCTGCTCGCCGAGCGGATCCTGGAGCGCGCGCTTGACGCGGCCCGCGACAGCCTGGGTTCCGCTGGTGGCCTCGACTTCGCCGTGCTGGGCATGGGAAAGCTCGCCGGCCGCGAGCTTACCTATCACTCGGACCTCGACCTGATTTTCCTTTACGGCGGTGACACCGAACAGATGCATCCGGCCTCGCGGCTGGCGCAGCGCATGATCCACTACTTGTCGACGCCGACCGGCGCGGGCGTTGCCTACACGATCGATGCGCGCCTGCGGCCGTCCGGTAGACAGGGCACCTTGGGCACCTCCTCCGAAGCGTATGCCGGCTATCAGGAGCGCCAGGCGCAGACCTGGGAGCACCTTGCACTGATGCGCTGCCGGGCGCTGGCCGGCGACCTGTCGCGAGCTGTGCCGCTGCTCGAGAAGCTCCAGCAGGAGATCGGCGCGCGTCACGTCGCGCCCTGGCCCGCGGTCGCCGAGCTGCGCGAGCGCATCGCCGCGGAGAGGACCGGGAACGGCAGAGACGCCTTGGCGATCAAGACCGGCGCGGGCGGCATCATGG
>CAXMNF010000229.1:0-11743 GCA_964194645.1 uncultured Gammaproteobacteria bacterium
GCGCTGCTGTTCGGCTTGCCGGACCAGCCGGAAGCGATGCGCCTGCTATTGATGGCCGCGGGCGGCACCGGAGCGGCCGTGCTCACCTCGCTCGCGACGCCCGCGGAGGACCGTGCCTGTCTGCGGCGCTTCTACGAGCGCGCGCGGCCCCCGGGCTTCTGGGGTCCTGTATCCGACGAACCCGGCGAGGATCGGGCGCGCCTCTGGCGCGGTCTGGCCGGGGTCGCAGCCGCCAGCGTCACCACCTTCGGGCTCCTGGTCGGCCTCGGCACGCTCTGGCTCGGGAGCCCCGCGCCGTTCGGACTGCCGCGCGGGATCTGGGTCGCCGCCCTGCTGCTCGCCGCCGCGGCCGCGACCCCAATCTGGTGGCGCCTGGCCGTCGGGAACGAGAACCCGCTCGCGCCCGGGGCGGAGTCCTGACGACCCCGTCCTTTCCCGCGCGTCATGCGGACGAAGCGCGCGCGCGCAGCTCGGCCGCGAAGCGCTCGGGATCGTCGGGCGTGATCAGTAGCGAGCGCCCCAGGCGGCGGCGGATCAGTACGAGTGGCGCGAGCCGCGAGACGTAGAAGTCCAGGTGGCGGCCCTTGCTGCTCCACAGCATGCCGAAGCCGCCCCACAAGCCCCCGGCGCCGACGCGCAGCAGCAGCCCGAACTCGCGGCGCAGCTCCCGGCCGCTCACGATCTCGAGCGACTCGACCGACGCCAGCTCGATCTCGCGGCGCCGGATCGGCCAGACGATGCGCAGCGCGCCGGGCGTGAGCTCGAAGCGCGTGGGCCGGAACCACAGCCAGACGGACGCGTAGACCAGCGCCACGAAGGCCGCAGCCGCGAGTAGCACCGGGGGGCCCCCGCAGGCCAACGCGGCCGCCGCGAGCACAAGAGGAAGCGGCAGGAAGATCGCCGTCAGAACCCAGATGGAGGGCGACATCTTCGCCAGCCGGAAGCTCTGGACGGGCTCGCTCATGGCCGGAGCATCGGCACGCCACACGGCTGACTCCAGCCGGCCTTTTCGCATAGACTCGTGGCCGGACAGGAGTTCCCGATGGCGACTGCGAACAACCCCTTCGAGGTATCCCGCCTGGCCGCCCCGCTCGGCGCGCGCGTGCAGGGCTGCGACCTGGCGGCGCTCGACGAGAAGGGGTTTGGGCAGCTTCACGACCTGTTGCTCGAGCATCAGGTGCTCGCCGTTTCGGGCCAGTCGCTCACGCCCGAAGAGCAGCTGGCGCTGGCGCGGCGCTGGGGTGAGCCGACGCACCACCCGATCTCGCCGCACATGCCGGGCTACCCGGAGCTGATCGAGATCCGCAACTACGGCAAGGCCGTGACCTTGAACGAGCACTGGCACTCGGACGTCACGTTCCACGAACGCCCGCCAAAGCTCACGATGCTGCACGCGCTCGAGGTGCCCGAGCTGGGCGGCGACACCCTCTTCGCGAACCAGTACCTGGCCTACCAGGCGCTCTCGGACGGCATGAAGCGGCTGCTGGACGGCCTGCGGGCCGAGCACTCCGCAGCGGAGTTCGCGGCCGTCATGGGCAAGGACCCGGCCGCGGCGCCGCGCGCCGTGCACCCGGTGGTGCGCACGCACGACGAGACCGGACGCAAGGCCCTCTACGTGTGCCGGGCGTTCACACGCAAGATCGAGGGCATGACCCGCCGCGAGAGCGCGCCGCTGCTCGAGTTCCTGTACGAGCACACGACCCGTCCCGAGTTCCAGGCGCGCCTCTGCTGGCGGCCCGGGGACCTGGTGCTCTGGGACAACCGCTGCACCTTGCACTACGCGGTGCACGACCACGGCGACGCGCCGCGCACCCTGCGCCGCGCGACGATCGACGGACCGCGACCGGCCTGACGAGCCGGCTACGCCGCGACGACGCTGCGCAGCGCGTCGAGGTGGTTCGTGGTCCAGCCGGCTTCGTAGCCGGCCAGCTCGTCGCCGGCCTCGGCACCCAGCCGTTCGAAGCCGTGGTGGAACAGCTCGACCAGGGTGCCGTCGTAGAGCGGGGTCAGACGGAACGTGATCGCGCTGGGAACGGGCCTGGCCCGGGGCCCGTGCCAGTTGGTCTCGAAGCTGAGCTCGCGGGCGGGCTCCATCACCGTGATCGGCCCGCCGAAAGGCCGGCGCTCGCCGTCGATCTCTACCGAAAGCACGACAGTCGCGCCGAGCTTCGGCTCGTACTGCTCGAGTGTGTGTCCACGGCCGAACCAGGCGGCCATGCGCGCAAAGCTTCCGAACTCCTCCCAGACCCGCTCCGGCGCGGCGGAGATGAAGGCGCTGCGGCGCACATGCAGGCGGCCGATCTCGCTTGGCATCGTACTCGCATCATACCGCGGATCCGCAGAGGCGTGGTGCGCCGGCGTCAGCCGACGCGCCAGTCGAACTCGAGGCGGCCCTGGAAGGCGGACTCGTCGAGGCGCACGCACATGATGCTGCGCAGCACGTTCGGGAACTGGGGCGCGTCGCGCAGCAGGATCCCGAGCTTCTCAGAGAGATCGCGGGTGAGCTGCGAGAGCGTCACGACCTCGTCGAGCTCGACGCCGTGCGGGACGATCACGTGCAGGTCGAAGACCAGCGGACCCTTGGCGCCGCCCAGGAAGTCGCGAGACAGCCGCTCGATCTGCGAGCTGGGCGCCAGCTCGGCCAGGCAGTTGAGCGCGCGCATCAGCAGCGAGTACGGGGTGAACTCCAGCAGCCAGGGGACGACGCCCAGTACCAGACCGCCCCCGGGGCCCTGGACCAGGCCCAGGTAGTCCACCCCCGAGGGATCGTCCTCGTCCGCAGTCGAGCGGCCAAGCGGCGACAGGTTGGTCGCCAAGCAGTTGAAGGCGTAGCCATCCAGGCCGTCGACCACGACCTCGAGGCCTTCCCGGAAGTGCCCCAGCACGATCTCGCCCGAGGGTGGCAGACGCAGCGAGAACTCGTGCTGCGCGCAGGCTCTCTCGATCGCGGCGAACGACTCCAGGAACTCGAACGTCAGGATCTCGGGGTTCCCGATGTACTCGATGCACTCCTTGACCTGCTCGACTGGCTCGAGACCGCGCAGGCGTTCGTAGCGCGCGCGGAGCACTGTCTCAGGGAAGGCCGGCGCGGCGGGCGCCGCGGGCGTGGCCACGTCGACCAGGTCGATCACGGGCTCCTCGCCCGCTTCGCCTGGAGCCTCCGCGAAGGCGGGCTTCGGCCGGGCCGACAGCACCAGGCGCTCCAGCTCGCGCTCGATGCGCGAAAAGCGCACGGCGAAGCCCGTCTCGGTCTCGCGCACAACCTTGCCGATCGCGTGGACGCGCCGCTTGCGGCCACGGCCGAACAGGAAGTAGAGGTCGATCATGACCCCGCAGGGGACCTGGCGCGACACCCCCTCGACCAGCGCACCGGTCGTCGAGACATTGCGCAGCACGCCCGAGCCCTCCTGGTCGTCCGCCACGAAGTGGACTGCGTCGGGGTCGCTCTTGCGTGTCCAGGCGGTGAGTCGCGACGCCTCGCGACGCTCGGCGGGCCTGGTCGGCGGCCGCTTGCGATTCCTGCCCACCGGAGTCCTCCTTGCAGCGAGCCGGGGCGCTCCACCCGCCCCGCAGACTCGTGGGCCCCGATTCGGCGCGGCGCGCGCCGCGCTTGAGACGCCCAAGTCGCTGCTGACCATGCTGACCGTTCGGCCTCCTTGCTGGGCGACCGCCCCGACGGTAGCCGGGAAGCGAGTTTGCCAGGCCGGCCGGCCACGCGGCGCTCGCGGTGGCCGGGCCGATCGAGAAGACGCGCATCCTCGAGACCGGCGCGTCGGACCGCCAGCAGAACATGTGGCGCTTCGCAGCCGCCGCGCTCGAACTGCTCGAAGAGACGCTGAGCAAGGCCTAGCGCCGGGCGTCACGATCAGCGCTTGCGCGGCTTTCGGTCTACCAGCTGCGCCTCGGGAGCGACCGGCCCGCGGCCGCCGCGCTGTGCGGTCCGGCGTGGCTTGCGAGGCTTGCGAGGCTCGACCGCGGCAGCGTCCCGTTTCGGGCCGAGCTCGCGGCGGGCGGGGCGGGCCTCGCGCCGCTCGGTCGAGGTTCCGCGGCGCTCGCTGCGGACCCGGCGCGGCCCGGTCCGGACCTCACGCCGATCTTGCGCGAACTCGCGCCGAGGGGGCCGGGCGTCGCGCGGCTTCGGGGCGATCGCGCGCTGCGTCCGGCCGCGCGGCGCCACGGGCTGGACGCGAGACACGGCGCGCGGAGCGCCTGCCTCGCGTTGTGCCGGCCGCTGTGCCTTCCCGCTTCGGCGTTGCGCGTGGCTCCCTTGGATCCCGTGCGGAACCTCGTTCACGATGGCCGGGTGCCAGGGCCCGTGGATCTGCGCCGAGCGTTGCCAGCGGCCGTGGTCGTAGCGATAGAAGTGATCGTCGAAGAAGTAGTGTTCGGCGTAGCCGTCGACCAGATAGCAGCCGTAGCCGGAATCGAAGACGAGCAGCACGTCGTCGTGGTAGTGGTGGCTCGCATACGCGGCGCCGTGCTGCACGCGCGGCGCGTAATACGCGTGGTCGTAGTGGGCACAGCCGCCCACCAGGAACGCCAGGAGCATGGCGCCGAGCAGCGGAGCGCCGCGCGGGAAGAGCGCATCGGGCATCTGGACCTCCGTCCCTTCCCGTGGAACCGGCTTCGGGCGGCCGGGTTGCGCGGGGTCGCGCTGGTGCGCGGATCAGGCCGGTGCGCGCAGCTTGTAGATCGCGCGGTGACGGGCCTGGAGCGCTGGCGTGTCCGGCGCGAGGAATACGGCCACGTCGAGATCGACGAACTCGTGGCCACCGCGCGTGAACAGATCGACGACGCGTCCCTCGATTTCGAGCGGCGCGCCGGGAGGAATCGCGGAGTGGTGCTGCACCTGGCTCTCCACGTGGATCCAGGGCCCGAGTCGCACGTTGCTCGAAAGCAGCCAATTGGCCAGGCCGAGCGTCCAGGCGGGATTCGCGAGCGCCTCGCCGCGCGGCCGCACGACCGGCGCCATCTGCTCCGGATCGCGCAGGTAGCGGGCCAACTCGGCGTTCGCGCGCCACTCGAGCGAGAAGCCGCCGAGGCCACTCTCGCGCAGCCCTTCAAGAACCGGCCGCTCGGCGGGCGGGCGGGCGTCCGCGGCGGGCGCCGGCCGATCGCCGCGCCGCTCGGGCGGGGCGTCCGCATCGGAGGGAAGCGACACGCTTCCCTCCGCGCAGCGTGTGCCTTCCTCGTCGATCAGCGCAGCCTGGTAGCCGCGCGGACCGTCGGGCTCGAGCGAAACCTCGAAGTCGGCGCCGTCGTAGAGCGGACGCAGCAGCCGCACGCTCGCGGCCCCGCGCTCGAGCCACGGGCGGCCCCAGGCAACCAGACCCGGGTGGGCCAGGTACGCGTAGACCGTTACGCCCGGCACCAGCCCGCCGCGGAAACCGAACTGCCGCGCGACCTCGTCGGAGTGGATGCGGTTCTCGGATTCCGTGGCCTGGTTGAAGGCACGGTTCTTCCAGGCGGCCAGCTCGTTCACGGCGTAGCGCGCGCTCCGGCGCCGGGCAGCGCCTCGATCGCCGCGAAGATCTCTTCCGGCCGCGCGCGCTCGCGGTACGTGTCGGACTGGTGGGTCCAGCGCACGATACCCTGGCCGTCGACCAGCACGGCGGCGGGATACGCGATGTCGGCGCCGTCGTTGCGTCCTCCCCGATGCCGGATGTCCAGCGCATCTAGCAGCGTCCCGTCGGGATCCGACAGGAAGGTGAAGTCGGCGCCGAGCCGCTCCCGCAGCGCTGCGGAGGTCTCGGGCGGGTCGACGCTGACCGCGTAGAGCGTCACCCCGGCTTGCTGGATCTCCCCGTAGTAGCGGTCGAGCTGGACCAGCTCGAGACGGCAGAAGGGTCACCAGCCTCCGCGATAGAACACGTAGAGCGCGGGACCGTCGGCGGCACCGGCGCTGTACTCGCGCAGCTGGCCGGCGTGATCACTGAGCGCGTAGTCCGGAAACGGGTCGCCGGGCGCGACGGCCAGGCGGTGCGGCGGGAGGAAGCTCCACAGCGTCAAGTACGACACGAACAGGCCCGCGAAGACCAGCTCGAGGCCGACGGCTCCGTAGCGCAGCAGCGAGCGGCGGCGCAGCAGCGAGCCGATCCCGAGCGCACAACCGACCACCAGCGCTCCGACGACCAGCCAGGGGATGCGCGCATGGATCATCTGCTCGAAGCCGAACGGAAGTCCGCCCTCGGCCATGACATTCGCCAAGAACAGCGCCGTCGCGGCGACCACGATCAGAAGCGAGATCGGCAGCATCACCGGCAAGGAGCTTAGCAGGGATGCGCGGGCTCGCGGGCGGCGGGTTCGGGCTATGATTCCCGATTCAAGATGCGCCCACTCCTCCTGCTGCTCACGGCCTTCATCACGCTGTCGGTCGGATCCCCCACGCCCCGCGCGCCCCTCGCGAGCGGGGTGCTGCTCGTGGCGAGCGACACGCTGCTCGACCCGAACTTCGCGGAGACCGTCGTGCTGCTGCTGCGCTACGGGGACGCAGGCGCCCAGGGCCTGGTCGTGAACCGGCCGAGCCGGGTCGCGCTCGGTGCGACCGAGGGCGGGCGCGAGATCCCCGAGGCGGCCGCCCTGCCCCTCTACTACGGCGGCCCGGTGGAGCCGGGAACGGTTTCGTTCCTGCTGCGCAGCGCCGCGCCGATCGAATCGGGCCAAGCGGTGCTCGCCGACGTCCAAGTGGCTGGCAGCGCCGCCTCAATCGCCGAGTTGTTGCGCCAGCCCGGTGGAGCGGGGCGGGTTCGGGCCTATGCCGGCTATGCGGGCTGGGGCGCGCGCCAGCTCGACGCCGAAGTGGCGCGCGGCGACTGGCTGGTACTGCGCGCCGCCGCGCCGCAGGTGTTCGACGGTGAGCCCGCCAGCCTGTGGCAGCGGCTCTTCTCTGCTGGGGGCGGCGTAGAGGCGCGAGCCCGTGGCGGCCGGGTCGGTTAGCATCGCGCCGTGCGGACCGACCTGCGCAGCTACGAGGAGCGCGTCTACTCCCAGGGCGGAGAGGACGGAGTGATCCGCCGCATCTTCGAGCGGATCGGCATCACGAACCGCTACTTCGTTGAATTCGGCGCCTGGGACGGGCAGCACTTGTCGAACACCGCGAACCTGCGGCTGCACCACGGCTGGTCGGGGCTGCTGCTCGACTGCGACGGCGGGCGCCGCGACGACAGCCTGGTGCAACCCGGAGTCGTCACGCCCGAGAACGTGAACCAGGTCTTCGCAGGCCACTCCGTGCCGCGCGCGTTCGATCTCTGGTCACTCGACGTGGACGGACACGAGTACTGGATCTGGCAGGCGCTGGACTACCGGCCGCGCGTGGTGGTCATCGAGTACAACATCTTCTTCGGTCTGGACGTGGCGCGCACCATCGCCTACCAGCCGAACTACGAGTGGGACAAGAGTTCGTACCACGGCGCCAGCCTGGCGGCACTCGTAAAGCTGGCCCGCGCCAAGGGCTACGCGCTGGTGCACACCGACAGCTATACGCCGAACGCGTTCTTCATCGCCGACGAAGCGCTGCCCTCGGAGTGGCGCGACCTGACCATCGAGCAGGTCGCCGCCTGGCGCTACGAGGGCGTGCCGACCGACACGCGCAAACGGCCCTGGGTGCGCGTCTAGCGCGGCTTACCGGAGCGGTCCTTCCAGGCGCGCTCCGGGTCGTCGCGAACGCCGAGCCGCGGCGGGCGCACGCCCTCTCGGGGGATCGGCGCGGGCCGGACCTCGGCGGGGCGCTCCGCCGCGGGCTCATCTGCCTGCCTGTCGGCTTCCCCGTCCTCGGCCATCGGAGCCTCCGCTTCGGGCATCGCGGCCTCGGGCTCCGGCTCGGGGATCGGGGGCTCGGGTTCCGGCATGGCGGCCTCGCGTGGCATCGGCTCGACCGGGGCCGGCTCCACCGGCTCCGGGATCGGAGCCCGGTCGGGGGGCGGAATCGGCGGCGGCGCGGTGGCCGTGAAGTCCAGGGACTCGCTCACGAGCACCCGGCCATTGTCGTCGAGGATCTTCACGGTCCAGCGGCCCGAGAGAGAGGGCTCGAGCTTCTTGTAGGAGTAGGCGCTCCAGTGGTCGCTGCGCACGCGAAACGGCACTTCGAACTGGACGGTGCCGGCGTGCTCCCAGCGGTGGATGATCCGCTGGCCGCTCATCCCCTGGATCTCGCTGAAGAAGTAGACGCCGGGCTGGTTCGTGCTGGCGATCCGCAGGCTGTCGATCGGCTCGCGCTCGCTGCCCTGGGGGCCCGAGGTGAAGAAGGCGCGCAGAACCTCCTCGGCGAGCGCAGGCGGTGACGCGACGAGCAAGACGAGAGCGGCAAGATAGGAGCCGAGCTTCATGGTGCTTCCTGTGACGATCGGGCCGGTCTTCTCTTCACCGAGCGAGAGAGTCGATGCCCTACTCTAGCAGGGCAGAACCCGTCGCCGGAGGACCCCCTGCCCCAGCGCGTCGAAATTGGCCGCCCGCTCGGACGGAATCGCACGCTGCAGGTGCTCTGCGGCGCGTACCTCGCCGTCTGGGGCCTGGCCGCCCTTGCCCCCCACGACCGGAGCGACTGGCTGCTCGAAAACCTGGTGGTGTTCGCGTTCGTCGGCCTGCTCGCGGCCACGCATCGCCGCTACGCCTTCTCGAACTTCTCCTACCTGCTCTTCGCGCTGTTCATGTCCCTGCACGCGCTGGGCGCGCACTACACATACTCGCTCACGCCGGTCGGCTTCTGGATCCAGGAGACTCTCGGACTCGCGCGGAATCCCTACGACCGGATCGTGCACTTCGCCTTCGGCCTGCTGCTGGTCTACCCGCTGCGCGAGCTGGCGCGCCGCTTGTTGCACGTGCGCGCGGGCTGGAGCTCGGCGGTCGCGCTGCTATCGGTGGTGGCCTTGTCGTCGGGCTACGAGATCATCGAGTCCTGGACCGCCCGCATCGTCGACCCCGAGCTCGGCACGGCCTTTCTCGGCACGCAGGGCGACGAGTGGGATGCGCAGAAAGACATGGCGCTGGCCCTCGCGGGCGCCCTGCTCGGCCTGGCCGCGAGCGGGCTGTACCGGGCCCGCACGGGTGGCGAGCCCTGGCGTCTGCTGTCCTAGCGGTTACTCGTCGAGCTGCCGGTCGATCCGTTCGGTCGACTTCTCGTAGGCGCGCCGAACGGTGTCCGCGGCGCGCTGCGGTGCCCGACGCACTTCGCTGGGCTGTTCCGATCCGGAGGCGAACAGGCCGCCGAACGCGGCGGCGCTGCCCTTCGTGTACACCTCGACCCCAGCCCACACGCCCAACACGATCAGGATGATGCCGAATACTCGCTGCATGGCGTTCCCCCGCTCAGCCTGAGGGATCGGCGGCGTCCCACCGCTTGTTGAGCCGCGGGCCACAGGCGGCGGGCGCGGACCTAGCTGGCGGTTTCGGGAGCCGCCGCCGACGCGGTTCCGCGGCTTGCGAGCTGCGTCAGGTCGTCCAGGATCAGGTAGCCGCAGGGCACCAGGAAGAGCGTGATCGGGGTCGCCATCACCACGCCGAAGGCCAACGAGATTGCGATCGGCACCGCGAACCAGGTGGCCTCGGACGCATTGAACATGAGAGGCACCAGACCCATGAAGGTCGTAAGCGAGGTCAGGAAGATCGCTCGGAAGCGCTTCATGCCGGCGTCGCGCACCGCCTGCGCGAGCGGCACGCCCGTGTCGCGCTCGCGGTTGATGAAGGTCACCAGGACGAGACTGTCGTTCACGACCACGCCGGAGAGCGCCACGATCCCGAGCAAGGAGAAGAACACCAGGTCCCAGCCCATGATGAAGTGACCGAGGATCGCGCCGACCGTGCCGAACGGGATCGCGGCCATGATCAGCAGCGGCTGGGTGTAGGAGCGCAGCGGCACCGCCAGCAGCGCGTAGATCACGAGCAGCGCAGCTCCGAAGCCGCGCGCGAGGCCGGCCATCGCCTTGCCGCGCTCGCGCTGTTCGCCTTCGAGCGCGAACGCGACGCTTGGATGCGCCGCCAGGATCTCGCGCAGCGGACCCGCGCGCAGGCTCGCCATCACCTCCTCGGGCGTGACCACGCCTCGGTCGACATCGGCCGTGACCGTGACCACGCGGCGGCCGTCGGTGCGGCGGATCGTCGCGAAGCCGCGTCCCAGCTCGGCCTGAGCCACGGCCGCAAACGGAAGCTCGGTGCCGTCCGGCGTGCGGATCCGCATGTTCTCCAGGCTGTCGAGCGAGCGCCGTTCCGCTTCCGGGTAGCGCAGCATCACGCGCACGTCGTCCTGGCCGCGCTGGATACGCTGCACCTCGGTGCCGTAGAAGGCGGTGCGCACCTGGCGGGCCAGGTCGCTCTGCGACACGCCGAGCGGCTCGGCCTCGGGCAGCAGGCGCAGCTTCACCTCTTGCTTGCCGGCGCGAAACGAGTCCGCGATCTCGAAGACGCCGTTGTAGCCGGCCAACGCCTGGCGGAGCTCCGCCGCTGCGGCGAGCAGCGCGTCAGAGTCGTCGGACGACAACTGGATGCCGATGGCGTTACCCGCGTGCATCGTGTACGCCTCGAAGCTGAGCTCGACCGCATCCGGTACGGGGCCGGTCAGCTCGCGCCAGAGTTCCCGCACCTCGCGGGTGGTCACGTCGCGCTCGCTCCAGGGCTTGAGTTCGAGCGCCACCTGGGCCAAGTGCGTCCCGCCGCCCGCCTGGGAGCGCCCCGACGGTCCGCTCCGGCCTACCTGCTTGCCAATAGAAGACAGCATGTGACGCAGTACGCTCGCGCCACCCGCCTCCGCGTCGATCCGGTCGCGCGTTTCGAGCGCGGCGGCCTCGAGTTGGCGCACGGCCGCCTCGGTGTGCTCGAGCGGCGTCCCCTGGGGGAGGGTCAGGCTGGCGAAGATGCGATCGCCCTCGACTCCCGGGAAGAACTGGAAGGAGACGCGCCCGCTGGCGAAGAGCGCGCCGGTCAGCACCACCACGCCGAGACCCAGCGCCAGTGCGAAGTAGCGCCACTCGAGCACCCGCTCTAGCGCCGGCTGATAGCGGCGCTCGACGAAGCTTTCGAAGCCGCCGGAGATACGGTCCTGAAGCTGGGCCCAGCCACCCGCTCGGCGCTCCTTGTCACGGCGCCGGTGCGCCAGGTGAGCCGGCAGGATGAGCTGCGCTTCGATCAGCGAGAACCCCAGACACAGGATCACCGTCCCGCCCAGGATCGCGAAGAACTGGCCCATGCGTCCCGGCACCAGCACCAGCGGAGTAAAGGCCGCGACCGTGGTGAGTACGCCGAAGATCACCGGAACCGACACGTCGAGCGTGCCGCGCAGAGCCGCTTCGCGCTGCTCCACGCCTTGCTGCTCGTACGCGTAGATGCGCTCGCCGACCACGATCGCGTCGTCCACTACGATGCCCAGCACCAGGATGAAGCCCATCACGGCCAGCGTACTGATCGCGAAGTCGAAAGCCGGGAAGAGCATCACCGCGCCGAGCAGCGAGATGGGAATGCCCGCGCCCACCCAGAGCGCCAGGCGGAAGCGCAGGAGCAACGCCAGCATCACCATCACCAGGAAGAGTCCGCCGCCGGCGTTCGCGAGCAGCGCGCCAATCCTCGAGCGCAGACTCGCCGCCTCGTCGCTCCAGATCGTGAGCGATACTTCCTCCGGCATCTCCAGGCGCGCCCGGTCGACGTAGGCGTGCACGGCCTCGGCGATCTCGAGCACGTCCTCGTCGCCCACGCGGTTCACCTGCACGACCACGGCGGGCTCGCCGTCGAAGAAGGCGCGCAGCTCGTCGTCGCGGAA
>CAXMNF010000230.1:0-2536 GCA_964194645.1 uncultured Gammaproteobacteria bacterium
CGCGGCCGGACTTGCGCTCGCCGTCGTCCGGGAGCGCTCGATGAGCGTCTGGCCCTGCGTACTGCTGCACGTCGCGGCGCAGGGCATCGCGCTCATTCCGCTCGACTTCCTGCTCTAGCCCAGCGCCTCGCCAAGGTGCACGCGCAGCAGCGGAAGGAACGAGCGCAGCGCCTGGCCGCGGTGGCTGAGCGCGTTCTTCTCCTCGGGCGGCAGTTCGGCGTTCGTGCGGCTCTCTCCCTCGGCGACGAAGAACGGGTCGTAGCCGAAGCCCCCGACTCCGACCGGCACCTCCGAGATGCGGCCCTCGCAGACGCCGCGCACGCAGGCGACCACCTCGCCATCGGGCCGCGCCAGCGCGATCGCACACACGTAGCGCGCGCGCCGGTTCTGCACGCCTTCGAGCTCGTTCATGAGCTTCGCGTTGTTCGCAGCGTCGTCGCCGGGCTCGCCGGCCCAGCGGGCGGAGCGCACGCCGGGCTCACCGCCGAGCGCATCGACCATCAGCCCGGAGTCCTCCGCGATCGTCCAGCAGCCGGTGCGCCGCGCGTACTCGGTCGCCTTCAGCCGCGCATTCTCCTCGAAGCTCTTGCCGGTCTCTTCGACCTCTCCGGCCTCGGGGTGCGCCACGAGCGTCTCGATCTCGGCCCCGTCTTCGGGAAGCAGCGCGAGGATCTCGCGGACCTTCCCCTCGTTGTGCGTCGCGAGCAGCAGCCGGGTCACACGCCCAGCACCTTGTTCTGGATGGCCGTCAGCTCGGCGATCCCTTGCGCCCCCAGGTCGAGCATGCGGTCCAGTTGGGCGCGGTCGAAGGTGCCGCCCTCCGCGGTCCCCTGCACCTCGACCAGGCGCCCCGCGCCGGTCTGCACGATGTTCATGTCGACGTCGGCTCGCGCGTCTTCGGCATAGGGCAGGTCCAGACGGATCTCGCCGTCGATAATGCCCACCGACACCGCCGCGATCGAGTCGCGCAGCGGTGTGCGCGGGATCAGGCCATTGTCGACCAGGCGATTGCAGGCCAGGGCGAGCGCCACGTAGGCACCGGTGATCGCTGCGGTGCGCGTGCCGCCATCCGCCTGGAGCACGTCGCAGTCCACCCAGAGGGCACGCTCGCCGAGCGCTTCCAGATCCGTCACGGCACGCAGCGAACGGCCGATCAGGCGCTGGATCTCCACGGTGCGGCCCGACTGCTTGCCGCGCGCCGCTTCGCGCTCGCTCCGCGTGTCGGTCGAGCCCGGCAGGAGCGAGTACTCCGCCGTGACCCAGCCGCGCCCTCCCCCTTTGAGCCAGCCCGGCACCTGCTCCTGGAGATGCACCGTGCACAGCACCAGGGTGCGGCCCATGCGGATCAAGGCGGAGCCGGCCGGGTTCTCCACGAAGTCCGTCTGCACGTCTACGGGGCGCAACTGGTCGAGCGCGCGGCCGTCGGGTCGGGTCATGGTGTCGCCTCGGGCTGCTCCGTCGCGGCTCGCGCTCCGCTCACACGCGCGACGGCGCTCGCCACAGCGCTCGCGATCGCCTGCTGGTGGCTCGCCGTGCGCAGCGACCGTTCCTCTTCGGGGTGCGTGAGGAAGCCGATCTCGAGCAAGGCGGCCGGCATGTTCACGCCGGTCAGCACGACGAACGGCGCTTGCTTCACGCCGCGGGCCGGGCCGGGCAGGCGCCCGAGCTCGCGCTGGATCGCGGCCGCGTACTGGCTCGACGCGCGCAGGTGTTCGGTGCGGATCAGGTCCCCGAGGATCGCGCCGACCAGGTCGGAGCTGTCGGGCACCGCCTCGGCGCGGTCGAACACGCGGTTTTCGGTGAGCGCCACGCGCCGGGCCTCGTCATCGCTGGCCTCGAGCGACAGGAAGTACGTCTCGGGGCCGCGTGCGCCGCGGTCGTCCGAGGAGTTCGCGTGCACCGACAGGTAGAGGTCCGCGCGCTCGCGGTTCGCCAGCTCCGTGCGCTCGGGCAGCGACACGAAGCGGTCGTCCTCGCGCGTGTAGAGCACCTGAACACCGTGCGCCTCGAGCGACACGCCGATGCGCCGCGCCACGTCGAGCACGACGTCCTTCTCGAGCAGCCCGCTGGCGCCACGCGCGCCGTAGTCGGGGCCGCCGTGGCCCGGATCGATCACGACCAGCGGCCCGTCGTCGGGAGCCTCACCGTGTGGGCCGAGGCCCGTCGCGAGCAGGGCTGCCGCGGCGAGAGCCAGAGCCAGGCGCGAGCGAACGGGTGCGGCCATCGGAGGCGCGAAACCTATCTGATCCGCAGGGTTCCGTCGACCGCGCGGCCCCGCGGGCGTGCACAAGCACGATCAAGGACCGCCGATCACGGGCACGCGGCGCCGCTGCGGACTGCGCCCGGGCGTGCCCGGCTCGAGCAGCGATTCCAGCGCGTGGACGCCAGCTGCGCGGGGCATCGCCCGGCAGGTGCGCGCTTGCGCGCGTGCGTCGCACGTCGTTCAACCTCGTCGCCCCCGTCTCCGGGGCACCGTAGCAGGCCCCCCAACGGTCCTCTACTTTCCACCGGGAGTCCCTCGTGCCGACCAGCGAGA
>CAXMNF010000231.1:0-24833 GCA_964194645.1 uncultured Gammaproteobacteria bacterium
GCGAGCGAAGAGCTCACGCGCGCCGCGCGCGGGCTCGACCCGGCGGCACTGCGCAGCGCGGCCGAGTTGATCCTGGCCGCCGAGCAGGCCGGTGGACGCGTGCACGTGACCGGGATCGGCAAGCCGGAGCACGTTGCCCGCTACGGCGCCGCCCTGCTGTCCAGCACCGGCACACCCGCCAGCTTCCTGCACGGGACCGAGGCCACCCACGGCAGTCTCGGTCAGCTGCGCGAGCAGGACGTGTTGATCGCGATCTCGAACAGCGGGGAAACGCGCGAGCTGCTGGAGTGCGTTTCGGCGGTGCGCGCACTCGGAGCGCACGTGATCGCCGTGACGGGGGGGCGCGATTCGGCCCTGGCGCGCGCCTCCGATCGGCTGCTCGAGGCATCCATCGCTGACGAGGGCGGCCCCCTCGGCCTGGCGCCGCGCGCGAGCATCCTGGTCGAGGTGCTCGTGCTCCAGGGACTTTCCGTCGAACTCCAGGACGCGCGCGGCTTCACGCGCGCCGACTACCACGCCCGACACCCGCAGGGCACGCTGGGCAAGCGCTCTTCTTAGCGGCCTAACGGCGAGCAAGCTCGCCTTGCCGCACGGAGAGCGACTCCAGGAGGAGTCACTCTCCTACGGGAACGGGGGGAGCGGGGTCCCCAGCACCTGTGTGGCGGGCGCAGCCCGCCTTCCAGCAGGAGAGCAACCTCCTGGTTGCTCTCCGTCGCGGCAAGGCGAGCTCTGCTCGCCGTTAGGCCGCTAAGACGAAGAGGAGCGCTTGCCGAGCGTTCCCTGCGGGTGCCGGGCGTGGTAGTCGGCGCGCGTGAAGCCGCGCGCTTCCTGGAGCTCTACGGACAGGCCCTGGAGCACCAGCACCTCGACCAGGATGCTGGCGCGCGGCGCCAGGCCCAAGGGGCCGCCCTCGTCGTCGATGGACGCCTCGAGCAGCAGGTCCGCGGCGTGCGCCAGCGCGGAGTCGCGTCCGCCGGTCACCGCGATCACGCGCGCACCGAGCGCCCGTACCGCCGCCACGCACTCCAGCAGCTCGCGCGTCTCGCCGCTGTTCGAGATCGCGATCAGCACGTCTTGCTCACGCAGCTGACCGACGCTGCCGTGGGTCGCCTCGGTGCCGTGCAGGAAGCTGGCCGGTGTGCCGGTGCTGGACAGCAGGGCTGCGCTGTAGCGTGCCACGTGCTCGGGCTTGCCGATCCCGGTGACGTGCACGCGTCCGCCCGCCTGCTCGGCCGCGAGAATCAGCTCGGCAGCGCGGCGCAGCGCCCGTGGATCGAGCCCGCGCGTGGCGCGCGCGAGCTGCTCGCCGGCCACCCGAGCGAAGCGCGCACTGGCAGACTCGCCGCTGCTGCCGGCCGGGTCCCGCGCCGCTTGGGGAAGCGCGGCTCCGCCCGCCTGCGCGTAGAGCGCGAGAGTCCGCGTGCGGCACGCGTCCGGCTCGTCGGGGAAGCCGCCGGCGCGCTCGCAGCAACAGGCGCCGGCGCTCGTCGCGAGCTTCAGCGCGTCGCCGGGCGCCAGTCCGTGGCGCAGACCGGCCAGCAGGCCGCCCAGAAAGGCGTCGCCCGCGCCGGTGGTATCGCGCACCGTGACAGCCGGGGCCGGCTCGCTCCAGTCCTTGCCCGCGCGGAACAGCAGCGCGCCTTCCGCGCCGCGCGTCAGCGCCAGGCTCTCGATCCCGTAGCGTTCGCCGAGCTCGCCGGCGATCTCCGCCGGCTCGCGCGAGCGGACCAGCCCCTCGAGCGCGCCGGACGAGGCCTTGAGCAGCTCGGTCGCGCCCAGCACCGCGTGCAACTCGGCCTCGCTGCCGAGCACCGGCACCGCGTTCGCGAGCGGCACGTCCATGTCCAGCACCGTGTGCGCTCCCGCCTTGCGCGCGCGCTCCAACACCCGCAGCACGACGGCCAGCGGCACCTGGGACACCTCGCTCGTGACCCACGCTGCCGCGTCGATCACGGCCCCGTGCCGCTCGTCGATCTCCTCTGGGGTGAGCTCGCCGGTCGCTCCGCGCGCCATGTAGATGGCGCGTCCGCCGCGCGGATCGACGTAGACGTGCGCCAGCGATGAGGCGCTGCCGGAGCGGTCGATGTGCTCGGCGATTCCGAGCCGCGCCATGCCCGCGCGCAGGAAGCGGCCCTCCGCATCGTCGCCCTGCTTGCCGAAGATCGCGCAGCGAGCGCCCAGCAGGCTGGCCCAGCCCAGGTGGTTGAGCGCGACGCCACCCACCAGCCGGCGCAGTGGCGCTCCTCCGTCGGCCGCATCGAGCAGCACCTTCTGGTCCTCCCCGATGAAGTGGGGCGTGGAGCAGATCAGGTCCACCACCATGCTGCCGGTCCCGGCCACGTCGTAGCGCGCCGCGCCGCTCATGCGTCCGCCGCGTCGGCCGCGTCGGAGCACCAGCGCTCGGGCAGCCGGGCCCGCATCTCGGCGTGTAGCGCTTCGAGCGCTGCGTCGAAGGCTCGGGCCTGCTCCGCGTCGAGTGCCGGCGTACCCGCGGCGACCGCGTCGCTGGACACCACGCCGAGCCGCAACAGTCCGCGCTTCAGCGCCGCCAGGCTGCGCTTGCCGGTCGGAAACACGTAGCAGGCGCGGAACTGCTCGAAGAGCTGCTGGAGCTCCGCCATGCGTTCCACGTCTCCCGCGCACGATACGCGCCAAGCGTACTGCCACTCGCGCGGCCACAGATTGGCCGGTCCCGCGACGACGCCGGCGGGCAGCATGTCGTGCAGCAGGAAGCGGTTCCAGCGCTCGGCCAGCTTGCCGAAGAAGCCCGTGCGCGGCCGCATCATCTCGAAGATGTAGCTAGCGTTGCCGACGTAGATGCCGAACGCGCCCAGGTCACGGAAGTGGCGGGCCGCCTTCGTGTAGTGGCCGAGCCGCCGAGGGCTCGCCGACACCTTGATGCCGCGCACGAAGTCGAGTCGCGAGATCTGCTTGACCCACTGCGTGCGCAGCCGGACCTCGCGGCCCGCGGCGATCTCGGCGTTGTCGTACAAATAGACGGGGATGCGCGCGCCGCGCGCGTCGAGGAAGTCCGCAACGTCGCGCTGCAGGAAGCGCACGGGATCCGACACGTCGCGGATTGCGAGCGGCGCGACCACCACGGCGTGCGCGTCGAGTTCTAGCGCCAGCTCGAGCGTGCCCAGGGTCTCGGCGACGCTCGGCGCGGTAATGCCGACCCAGGCCTCGACGGGGTCTTCGCCGGTCCGCGCGTGCTTGCGAACTTCCTCGACGGTGACCTGGATGGCCCGCTGGCGCGGCCGCTCCGCCAGGCGGTTCCACTCGCCAGTCGTGCCCATCACGAAGATCACGTCCGCGCCCCGCCCCGCGCCGATCAGGAAGCGGGTCAGCCGGCGCTGGTCGTCCTCGAGCACCTCCCCGTTCGCGTCGAGGATCGTCACGCACGGAATCGACAGGCCTCGCGGCGGGATCGCGGTCTCGAGCGTCCTCACGGCCGCCGAGTGTAGGGCGCGGCCGAAGCGAGAGAAAGCCCGGCGGTCTACCCTGTCGCGCGTGTCGATCAAGGTCGAAGCTGCCGCACTCGGGGCGCTACTGGCCCTGGCCTGTGGGGGCGCCGACCAGCCGGTGGGCGAGATCGAGGGCCCCGGCCGTGCGCCGCCGGCGGATGGCGCGGCGCCGGACGCACCGCGCATCCTGTTCGGCGACCTGCACGTGCACAGCAGCTACTCGATCGACGCGCTGGTCTTCTCGCTGCCGGTGTTCGGCGGGGAGGGGGCGCATCCGCCCGCGGACGCTTGCGACTTCGCGCGCTACTGCGCTGCGGTCGACTTCTTCTCGATCAACGATCACGCGGAGGGACTCACGCCCGAGCGCTGGAAGCGCACGATCGAGAGCATTCGCGACTGCAACGCCCGGTCCGGCGACCCGGCCGATCCCGATCTCGTGGCGTTCGTTGGCTGGGAGTGGACGCAGGTCGGCGCCACGCCGGAGACACACTACGGCCACAAGAACGTGATCTATCCCGGGCTGGCCGACGATGAGCTGCCCGCGCGCCCGATCGCCTATCTGCCCGCGAGCGACTTGCAGCGCGCGCCCCCGTTTCCGGTGCTGCGCGTGGCGCAATGGCTGGTGCCGCGCGCGTACGCGGACTTCCTGTGGCTGATCGAGCGCATGACCGAAGTGCCGAACTGCGCGCGCGGGGTCGACTCGCGCGCGCTGCCGAGAAACTGCCGCGAGAGCGCCGACACGCCGGCCGAGCTCTTCGAGAAGCTCGCGCAGTGGCAGCTCGACTCGCTGGTGATCCCGCACGGACTGGCCTGGGGCGTCCACGCGCCGCGCGGCGCCCGGCTCGACAACCAGCTCGACGCGGCCCAGCACGATCCCGAGCGACAGCGGCTGCTCGAGGTCTGGTCCGGACACGGAAACAGTGAGGAGTTCCGGAGCCGCGACGACGATCAGCTGGCCGGTGACGGCAGCCCGGTCTGCCCGGCGCCGACGCCGGACTTTCTGCCCTGCTGCTGGCGAGCCGGCGAGCTGATGCGCGAGCGCTGCGGCGGCCTGGCCGAGGCGGAGTGCGAGGCGCGGGTCGAGCAGGCGCAGCGCCTGGCGCTCGAGGCGGCGGTGAACCCGTTCCTGGTCTTTCCGGACACCACGGTCGACGATTGGCTCGACTGCGACCAGTGCCGCGACTGCTTCAAGCCGGCCTTCGCCATGCGTCCCGGTGAGACCGCCCAGTACGGTCTCGCACTCGCGAACCACGCCGAGCTCGCGCCCGACGGCTCGCCGCTGCGCTTCCGCTTCGGCTTCATTGCCTCCACCGACAACCACACCGCTCGGCCCGGCACGGGCTACAAGCAGTACGACCGCCTGCGCATGACCGACGCGCGCGGGCCCGACGGTGAGTTGGGCGCGCGCGTGATTCGCGGAATCACCTCGCCGGAGCCGGACGATCCAGCGCGGCCGCAGCGCGTGGATCGCAACGTGCGCAGCTTCCCGTCGCTGCTCGACACCGAGCGCAACGCGAGCTTCATGTATCCCGGGGGACTGGTGGCGGTGCACAGCGCCGGGCGCGATCGGCGCTCGATCTGGCAGGCGCTCCAGCGGCGCGAGGTTTACGGCACCAGCGGACCGCGCATCCAGCTCTGGTTCGACCTGCTCGCCCGCGACGGCCGCGTGCCGATGGGTGGCGAGGCGCTGCACAGCGGTACGCCCCGCTTCGAGGTGCGCGCGCGCGGCGCCCTGCAGCAGCAGCCGGGCTGTCCGGACGAGAGTCGCGCGGGGCTCTCGGCCGATCGGCTCGAGCGGCTGTGCCGCGGCGAGTGCTACCACCCGGGCGAGTCGCGCATCCCGATCCGCGCCATCGAGGTGGTGCGCATCCGCCCGCAACGGTTCGCGGGCGAGCCCATCGAGGACCTGATCGAAGACCCCTGGCGGAGCTTCCCCTGCGCGCCCGACCCCGACGGCTGCCGCGTGACGTTCGAGGATGCCGACTACGCCGCGTCCGGGCGCTCCGCCGTCTACTACGTGCGTGCCCTGCAGCAGCCGACGCCGGCGATCAACGGCGCGAACCTGCGCACGGAGTTCGACGCGCAGGGCCGGGCGATCCGCACCACGCCTTGTCACGGCGACCTGCGCACGGCGTCGCAGGACCTGTGCCTGGCCCCGGTTTCGGAGCGCGCCTGGTCCTCGCCGATCTACCTGGATCCGCCGGTTCCTGCTCCTATACTCTCGCGGTGAGCCAGCGCAAGCCGCCGGAGCTTTCGTGGAGCGCCTGGATCGAGCACGCGATCCGCGAGGCCCAGGAGAACGGGCAGTTCGACGGTCTGCCTGGCCGTGGCAAGCCTCTCGCCGACCAGGGCGGGCGCTACGACCCCGACTGGTGGGCCAAACAGCTGGTGCAGCGCGAGAAGCTCTCGATCCTGCCCCCGGCGCTCGCCATCCGGAAGCGCGTGGCGCTCGAGCTCGCGCGCATCCGCAAGCTGCGCCGCGAGGACGACGTGCGCACGGCGCTCGCCACCCTGAACGACGAGATCACCCGCACGAACCGCAGCGTCGCAGAGGGCCCGCCGACCACGGTCGCCACCATCGACATCGAAAGCTTCCTCACCAACTGGCGCTAGGGACGTTCCTGCTTAACTGCTTAACTCTTCGAGTTGTTAGGCAGTTAAGCAGGAACGTCCCTAGATCTCGACTAGATCTCGAGGCGGGGGTCGAGGGCGTCGCGGAGGCCGTCGCCTAGCAGGTTGTAGGCGGTTACCGTCAGGAAGATCGCGAAGCCCGGGAACACGGCGAGCCACCAGGCGAAGGTGTTCGTGCGCGCCACTGCGAGAATCGAGCCCCAGGTCACCACGTGCTGCGGCACCCCGATGCCGAGGAACGACAGGCTGCTCTCGGCCAGGATCGCCCCCGCGACGCCGAACGACATCGCCACCAGCACCGGCGCGATCGCGTTCGGCAGGATGTGGCGCAGCATCACGCGCGAGTCCGAGGCGCCCAGACTTTGCGCCGCCGCAACGAATTCCAGCGCGCGGACCTTCAGGAACTCCGCGCGAATGAAGCGGGCGATTCCCACCCAGCCGGTGAGCCCAAGGATCACCATGATCGTATAGATCGACGGCGGAAAGATCGCGGCCACCGTGATGATCAGGAAGAAGGTGGGTATGCCCAGCATCATCTCGAAGAGCCGCGACAGCACCAGGTCGGTCCAACCGCCGTAGTAGCCAGCGAGGCCGCCCAGCAGGATGCCGATCGACGCCTGGATCGCCACCACCACCAGGCCGATCGTCAGCGAGATGCGGATCCCGTGCACCATGCCGGCGGCGACGTCGCGCCCCAGGCCGTCGGTGCCCAGCAGGTGCTTGGACGACGGCGCCTCGAACACGTCGCCCGTGATGTCGACGCCCGTCGATCGGTACGGAATCGGTGGCCACAAGACCGCGTCGGCGCGCTCGGCCAGCGCCGCGAAGTCGGCGTTCAGCAGCGGCTCGGGCCAGCGCCGAAGCCCCAGCCAGACGCCGTAGTCGAGCAGCGCCGGCGAGTACACCTGGCCGTCGAGCTCCAGGTAGTACGGCTTGTCGCTGGCCACGAAATCGGCGGCCAGCGCGAGCACCGCCAGCACGCCCACGACCAGCAGGCCGACCATCGCCCGCGCGTTGCGGCGCAGCTCGCGCCACACGTTCGCGCCGTAGCTGGAGCTGCCTGCCCTGACCGTCACGCGCGCCCCCGCTCGAAGCTGATACGCGGGTCGATCAGCGCCAGTGCCAGGTCGGCCAGCAAGATGCCGAGGAGGGTCAGGAAGGAGCTGGCGGCGAACAGAGCCAGCACCACCGGGTAGTCGCGCGCCAGCACGGACTGGAAGCCGAGCTGGCCGATCCCCGGGATCGAGAAGATCGTCTCGATAATCACCGAGCCACCGATCAGGGCTGGCAGCAACCCCGCCAGGATCGTCACGATCGGGATCAGCGAGTTGCGCAGGATGTGCTTCAGCACCACCACCCGCTCGGACAGGCCCTTGGCGCGCGCGGTGCGCACGTAATCCATGCTCGCGTTCTCGAGCATCGACGTGCGCATGAAGCGGGAGAGCGCGGCGAACGACGTGTAGACCGTGCACAGTAAAGGCATCGCCAGGTGGTAGTAGCGGTCTCCGAGCCGCTGCCAGAGCGGCCAGTCCGGGTCGTAGCCCAGTGAGTGCAGGCCGGCGGGCGGGAACCAGGCGAAGAAGTCGCCGCCGCACAGGAAGATGATGATCAGGGTTCCGACCCAGAATACCGGCAGCGAGTACAGCATGAACACGCCGAGCGTCTGCAACTGGTCGAAGAGCGAGTTGGGACGCACGGACGAGTAGATGCCGAGCGGCACCGCGACCAGGTAGGTGATCAGGATCGCGAGCACGTTGATCTCGACCGTCACGCCCAGGCGATCGCGAATCTTGTCCCACACCGCCCGGCGGTCCTTCAGGCTCCGGCCCAGGTCACCGCGCACCAGGCGCCCCAGCCAGAGCGCGTACTGCACCGGGATCGCGCGATCCAGGCCCAGCTCGGCGCGCAACTCCGCCTTGGCTTGCTCCACCTCGACGAGCTTGTCCGCGTCGATCCCAGCGGTTCCCGCCGCCAGGCCGCCGGCGAAGAACAGCTCGACGGGGTCGCCCGGAGCCAGGTGCATGATCGCAAAGGCCAGGAACGTGACGCCGAAGAAGGTCGGGATCAACAGGACCAGGCGCTGGGCGGTGTAGGCGAGCATCTTCGCCGAGGCGCTAGCCCTGGTGGCGCTGCACGGCCGGCGGCACCCACCACTCGGAGAGATCGGATCCAAGGCCGGGGTACCAGGTCACGCCGCGGAAGCGCCGATCCCAGGCGGTGATGCTCTCGCTGGTGTACAGGAAGGTATAGGGCTGCTCGTCGTACAGGATCTCCTGGAAGCGGTCGTAGAGCAGCTTGCGCTTGGCGGCGTTGAACTCGAGCCGGTACGCCTCCAGGATCTGGTCGACCTCGTCACTGCGGAAGTTGATGAAGTTCGAGCCACCCGCGATCGCCTGCGACGAGTGCCAGATCTGGTAGGAGTCCGGCGGCAGGGCTCCTCCGCCGGTCCAGCCCAGGATCACCGCGTCGTAATCGAACTTCTTGACCTTGTCGAGCATGATCGACCAGTCGATGCCGCGGAAGCTCGCGTCGATCCCGGCCTTCTTGAACTCGTCGATCACGACCAGGCCGACGTTGCGCCGCTCTTCGTTGCCCGCGTTCGAGATGATCTCGAAGCGCAGCGCTACTCGCTCGCCGTCGATCAGCTTGTCGAGGATCCCGTCCCCGTCGCTGTCGCTCCAGCCGGCCTCCGCGAGCAGCGCGCGGGCCTTCTTCGGGTCGAATTCCCAGGGATCGAGTGCCGAGTTGTGCTCCGGCCGCTTCACGAAGATCGGTGACTCGATCGCGACGCCCAGCCCGAACAGCACCTTGTCGATGATGTTCTGCTTGTCGACCAGGTGGGAGAGCGCCTGCCGGACGCGCTTGTCCTTGAAGATCGCGCGCTTCTGGTTCCAGCCGACATACATGATCCCCCCCAGCAGCTCGATGTGCTTGTCGAACGCGCGCTCGAAGCGTTCCGAGCTGGTCGCGCGCAGGTGCTGGATGGGCCGCAGCCCCAGGTAGTCCAGATTGTGGGATTTGAGCGACACCAGGGCCGCCTCCTGGTCGTTGATCACACGGAACACGATGCGCTCCACCCAGCCGTCGCCCAGCTCGGTATCCCCGGGGGCCCAGAAGTCGTCGCGATGGCGCAGCACGATCTTCTCGCCCGTCACCCAGTCGCGCTCCGGATCGGCCAGCACGAAGGCCCCGGGTCCCATGGGCCGGCGGTGGAAGTCCTCGTTGAAGGCCTTGGCGAAGCGTTCCGCCCGCTCCTTCTTGTCGGGCGGCAGGTCGTCCCAGGCCTCCAGCTCGGCTACCGAGATGCCCTCGAGCAGGCCCTCGGGGTCGTAATAGTGACGCGGCAGCGGGGCCGTGAAGCCCAGCGTGTAGATGTTGCGGAAGTAGATCTCGCGCAGGTCGATGCGCACCGTGAGCCGGTCGACCGCGACTGCGTCCCGGACCGACAAGTAGTAGTTCCGATGATGCGGCGCGTTCACCTTGGGGTGCTTGATGGCCTTGAACGTGAAGACCAGGTCGTCGGCCGTGAGCGGTCTCCCGTCCGAGAAGGTCACCCCGTCGCGCAGCCGGAAGGTGTAGGTGAGCTTGTCGTCCGAGATATCGGGGAGCTCGGCCGCCAGCAGGGGCTTCACCTTGAAGCTGCGCTTGTCCAGGTCGAGCAGGTCCGGGAAGATCCACCGGTTCACCTGGCTCGCCCCCGCGTCGTTCGAGGTAAGCGGGTTCAGGTTCTCCGGATCGGAGAGCTGGTGCAGCACCAGCCAATCGCCTCGCGTCGCTGCGCCCGTGGGGCCCAGAGCCGCACCCTGCTCGCCGGGTTGCTCGGGCGCGCCGCACGTGAGCGCGATCACCGCGGCGAGGGCGGTCCATGGTCTTGACTGGCGAATCATCGGATCCTTCCCCCGGGGGTGCACATGGTGCGTCGTCTGCGGCTCGCGGGCCACCCCCGGGCCAGTGGAGAAAAGTCCTCGCAAGCCGCACGGTTCGCGCTATGCTCATCCGGAAGTCCCGACGTTCTCCCCCAGTCTTCGAGCTTCTCCCCCCCACGAGGGAAGTCATGAGGAACGGAACGCGGAGGCGCATGGTCGCCCTCGGGCCGGACGAGCAGGTTCCGGTCGAGTTGCGCATCGGCCCCGAGCGCATCGACGTGTGGCTCGACCATCGAGGCATCCACTTCCGTCAGGACGAGACGTCCGTCCAGGAGGCCGTGCTTCCCTGGGAGCTTGCGATCGCGCTCTCGCTGGTGCCGGACCAGTGGCGCCGCCGCGCGGTCGCCCCGTAGAAACGGCCCCGGGGGAAACGCTTCAGATGAATTCCGGTTCTGCCGGTACGGTGCACTAGTGACGGGTCTGCTGATCGCGCTCGCGAGCGCTGCGGCCGCCTTTGTGGCCGGCGTGGGCACGACCCTATGGATGCAGCGCCGGCTGTGGCTGCAGCAGCGCAGCCGGTCGGTGCCTTTGGACCCGCCCGACGAGGCGCTCGATGCGGCTGTCGAGGCGCCTGTGCTGGAATCCCCACAGGAGGTGGCCGAGCCGCCCGAGCGCTCCAACCACCTGGTATCGCTGCTGGTCGGCGGTCTGCGCGACGTCTTGCGCGTGCTTCGCCGCAGCAACACGCCGGGCGAGATCACCGCCTTGGTCGAGCGCCTGCACTGGCAGGCGCGCATGCTGGTTGCGGCGCCGCGCCCCATGAAGGCGGCGCCCACCTCTCCGATCACGCTCCTGCAGCAGGCCGCCGAAGACGTCGAGGCGCTGCGGCTCGGCAAGGTGAACGCGTCGTGGAGCGTGCGCACGCGACAGCCGATACACGTCGATCCGGAACGCTCGCGCGGCGCGTTCCGCGAGCTGCTGATTGCGGCCGTCGATGCCGTTGGCGAGGGCGGCAGGCTCGCCGTTCGCGTGCGGCAGGGCGACCGGCAGGGCTATCCAGTCTGCGTGGAGCTGGAGATCGGGCGCCGCGGCGTCGAGCTCGAGTCGCTCGCCTTCCTGGTCGCGCGGCGCGTGCTCGAAGGACAGGGCGCGCTCGTCGAACTCGACGGCACGATCACGCGCATCGCCCTGCGCACGCTTGGCCCCGAGCCGCCCGACCTGCCCGAGTAGGCCGGCTAGACGCCCTCGAACAGGCTCGACATCGTCACGCCGAGGGCGGTCGCGAGCTTGCGCAGCGTCGAGACCGAGGCCGCGCTCTTGCCCAGCTCGATCTGCGAGATCAGGCTCACCGAGAGGGCCGTCTTGTTGGCGAGCTGCTTGAGCGTCAGTGAGCGCTCCTTGCGCAGCAGGCGGATCTTCGCGCCGAGCACCTGGTTCACACGCTCCTCGGCGTCGATCATCAGGCCCTTGTCGCGGATCGCGCGCTGGATCACCGAGCGCAGCTGATCCAGCTCGAAGGGCTTGCGCAGGTAGTCGAAGGCGTCGGCCTTCATGGTGTCGACCGCGCTCTCCACCGAGGGGTAGGCGGTCATCACGATCACGCACACGTCGGAGTCGATCGAGCGGATCTCGCGCAGCAACTCCACGCCGTCTACTTCGGGCATGCGCACGTCGAGCAGCACGATCTGGTGGCGCCCGTCCTTGATCGCCGGCAGGGCGTCGAGCGGCTTGCTCACTGCGGTGACGCTGTAGCCCTCCTTGCTCAGGAACTCCCGGAGGTAGGTGCAGATGTCCTCGTCATCATCGATCACCAGGACCCCGAGTCGCATCCGCTGAGCCATCCGCCCGCCCTCCACCACTACTGGAATTGCAGAGGCACTGCACCCTATTCGCTTCCGTTCGAAAACTCAACTTTGGACGGATTGTGCGGTCAGTTCTCGGGGCTGGCGGGCGCCGATTCCACCCACTGAGGGGAGAAATCCGCCGGCTTGAGTCGCTTGGCGGCGCGCACGGCGTGGATCACGAGCGTGGCAAAGACGCCCTTCCGGTCGCGCAGTTCGATGATCCCGGGAAAGCGCAGGCCGTCCCAGTTCGTATAGCTGAGGAAGCCCACTGTGCGGCCCGAGCCGGAGGTCCAGCGCTGCACGTCGAACGCGTCCTTGTCGATCCACACCTGAGAACGGCCGTTGCTGCCGCCCAGTACGAAGCAGTCCAGATCGCCACAGCGAACCAGGTCGTTCCGCGCCAGGTCGACCTGGGCGCGCCGGAACCAGGCGTGCAGGTCGTCCAACGCCCGCACGCTCAGGACCTCGAGTTCGGGGATCCAGACCGGTGGCGGCTCGCCCGTACCGGCCACGACCACGCCGCGGCGGATCAGCCAGCGCCCGCCCTGGTCGTCCGAGATCCGGAAGCCGTATTCGGGATGCAGCTCGAAGACCACTTCGGTCGGCCAGGCCAGGGTCACGCCCGAGAGCTCCGCCTCGACCCGCAAGGGCACCTGCTTGGCCCGCTTCTCCTTGAGTTGCTTGACCACGCGGTCCGCGGGCAGCACGTAGCCCGGCGCCGGGCCGAGCAGGGCCGCGAGCAGCAGGGCGAGCGCGGCGCTCATGACAGCACCGAGGCGCCCGCGAAACGGGCGGCCTTGCCGAGCGTTTCTTCGATGCGCAACAGCTGGTTGTACTTGGCGACGCGGTCCGAGCGCGACAGCGAGCCGGTCTTGATCTGCCCCGCCGCGCGGCCCACCGCCAGGTCGGCGATCGTGGTGTCCTCGGTCTCGCCCGAGCGGTGCGAGATCACTGTGGCGTAGCCGGAGTCGCCCGCCACCGCTAGCGTGTCGAGCGTTTCCGAGAGCGTGCCGATCTGGTTCAGCTTGATCAGGATCGCGTTGCCCACCTTTCGGTCGACACCCTCGCGCAGGATCGCGGCGTTGGTCACGAACAGGTCGTCGCCCACCAGCTGGCAGCGCTCGCCGAGCGCCGCGGTGAGCCGCTCCCAGCCCGCCCAGTCGTCTTCGGCCAGGCCGTCTTCGATGCTGACGATCGGGTAGCGCCGCAGCCAGTCCTGGTACAGGGCGATCAGCTCATCCGCGGAGCGCTCGACGCCCTCCCCTTCGAGCACGTAACGGCCCTCGCGATAGAACTCGCTGGCTGCAACGTCGAGGCCCAGCGAGACGTCGTCGCCGGGCTTGTAGCCGGCGCGCTCGATGCCGCGCAGCAGCATCTGGACGGCGCGCTCGTTCGACTCGAGGTCGGGCGCGAAGCCGCCCTCGTCGCCCACCGCCGTCGCCAGGCCGCGCTCGTGCAGGACGTCGCGCAGCGCGTGGAAGACCTCCGCGCCGGTGCGCAGGCACTCACTGAAGCTGGGCGCCCCGGTGGGCAGGATCATGAACTCCTGGAAGTCGACCGCGTTCGCAGCGTGTGCGCCCCCGTTCAGAACGTTCATCATCGGGAGCGGCAGGAGCGGTTCCACGCCCTCGGCCAGCCAGGCAAAGAGCGGCTGATTGCGCTCGGCGGCGGCTGCGTGCGCCGCGGCGAGCGATACGCCGAGCAGCGAATTCGCCCCCAGCCGCTCCTTGCTGGGCGTGCCGTCGCACTCCAACAGCGCGTGGTCCAGGGCGGCCTGCTCGGCCAGCCCGCCGAGGGTCGTGCCACACGCAACCGGGGCGAGTTCGTCGCGCACGTTCTGCACGGCGCGCTGCACACCCTTGCCGCGGTAGCGCCGTCCGCCGTCGCGCAGCTCCAGGGCCTCGCGGCTCCCGGTCGACGCGCCCGAGGGCACGGCCGCGCGGCCGCGCGCGCCGGACTCGAGCCGAACCTCGACCTCGACGGTGGGGTTCCCGCGCGAGTCCAGGATCTCGCGCGCCGCTACGTTAGCTACGCGGCTCATCGCGGCCCGGAGAGTACCCGAAACGCTGCTCGAAGCGAGAGCGCTCGGCGACGATCACCACCCGACCGTGTGCGTCGCGAGAGACGTCTGCTTCGACCGCGTACACCTCCGCCACGCGCTCACGTGTGAGCACCTCGGCGGGCTCGCCGTGGGCGACGACCCGCCCGCCGTCCATCAGCAACACCTGGTCGGCGAAGCGCGCGCCGAGCTGCAGATCGTGCGTGACCAGCAGCGCCGCGCGCGCCTCGCCGCGTTGGGCGAGCCAGGCGCGCAGCCACTCGAAGGTGTGAACGCGATGGCCCAGGTCCATATGTGCGGTGGGCTCGTCGAGCAGCAGCAGGTCGGCCGCCTGGGCTCGAGCGCGTGCGAGCAGCACGCGCTGCTTCTCGCCGCCGGAGAGGGTGTCGTAGGTCCGCTCCGCGAAGGGTGCAAGCCCCAGCTCGTCGAGCGCCGCGCCGACGAGCGCGCGGTCGTCCGGGCCCTCGTGGCCCAGCATGCCGAGCCAGGGCGCCCGGCCCATCGCCACCAGCTCGCGCACCCGGAATGGAAACGGCACGGGCAGCTCCTGCGGGACCACCGCCAGGGCACGCGCTATCGCCCGCCGGCTCTGCCCGGCGAGCGGCGCGCCGCGCAACGACACCGAGCCCGCGTCGCTGGCGAGCACCCCAGACAAGACGCGCAGCAAGGTGGTCTTGCCAGCGCCGTTCGGGCCGAGCACCACAAGCAGGCGACCCGGAGCCAGCGCCAGGTCCACCCGGTCGAGCACCTGCAGGGCCCCGAAGCGGTGCGATAGCCCGCGTGCCTCGAGCGGCGCGGCGCTCACGCGAGCAGTCCGCGCAGCTCGCGGCGCAGCAGCCACAGGAACAGAGGCCCGCCGATCAGCGAGGTGAAGGCGCCCACCGGCAGCTCGTTCGGCGCCAGCAAGGTCCGGGCGAGCGTGTCGGCCAGCATCACGAACGAAGCGCCGAGCAGCGCCGAAGCGGGCACGAGTGTGCGGTGATCGGGACCTACGGTCAGCCGCACGAGGTGCGGCACGATCAGGCCGACGAAGCCGACCAGGCCCGACACTGCGACCGCCGCGCCGATCACGAGGGCAGTGGCGATCAGCACGCGCCGCCGCACGCGCGGCACGTCCACGCCGAGGTGCGACGCAGACTCATCTCCCTGGCTGAGCAGGTTGAGTGCGTAGGCATCGCGCAGGCCCACCGCCAGGCCCGTCGCGAGGAGCAGGGCGACGCCCCCGATCATCCACGAGTCCACCAGCCGAATCGAGCCGATCAGCCACAGGAAGAGACCCGCAACGCGCGACAGGTCCACGGCGCTGGTCACGAACACGATCAACGACGACGCGAAGGCGTTGAAGATCACACCGGTGAGCAGCAACGTGTGGGCCGGCGCGCGCCCGCTTCCCCCGGCGATCGCATAGAGCAGGCCCGTGGCTGCCAGCGCGCCCAGGAACGCGCAGAGAGGGACGGAGAGCGACGCCGCACCGAGCGCGCCCCCCAGCCCAAGCGCCGCAACGCCGCCGAGTGCGGCCCCACCGGAGATGCCGAGCACGAACGGATCGGCCAGCGGGTTCTGGAGCAGCGCCTGGAGCAGCGCACCGGCGGTGCCGAGCCCGGCGCCGACCAGCGCTCCGAGCAGCACGCGCGGCAGACGGATCTGCAAGATGATCTCGGCGCTGGGCTGCTCGGCCGATCCGAAGGCCAGGCTCACGCCCGCGGCCAGCGCCAGCAACGCGCCGAGCACGGCCAGCACGACCGGCAGTGGAACCCGGCGGCTCACGGGCGGATTCGCTCGCGCAGCAGGCGCGCGGCGTCGGCCAAGTCGGGTCCCGGCAGGGTCAGGATCCCCTGGGGCAGCACCTCGACGCGCTTCACCCACGCGTAGCGCTGCCAGCGGGCGCGCGCCTCGGCCGACGCACCGTCCATGCGCTCCGCATCGAAGGTGGTGTCGAGCAGCACGTCGGGTGCGCGCTCCGCGAGCGCCTCGAGCGAGACGCGCGGATAGGGCCGCGCAAGGTCGCCGAACGCGTTGCGGCCTCCAGCCGCGTGGATCAGGTCGTCCACGAAGCTGCCGCCGCCGACCACGTAGAGCGGATCGCGCTCGATGATCACCGCGACGCTCGGCTGCGCGTCGAGTCGCTCGGCAGCCAGGCCCACCAGCTGTTGCTCGACGTCGGCGGCCAGGCGCGCACCGGCCTCGGGGCGAGCGACCAGCGCGCCAATGCGCCGGAAGCTCTCGAGCACATCGTCGAGCGTGTGGCCGCGGAACGTCTCGACCCGCACGCCGCGCGCGCGAGCCCGGTCCAGGAAGCCCTGCTGATGCGCGCTCTCGACCGCCAGGATCAGGTTTGGCGCGAGCTCCACCGCGCGCTCGAAGTCGGGCGTGAACAGCCCGCCGAGCGACGGCTTGTCTCGCGCGCCGTCGAGGCGCTGCGAGTAGCGGTCCACGCCGACCAGGGTCTCGCCGGCGCCGAGCGCCAGGACGATGCGCGTGAGGGACGGCGAGAGCGAGACGATGCGCAGCGCGTCCGAAGGCGGCGACAGCGCCGGCTCGCAGGCCAGCAGCAGGGCCACCAGGAGCGCGGCTGTGCGGAGCGGGGCGGACACGCCCAAGTTATACCCCGCGCGCTTGACGGGCGCGGCCCGCGCTTCCCCTGACGAGAAGCCGCGGAACCGCGCCCGCGCGGCTCAGGAGCCGCCCGCGAGCTTCGCGGTCGTCTTGCCCTCGAGCACGCAGTGCGCCTTCATGCGGGCCAGCGCCTTCTCGCCGATGCCCGACACCTGCAACAGGTCGTCGAGCCGTTTGAACGGCCCCTGCTGCTTGCGGTGGGCGATGATCGCCGCGGCTCGCGCCGGGCCCACGCCCGGCAGCAGCTCCAGTTCTTCGGCGCTCGCGAGGTTGACGTTGACCACGCCGGACAGGCTCGTGGTCTGGGCGAGGGCGGTGGCAGCCAACAGCACGAACGCTGCCAGTGCCGCCGCGCGGCTTGCATGGATCGAGAAGCGCATCAGCGCATCCTCCGTCTTGGGGGGGCGAGGCGGGGATTTTCGATCAGCTACGCCGTTCGACCACGAACTCGGCGAGCGCGATCAGGGCGCGCTTGTCCTCGGTCTCGGCGAATGGTGCGATGCGGGCGCAGGCCTGCTGGGCGCAGTACCGGGCGCGCGCGAGCGTGACTTCGACACCCTTGTGTCGCGCCACGGTCTCGGCGACAGCGGCCAGCCGTTCGGGGTCGGGATCCTGTTGGCGCTGCGCGGCCAGGGCGAAGCCCTTCAAGTCGCTCGTCAGAGACTCGCGCTCACCGATGCCGCAACGCTTGAGTGTGGTGAGCAGCGGCAGCGTAACTTTGCCTTCCGCCAGATCCGTGAGCGGGGCCTTGCCGAGCTCCTCGCCGGTGCTCGCGTAATCCAGCGCATCGTCTGTCAACTGGAACGCCAGGCCCAGCTCCCAGCCATACTCGCGCGCGGCGCGCCGCTCGGAGCGCGTGACCTCACCGAGCAGCGCTCCGGACTCGGCGGCGGTGGCCAGCAGGGTGGCGGTCTTGCGGCCGATCACGTCCAGGTAGAGCGCCTCGCTCATGTCGGGGCTGAAGCTGCTGGTCAGCTGGAGCACCTCGCCCTCGGCCATCTTGCGGATCGTGT
The DNA here is from genome assembly GCA_964194645.1 of uncultured Gammaproteobacteria bacterium. Lineage (GTDB taxonomy): Bacteria > Myxococcota_A > UBA9160 > SZUA-336 > SZUA-336 > CAXMNF01. The sequence goes on from CAXMNF010000231.1 coordinate 17,494, forward strand.
CCGAGTACGCGGCGAGGACTTCGCTGTTGCTGTCTTCCACGAGCATCGCGGAACTGGTGGCCAGCAGGTAGTCGCCGACCAGGATGGCCAGGCGCAGTCCGAACTGCGCGTACACGCTCGGCTGTCCGCGCCGCGTCTGCGCGCCGTCGACCACGTCGTCGTGCACCAGGGTGGCGGTGTGCAGGAACTCGGCGGCGGCCGCCACCTGGATCGCGCGCGGCCCGCGATAGCCGGCGAGCCGTGCGCCGAGCAGCACGAGCACCGGCCGCACGCGCTTGCCGCCGCCGCCGAACGTGTACGCACCGATCTCCGAGATCAGCGGCGCGACCGAGCGCATCCCCTCCTCGAGGGCTAGCTCGACGCGCTTGAGGTCCTCGCTGATCGGTGCGGTGATAAGGTCGAGCTTCGTGGCAGACCTCAAGACTGTCGGGCGTCGGAAGCGGCCAGAGCCGTCTTGCATCCGGGGCACAGTTGGCCGAGTCTAGCTCCGCGGGGGCGGGACTGTCAAAGCGCGGAGAGGAAATTCCGCTGAAAAATCGAGCAGTTGATATCGGTTCACCGCCCGGCGCCGACCACATCGCAGCGACCCTCGACGCGCAGCTTCAGACCGAGCTGGAAACGCTCGGGGCGCGCGGGCTGCGGCGCTCGCTGCACGAGGTGTCGGGCCTTCCCGGCCCGCGCATGCTGGTCGACGGGCGCCCGGTGCTGATGCTGGCCGGCGCGAACTACCTCGACCTCGCCGGCGACCCACGGCTGGTGCAGGCCGCGCGAGACGCCAGCGCCGAGCAGGGCACCGCGGCGGGTGGCGCGCGACTGATCAGCGGGAACCTGGCCGCGCACGGAGCGCTGGAGGAAGAGCTGGCCAGCTTCGTCGGTATGGAGAGCACCCTGCTGTTCAGCACCGGCTACATGGCGAACCTGGGGGTGATCACCGCGCTCGCCGGGCCGGCCGATGCGATCGTGTCGGACTCGCTCAACCACGCGAGCATCATCGACGCGGCGCGCCTGAGCCGCGCGGACGTTCACGTGTTCCGCCACGGCGATCCCGAGGATCTGGAGCGCGTCGGCCGCGAGTGCGCCGGCGCGCGGCGTCGGCTGCTGGTCACGGACGGCGTCTTCAGCATGGACGGCGACACGGCGCCGCTCGGCGAGCTGCTGCCGATTGCACGGCGCCACGACATGCTGCTGGTCGTCGACGACGCGCACGGTGTCGGAGTGCTCGGCCCGGGTGGCCGCGGAAGCGCCGCGCTGCACGGCGTTGCGCCCGACGTGGTGATCGGCAACCTCGGCAAGGCTCTGGGCAGCTTCGGCGCGTTCGTGGCCTGCTCGGCCGTGCTGCGCGAGTACCTGATCAACACGGCGCGGAGCTTCATCTTCACCTGTGGCCTGCCGGCCGGGCCCGTGGCCGCGGCGCGCACGGGCCTGGAAATCATCCGCGGGCGCGAGGCGTGGCGCGGGCCGAAGCTGCTGGCGCTGGCCGAGCAGCTGCGCAAGGGGCTCCTCGACGCGGGCTACGACGTCGGCCGGAGCAGCACACAGATCGTGCCGGCCGTGGTGGGCGCGAACCAGCGCACCATGCAGCTCTGCGAGCAGGCCCTGGCGCGCGGTGTGTACGCGCAGGGCATCCGTTTTCCGTCCGTGCCAGAGGGCACGGCGCGCATCCGCTTCACCCCGACCTGCGGACACACGCCGGAAGACATCGACGAGGTCGTCTCCGTGTTCCGCGCGCTGCGCTAGTCGCGCCGTGGACGAACTCGACGAGCTGGACCGCCGCCACCTCTGGCACCCGTTCACTCAGATGGAGGAGTGGATGGATGGGCGCCCGCTCGTGATCGAGCGCGGCGAGGGCAACTATCTGATCGACAGCGACGGGAATCGCTACCTGGACGGCATCTCGTCGATGTGGGTCAACCTGCACGGCCACGACCATCCGACGATTCGCAAGGCGATCCACGAGCAGCTCGACCGCCTGCCGCACTCGACCCTGCTCGGGCTGGCGAGCGTGCCCTCGATCGAGCTGGCCGCGCGTCTGGCCGCGCTCGCGCCCGCTGGGCTCACGCGCGTGTTCTTCAGCGACAACGGCGCGACCGCCATGGAGATCGCGCTGAAGATCGCCTTCCAGTTCTGGCAGCAGCAGGACGATCCGGCCGGCCGGCGCCGCACGCGTTTCGTGGCGCTGGAGGATGCCTACCACGGCGACACGCTCGGCGCCGTGTCGCTGGGCGGGATTGGCTCCTTCCACGCGCTCTTCGAGCCGCTCACCTTCGAGATCCTGCGCGCGAAGAACGCCTACTGCTACCGCTGCCCCTACGGGCTCGAGCAGCCCTCCTGCGAGATCCACTGCCTGGAGTCGCTCGAGGGCATCCTGGCCCGGCACGGCGAGGAGTTGGCTGCGGTGGTGGTCGAGCCGCTGATGCAGGCGCCCGCCGGCATGAAGCGCCTGCCGCACGGCTGGCTGGGTCGCGTGCGTGAGCTCTGCGACCGCGCCGGCACCCTGCTGGTCGCCGACGAAGTCGCGACCGGCTTCGGCCGCACCGGGGAGATGTTCGCCTGTGACCACGAGGGAGTGACGCCCGACCTGATGGCGCTCGCCAAGGGTCTGACCGGTGGCTACCTGCCGCTGGCGGCGACGCTCGCCACGGAACGCGTTTTCGAGGCCTTCCTGGGACCGGTCGCGGAGGGACGGCAGCTGTTCCACGGGCACTCGTATACGGGCAACGCGCTGGGCTGCGCGGCTGCGCTCGCCAACCTGCAGGTCTTCGAGGACGAGCGCGTTCTGGAGCGCGTGCGCAGCAGCGCCGCGCACCTGGCGGCACTGCTCGACGGGCTGCGCGAGCTGCCGGCCGTGGGCGACATCCGCCAGTGCGGGCTGATGGTCGGCGTCGAGTTGGTGCGGGACCGCGCCACCCGCGAGCCGAACGATCCGGCCGACCGGGTCGGCCACCTGGTGTGCATGGCCATGCGCAAGCACGGCGTGATCCTGCGCCCGCTCGGCGACACGGTGGTGATTCTGCCGCCGCTCTCCGTGACGAAGGACGAGCTGGAGCACCTGGTCGCGTCGCTGCGGCGCTGCATCGCAGAGGTCGCGGGCGAGTGAAGGGCCTGTTCGTGAGCGGCACGGACACCGCCTGCGGCAAGACCACGGTGGCGCTGCTTCTCGCGTCGCTCGCGACTGCGCGCGGCCTGCGCGTGCGCGTGCTGAAGCCCGTCGAGACGGGTTGTGCGCCGCACCCGGAGGACGCGCTCGCGCTGGCGCGCGCCGCGGGCGACGCGCGTCCGCTGGAGCGGATCTGCCCGTACCGGCTGGCGCTGCCCGCGTCGCCGGACGTGGCCGCCGCGGCCGAGGGTGTGCAGCTCTCGCCCGCGCCGATCGAGGACGCCTTTGCCGAGGCCGCCCGCGACGCCGACCTGCTGCTCGTCGAAGGGGCGGGCGGACTGCTGGTGCCGCTCGCCCCCGGGCTCGACATGCTCGGTCTGGCCGAGCGGCTTCGGCTCCCCCTCCTGGTGGTGGCGCGGGCGACGCTCGGCACCATCAACCACACCTGGCTGACGCTCCGGGCGGCGCGGGCGCGCAGCCGCCCGGTGGCCGCTGTCGCCGTCAGTCACACGACGCCCGAGCTGTCGCCCGCAGACCGCGCGAATCTCGAGCGATTGCTGGCCGATCTGCCGGTGCCCTTCCTGGGCGAGCTTCCGTACGGCGGCAAGCAGCTCGCACCAGAGCTCGATATCGAGGCGTTCCTGGGCACGCTTGTCGCGGGCTGACTCAAGCGGGGAGCGGCGCACTCCGATGCGCCCTTTGATGCGGAAGTTCGGGCGCAACGAGACGGACGAGGTCCTCGACAACCTCGATCACAACCTGAAGCGCCTGCGGCTCGAGTACGAGCAGTTCTTCATGGGCAATATGAAGCGCGAGCCGCAGGTGTTGCGTGGCAAGGTGCAGAAGGCGGTCACGAGGCTCGTCAACGAGCCGCCTCGCAACTCCGCGCAGAAATTCCGCTTCAACTCGCTCAACTCGAAGTTCCAGGTATACCGGCAGCTCTGGGGCCGTACGATGCGCGAGATCGAGAGCGGCACCCACAAGCGCGACCGCTTCCGCAAGAAGATGCAGTCGCCGGCGGCCGCCGGGCCCGAAGCAGCGCCGCAGCAGAAGCGCGAGACGGCAAAGGCCGGCTCGTCGGTCGATCGCCTGCACGCCGCCTTGGTCTCGGCACGGCGCAAGACCGGGGAGCACGGCGGCGAGCCCAGCTCCGAGGCGCTGAATCGCATGGTGCGCAAGCAGATGGAGGCGATCCGGGCCAAGCACGGCGATGTGAAGGTCAAGTTCAAGGTCGTGATCGAGGACAACAAGGCCAAGCTGAAGGCCCAGGTCTCGAAGTAAACGCGCAGCTTCGCCCGGTCCGCCGCGGCGGCGCACGCTTGGCCCCTTTCCCTGCCGCCGCGTGAGCGGAAGCTGCCGATTCGGCCGTGGTAGACTCGCCTCGAAGTGTCCGCGCTCTGCGTTCAAGCCGTCCTGCTCGCCGGGGATCGCGGCGCGAGTCGCGCCGTCCGGGGCCGGAGCAAGGCGTTCCTCGAAGTCGCCGGCAAGCCCATGGTCGTGCACGTGCTCGAGGCGCTGCTCCACACGCCCGAGGTGTGTGAAGTGTTCGCGGTTGGCGACGCCGTACACCTGGAAAAGGCGCTGGCCGAGTACGGCTGCCTGCAACTCGCCTCGTCGCGCGGCAAGCCGGTGCACATCGTTCCGCAGCGGAACACGCTCTTCGAGAATGTGTGGCACTCGTTCCTGCGCACCCTGCCGGTGGGTCGACCCGACCCGGAGCACCCGATCCTGGTGGTCCCCTCGGATATTCCCCTGGTGATCCCCGAAGAGCTCTCCGAGTTTCTGCACCAGGCCACAGCGCTTTCGGCCGACTACGTGGTGGGCCTTACGCCGGCCGAGGCGCTGCTGCCCTTCGCGGCCGATTCCGAGCAGGACGGCGTCGAGATGGCCAGCTTCAACCTGGCCGAGGGGCGCTTTCGCCAGAACAACCTGCACTACGTGCGGCCGCTGCGCCTGGGCAACCGGCAGTACATCCAGGACATGTACGAGAACCGCTACCAGAAGGAACTCGGCAGCATGTTGCGCCTGGGCTGGCGGATCCTGCGCCGGGAGTACCGCAATCTCTGGGTGCTGTTCTTCTACGCGTTGATGCACACGGCGGGTGTGCTGGACCGGCGCGGTCTGCGCCGTGCCGCAGACCGCGTGCGCAGCTGGGTGTCGCTGCGCAGCGTCGAGCGCGGCATTGGTGCGCTGCTGCGCACGCGCTTCGCGACCGTGGTGACGGCGCTCGGTGGTGCGGCGCTCGACGTGGACAACGCCGAGGACCTGGCCGTGATCGACAAGAACCTGGAGAGCTGGAAGGCCTTGCAGACCCGTATGGCGCGGGCCGCTACCATGCAGGGCGATGAATGAGGACTTTCGCCGCCTGACCGGATCCGGCGCCCGCCAGCGGCTCCAGCGGGAGCGCGGGCTGCTCCGCGTCACGGGCGGCGACCGGGTGCGCTTCCTCAACGGGATGATCTCGAACGACGTGGCGCTTTCTCCCGGCCAGGCCTGCTACGCCGCTCAGCTCGACCGGAAGGGCCACCTGGTCGCGGACCTGTGGGCGCTGGTGCTGGAGGACGCGATCTGGCTCGACGTCGCTCCCGGGCGCGCCGGCGCGGTGGCGGAGCTGCTGGAGAAGCACCTGATCGCCGACGACGTGGAGATCGAGGACCTTGGCGCCGCCTGGGGCCGGCTCGACTTCGAGGGTCCCGACGCGCGCCAGATCGCGGGCGCTCCGGAGCTTGCGCCGGGCGAGGTCGCGACAGACGAGAAGGGACGAGTGTGGCTCGCCGGCGGCGAGCTCAGCGACGAGGGGGTGCGCGTGTACGCTCCGCACGAGAGCCTTGCCCTGCTGCTCGAGCGCACCGCCACCCCCGAACTCTCGGAGGCACACGCGGAGCTGCTGCGCGTGCTGCGCCTGCAGCCGGCGTACGGCATCGACATGGACGAGCGCAGCTTCCCGGCGGAGGCGCGCCTGGAGCGCGCCGTCTCGTTCACCAAGGGCTGCTACATCGGGCAGGAGATCGTGGCGCGCATCGACTCGCGTGGCGCCGTGAACCGCTTGCTGGTGCAGCTCTCGAGTGACGCGCCGGTGTCGCCCGGCGACGCGATCACGGCCGGGGGACGCGCGCTCGGCGCGGTCACCAGCTCCGCGGTCTCTGCTACGCACGGCCCGCTGGCGCTCGGTTACGTGAAGCGCGCATTCGCGGAACCCGGCAGCGAGGTCGAGATCGGCGGAGTCGCGGCCCGCGTGGTTGCCCCGCCGCTCGACGCTTGAGCCGCGCCGTCCTCGCACTGTTCGCGAAGGCGCCCGTCCCGGGCGAGGTGAAGACGCGGCTCTGTCCGCCGCTGCGCCCCGAGCAGGCCGCCGCGCTCTACGAGGCTATGCTGCGCGACGTGCTCGAGCGGCCCGCCCCCGGACCGACGATCGAGCGCGCGCTCTGGTTCACGCCGGCCGGCGCGCGCGAGTGGTTCGCGGCGGCCGCGCCCGCCTACCCGCTGTACGTGCAGCAGGGCTCGACCTTGGCCGAGCGCATGCGCGCGCTGTTTCAGAAGCACGCGGCCGAGGGCTATCGGCGCATCGTGCTGCGCGGCACCGACAGCCCCACCCTGCCGGACGCGACCTTGGCGAGCGCCTTCGCCGCGCTGGAACGCGTGCCGCTGGTGCTGTGCCCCGACCGGGATGGGGGCTACAACCTGATCGGTCTGCGCGAGCCCGCCGACGCGCTTTTCGAGCTGGAGCTGAGCACGGCGAGCGTCCTCGACGAGACCCTGGAGCGCGCCGCCGCGCTCGGGCTGGCCGCGGAGTGCCTGCCGGCGCACCACGACGTGGACACGTTCGAGGACCTGGCGCGTCTCGAGCCCGACGAGCGCACGCCGCGAACCGCGCGCTGGCTGGCCGAGCTGCGTGGTAGCATGACGCCATGAACATCAGCGACGTGATCGGCAAGAAGGTCATGGTGCTGGTCAACTCCTCGAAGGGGCTCGAGCCGCTCGGCATCGACGCGAAGTCCAAGTACTGCCGCGTCGTCGGATTCGACAACATCGGCCTGTGGGTCGAGAACCCGGCCTACGAGGAGACCCCGCTGCGCAACGACGACGGCAAGCTGATCCCCGTCGACGAGCGCGAGCCGCAGCGCTACCTGGCGCACATTCTGCTGCCCTGGGGGAACGTGCGCTCCGTGGTCTACTTCCCCGAGCGGGAAGCCGCGCAGCAGGAGCTCGAGAGCGAAGAGGTCCGACCGATCGGGTCGTACCT
>CAXMNF010000232.1:0-8077 GCA_964194645.1 uncultured Gammaproteobacteria bacterium
CGGCAACGGCGAGGCCGACTTCGTGGACAAGGTCACGGCTCCGCTCACCCTGTCGGTACTGGCCGACATGCTCGGCGTACCGCGCGAGGACTGGCGGCTGATGTTCCGCTGGACCAACCAGGTGGCCGGCTCCGCGGATCCGGAGTACCGGGAGCCCGGAGAGACGCAGTTCCAGACCGTGATGCGGGCGCGCGAATCGCTGTTCCGCTACTTCGCGGAGCTGGCGCAGCAGCGCCTCGCCGATCCGCGCGACGACATGGTGACGGTGATCGCGCAAGGACGCGTCGACGGACAGCCGCTGCCGCCGCTCGAGCTGCTCTCCTACTACTTCCTGCTCGTCGTCGCCGGCAACGAGACCACCCGCAACGCCGCGAGCGGCGGGCTCCTCGAACTGATCCGCAATCCCGGCGAGCTCGAGAAGCTGCGCCGCGACCCCGGGCTGATCGACTCGGCGGTCGAGGAGATCGTGCGCTGGACCTCGCCCGTGATCCAGTTCTGCCGCACCCCGGTCGAGGACGTGGAGATTCGCGGCCAGAAGATCCGCGCCGGCGAGAACCTGTGCCTGTTCTACCCGTCCGCGAACCGCGACGAGGACGTGTTCGACGAGCCCGATACGTTCCGGGTGGACCGCAATCCGAACCCGCACCTGGGCTTCGGGATCGGCGAACACTTCTGCCTGGGCGCGAACCTGGCGCGCCTCGAGCTGCGTGTGCTGTTCCGCCAGCTCGTCGAGCGCCTCGAATCGGTCGAGCTGGCCGGTCCCGTCGAGCGCGTGCGCTCCAGCTTCCTGGGCGGCGTGAAGCGCATGCCGATCCGCTACCGGCTGCGCGCCGCGTCGAGCTAGGCGAGCGCCCGCGCTACGGTCTTCGCTGCCAGCTCGACGACCTGGGGCTCGTGACCGTCCGCGGGCAGATTCACGACGACGCCGTCCAGGCCTCGGCCGAGCAGCTGGGTCTGAACGAACTCGCCGACGCGGTCGGGATCGCCGAGCACGAGCGCTGCGTCGATCCGCTCGCGCACCGGCTCGGGCAGCGCGCCGTAGTCCATGCCGCGCTGGGCGAGGAACGCGTCGCGCTTCGCCTCGGCCTGCTCCTGGGTCGGCGCCAGGACGAAGCTGCCGAGCCACGAGACGGCGATCTCGTCGCGCGCGCGGCCAAGCCGCTCACAGTGGCCGGCCAGCGCGTCCAGCTTGCGCGGCAGCTCGGCGGGCGGCGTGGTCAGGTTGCTCTCGTCGGCGAAGCGCGCAACCAGCGCGAGCGTGCGCTTCTCGCCGGCTCCGCCGATCAGGATGCCCGGACCGCCCGGCTGGAGCGGAGCCGGCATGTTGAGCGCCGATTCCGCGCGGTAGTAGCGACCCTGGAACGTCGGCCGCTCGCCCCGCAGCATCGGCTGGATGATCTGGAGCGCCTCCTCCAGCCGGTCGAGCCGCTGGCCGATCGTACCGAACTCGAAGCCGTAGCCCTGGTGCTCGGGCTCGAACCAGCCCGCCCCGATACCCAGCAGCGCGCGCCCGCGAGACGCCACATCGAGCGTGGTCACGATCTTCGCGAGCAGCGCCGGGTTGCGATACGTGTTTCCCGTTACGAGCGTGCCGAGCCGCACGCGCGATGTTCGCGCTGCCAACGCGCCGAGCAAGGTATACGCCTCGAGCATCTCGTATTCGGGCGGACCGATCATGGGCAGCTGGTAGAAGTGGTCCATCACCAGCACCGTGTCGAAGCCGGCGCCCTCGGCGGTCTGCGCCGTCAGGGCGACCCGCTCGAAGAGCTCATCCGGGGCAACGCCCGGATAGGTGAAGTTCGGAATCTGGAGCGCCATGCGGATGCGCGGACGGGTCATGGGGCCTCCCTCGAATCTTGAAGACGTTCAGAGGCTAGCTGTGCTATCCGTCCGGGCATTATGAGCGATTCCTTTCGTCTCTACGAGGCGCTGCTCTGGGAGCCGCAAGAGGGCTACTTCCTGCTCGAGCGTCACCTCGAGCGGCTCAGCCGCTCGGCCCGCCACTTCGACTTCCCGGACGATTCCGCCGCGGTCAGGGCGCGCCTGGAGGCGCACGCGGCGGGGCTCGGTGCGCAGCCGCGCAAGGTGCGCCTGGAGCTCTCGGCCGACGGGACTCTGTGGAGCGAAGACGTGGACGTGAAGCCGAGCGTACCCGTGCGTATGGCGCTCGCCGCAGACCCGGTCGACAGCAGCGACGAGTTCCTGGCCCACAAGACCTCGCGCCGCGAGGTATACGAGCGGGCGAGCGCCGGGCGGCCCGATGCGGACGACGTGCTGCTCTGGAACGAGCGACGCGAGCTCACCGAGAGCCCCAGCTCGAACCTGCTGCTCGAGCTCGAGGGCCGCCTCGTCACGCCGACCGCATCGTCAGGACTGCTGCCCGGGACATTCCGCGCGCACCTGCTCGACGCCGGCGAGATCGAGGAGGCGATCGTGCCCGTCACCGCCCTGCGCCGCGCCGCGCGCCTCTGGCTGCTCAACTCCGTGCGACGCAGGTACGAGGCAACGCTCGCGGCAACCCCCGGGGGCTAGAGGCTTCTCCCAGCTGGTGTCTCAGCGCGTGGATGCGAGCCGCTGCCTGCGCGCGTAGAATCAGGGCCGTAATTCCCAACGATGGCGGGGAGTTTCCCGGCTGGAGCTGGCTCATGGAAGCACGCGGGGCGGCTTGAGCGACCCGGGGCGAAGCGCCCAGGTAAGAGTGGAGCGGTTCCAAGGTCAGCCCGAGGCCGACCTGGCGTGGGACCAGTTCGTGCGTGAGTCCTGGAACGGCACCTTGATGCACACGCGCCGCTTTCTCGCCTACCACGGGGACCGCTTCCAGGACCGATCCCTGCTGATCCGCGACGACGGGGAAACCCTGCTGGGCCTGCTGCCCGCCGCCCAGCACCCCTCGCAGCCGGACGAGGTCTGGAGCCACCCCGGGCTGAGCTACGGCGGCGTGGTCCAGAGCGGCGGACTGCGCGGCGACCGCATGATCGCTGCACTCCAGGCCGCGGCGCGGCACTACCGCGAGCTGGGCTACGCGCGCTTGCGCTACAAGGCAGTGCCGAGCTTCTACGAGCGGGTTCCGAGTGCGGATGACCGCTACGCCCTGTGGCGCTTGGGCGCGCTGCGCGAGCGCTGCGACGTGACCTCGCTGATCGACATCGGGGAGCGCCCGCGCCCCTCGGTCCGGCGCCGCCGCTGCTTGCGCCGAGCGCTGCGCGCGGGTGTCGAGATCGCCGCGGGAGGCGAGCAGCTGGCCGAGGCGTGGTCCGTGCTCGAGGACAACCTGGAGCAGCGCCACGAGCGCCAGCCCGTCCACACGGTCCGCGAGATGGCGGATCTCCTCGAGCGTTTCCCAGGCGAGATCGAGCTGCGCTGCGGGCTGCTCGAGACGCGCGTTGCCGCCATGACCGTGCTGATTCGCACGCCGACCGCGGTCCACACCCAGTACTGCGCCGCATCGCCCGACGGCTTCGCAGCGAACGCGCTCGATCTGCTGCTGGAGGACGCGATCCAGGAGGCGGCGAGCGCAGGCACGCGCTGGTTCGACTTCGGGATCTCGAGCGAAGACGGCGGCCGTGCCCTGAACGAGAGCCTGTACCGCTTCAAGAACGAGTTCGGCTCGGGCGCTGGCCTCCACGAGTTCTACACGCTGGAGCTCGGAGCATGACAGGAGCCGGGGCGAGCGTGTCGGTCTGCCTTCCCGCCTACAACGAGGCCGCGACCATCCGCCAGGCCGTTGAAGAGGCGTCCGCGCAGCTCGAGAAGAGCGGCCTGCACTACGAGTTGCTGGTGTGCGACGACGGGTCAACCGACCGGACGGGCGAGATCCTGGCCGGGCTCGCTGCGCGGATTCCGCGGCTGCGCGTGCTGACCAACCGCCGCAACCGCGGGATCCGCTACACCTTCGAGCGCTTGTACCACGAGGCCTCGCTCGACTGGGTGTTCCTGAACTCGACCGACGGGCAGTGGCCGATGGACTGCCTGTTCGGCTTGCTGGAACTCTCTGACCGCTACGACATCGTGATCGCCAGCCGGCGTGACAAGCACTACGGCCCGCTGCGTTCGCTCGTGTCGTGGGGCTTCAATGCTGTACCTCGCTGGCTGTTCGGGGTGCAGACCTACGACGCCGGCGCGACGAAACTCGTACGGCGCCAGATCATCGAGCGTTTCCCCCTGGTGTCGCGCTCGCCCTTCAACGAGGCCGAGCGCCTGATCCGCGCGGCCCGTGCGGGCTATCGGATCGCCGAGCGGCCGATCGAGACGCAAGCGAGAGCGACCGGATCCGGCAGCGGGGCCAGCTTGTCGAACGGGATCGAGGCGCTGCAGGACGTGTGGCGCGTGTGGCGGGATCTCCGGCGGCAGCCGGTCTCGAGATGAGTCGCGCCGCCGGCTGGCTCGGCCCGCGCGCACTTTCGGCTGCCACCGCGGGGCTGCTGGCCAGCGCGATCTGGCTCTCGGTGCCCTGGGACGCCGACCCCGGCTGGTGGGACGCCAGCCGGCACGCGATGAACGGCGCCTTCTACCTGGACCTGATCTCAGCCGGACCGTCGGCCTGGTTCGCGCCTCTCGACTTCGCGAAGGCGTACTACAGCCAGTATCCGGCGATCGCACCAGCGCTGTACCCCCCGGGCTTCAGCCTGCTCGAGGCCGCGCTCTTCGCCCTCTTCGGCGTGCACGTATGGGTCGCGCGTCTGGCCGTCGCCGTGTGTCTGGCGGCCGGCGCCTACGGAGCGGCGCGCCTCGTCGAGGAGTTGGGCGAGCCGCGTGCCGGCCCCCTGGCCGCGGCGCTCACCCTGTCGTTGCCGCAGCTGGTCTACTGGGGCCGCGAGGTGATGCTCGAGCCGGCCGCCGTGGCACTGGCCGTGTGGGCGCTCGTCTTCTGGCGGCGTTTTCTGTCGAGCGACCGCTCGGCGCACCTGGCCGTCGCGCTCGCGCTAGGTGTTGCTGCGGCATACACCAAGCAGAACTTCGCGTTGATCCTGCCCGTAATGCTGCTATCGGCGCCGCTCGCCGGCGAGTGGCGCCGGCTGCTAGACCGCCGGGTACTGGCCGGCGGCTTGCTGGTGGTCCTGTCTGGCTTGCCACTCGTGTTCGTCACCCTGCGCTTCGGCGCGCTGAACCTGGCGCAGGCGTTCAGCCAGCTCGAGGGCGACCGCATGCCGCTCGTCGACCACTTGCTGTACCACCTGCGCCTGCTGCCCGGAACGGTGGGCTGGCCGCTGCTCGCTTTGTCCGTGGTCGGCTCGGCCAGGCTGCTCGGCGCAGCGCGCGGAGCTGGCGCGGAGGCGCGGCGCAACCTTGCGGTCGGCGCGGCCTGGCTGCTGTTCGGCTACGCAGCAGTGAGCGCGATCTTGAAGGAGCCACGGCACGGACTGCTCTGGCTGCCGGTGTTCGCCTGTGCTGCGGCGCTCGGGTTGCGGGGGATCGCAATGCGAATTCCCGGCAGGGCCGTGGGCGCAGCGTCGGCTGTGCTGATCTGCCTGGCCCTGTTCGCGTTCGGGCTCGACCGCAGCCAACGCTGGTGCGAGGGGCTCGATGTCGCAGCCCGGCACCTGGCCCGGGACTGGCAGGGCGAGGCGCTCCTGACCAGCGCGCGCTGGGACGGTGCGCTGGTGTTCCGCATGCGCACGCTCGATCCCGAGCGGCGCTTCCGCGTGTACCGCTCGTCGAAGATCTTCGAGAGCGGCATGATCCACCGCCGCTTCGGTAGAGAGTCTCGCGTGGAGGGCGCAGCAGAGATCCGCGATGCCCTGTCGCGCTACGGGATCCGCTACCTGCTGGTCGACCGCCTGCCATTGCATCCGAGCGAGGTCGACACGCTGCTGCGCGAGACCGTGCGCGGGCCCGAGTTCGAGCGGGCCGCCGAGTTCGACACGAGCTGCCCGGCCTTCCCGCCGGGGGGCGGCCCCCTGCAGCCGCTGGCCGTGCCGCTCGATCTGTACCGCTTCCTGGGCGAGCTGCGCGACCCCCCAGAGCGCCCATCGATCCACCTGCCCGTCTCGGACCTCGTGATCGAGGCTCCGCGCTAGCCCGACGCGGGTCGCTGCTAGACTGCGCACCGTCATGCCTGCCTCACTCGGACTTGGAATCCCGGAGGGCCTGAAGAGCCTGCAACGGCCGTTTCTGCCGCTGCTCGTCTCCCTGGCCGCGATCTTCTTTGTGGTGCCCATCCTTGGCGGCGAGGCCCGCCCGCACCCGATCGTGAACGTGCTGTTCTCGCTCGTGCTGGTGGCGGGCGTCGGGGCCGCGACCCAGTCGCGTGTCCACTTGCGGATTGCGCTCGTTCTCGGCGTGCTGGCTCTCGTAGGTCGCTGGCTGATCTACGCCAGCCCGGATGCGCTGGCCGTCATGCTGGTCTCGAACCTGGCGTTGGCCGCGTTCTTCGGCTTCACGGCCGTCACGGTCTTCAGCACCGTGGCACGCCAGAGGGTCGTAAGCGCCGACACGATCACGGGCGGAATCTGCGTCTACCTGCTGCTCGCCGCGCTCTGGGCGCTCATGTTTCAGCTCGTCGAGCTCTTCGAGCCCGGTTCGTTCAGGCTGCCCAGCGGCGAGACAAGCCCCTCGCTCCGAGAGCTGCTCTATTTTAGCGTGGTCACCATGACCACCTTGGGCTACGGGGACATCACGCCGGTCTCGTCCGCGGCGCGCGCGCTGGCCAGCTCCTTGGCGGTCTTCGGCCAGCTCTTCGTCGCGATCTTCATCGCCCGCCTGGTCGGCCTCTACACCGCCCAGCAACGTGGAAGCGGGAGCTCGAGCTCCTAGCTCGCGTAGCCCGACCCGAGTGTAAAATGGGCTGGCTGCTCCTGCTCTTCATCGTGCTCCCGGCCGTCGAGCTGGCGCTCTTGATCGAGATCGGGCGCCGCATCGGTACGCTCGAGACCCTCGGGGTGATCGTCGTGACGGGTGCCGTGGGCGCGGCAATGGCGCGCAGCCAGGGGCTGCGGGTGCTGTCGCAGGTTCGCGCGGAGATCACGGCGGGGACGATGCCCGCAGCGTCCCTCGTGGACGGCGTCCTGATCCTGGTTGCCGCTGCGCTGCTCGTAACGCCCGGTGTCCTCACGGACGCCTTCGGCTTCCTGTGCCTGGTCCCCGGCTTCCGGACCCTGGTGAAGCGCGAACTGCTACGGCGCTTCGAGCGAGCCGTCGAGGAGGGCCGCGTGCAGATGAACATCCGCCCGGAGGTCCGCTTCCAGGGCTCGCCGCCGGTGCGCCCCGATCCCCGAACCGGCCGTCCCACGATCAACGTCACGCCCCCACCGGACGACGAGCCCGGCTAGGCCCACGGAAGATCGAAAGCCGGTGGGGGCGGACCGCGGCCCTTCGGGGCTACACTAGGCCTCGCCGAGCCCCCACCCTTCATGTCGGCGGGCCGGATGCGAGGATGCTGCCATGTCTGTGGATCTCCGAACTCGCGTGGACTCCGACCAGGCTCCAGTCGAAGTCGGCTCGTTCTTCCGCGAAGCCCTGCCCGCTTCCCTCGAAGCCCACCAGGGTCTCAGCGCGCCGGGCGGCAGCCAGCTTCGGCTGCGCGACTTCTGCATGGAGGTCGACTCCGAACCGTGGACGCTCTCGTGGCAAGGCGATCGCGCGTCGGTCGCGGCGGGCAGCCAAGGCCAGGCGCGGGTTCGACTGACCGGGGAGCAGTTCACAGACATCGTGAACGACCAGAGCACCCCGGTCGCGCTGATGAGCAGCGGCAACCTCGATATGCCCGAGGGGGGACTGCCCGACTTTCTCAACTGGTGGCTGATCCTGCGCTCCGCCCTCGACGGCCGGCGCGTTCACGTGGCGGGCGACGTCGAGTTCACAATGGACACTCGCCAGAGCTTCACCCCCGAAGACTCGGACGAGGACATGCGTCGCTTCCTCGAAGAGGCCGGCTACCTGCACATCCGCGGGCTCTTCAGCGCAGACGAGATGGCTGCGGTCGAAGCCGACTATCCAAAGGCCGCCCCCCACTACCAGAAGGGGGACGTCCGAGGCTGGTTCGCAACGACCAAGGACGGCAAAGAGCACCTCGTGCGGATGGAGGGTTTCGATCGCTACTCCCCGACCTCGGTCGGCCTGATCGAGGAGGAGCGCTTTC
>CAXMNF010000233.1:0-2713 GCA_964194645.1 uncultured Gammaproteobacteria bacterium
GCCGCCTTGGAGGTGTGCTTCTCCTTGCGCTCCTCGAAGCCGAGCTGCAGCGCCGCGTAGCCGTCGGTCTGCGGCGTCTTCTTCTGCACGACGACGCACGGTCCCGCCTCGATCACGGTGACCGTGATCCGGTCGCCGACGTCATCGAAGACGTGGGTCATGCCCAGCTTGCGGCCCAGAAGCTCGAGGCTCACGTGGCGCTCCCGTCGGAAGAAGCCCGGAAGGGTCCGGGGCGCGGCAGTATAGCGGGGGTCGGCGCATAGCGGCAGGGTCCCACTGCCCGTATATTCGCGGGTTCGACCCGGCAGGCACCCACCCCCGCACTCACTCGGGGGCGGGCTTTCGTGCGTGCGGGCGGAGGAGAAACGCGCTGGATCTGGCCGGATTCACCGAGCAGGCCCTGGGGCGCGAGAAGCCGCTCCGGCTCTTGCGGGTGCAGGGCTCCGCCGGCGCCTACCTGACGGGGCGCCTGCGCCAGGCCCATTCCGCCCCCATCCTGGTGGTCGCCCCCACCTCCAAGCGGGCTGAGCGCTTCGCGGCGGACCTGCGGGCCTTCGGAGCCCCGGACGTCCTGGTCCTGCCCCGCTACGACACCCCTCCCTACGACCGCTTCTCGCCCCACCCCGAGGTGGAAGCGCGGCGCATGAGCCTGCTCTACCGGCTGCTGGCGTCCGGGCCCGACACCCCGATCACGATCGTAGCGCCCTGGTCGGCCCTGCTGCGCCGTGTGCTGCCCCGCGAGGAGCTGCGCAGCCGCGTGACCCACTTGGAGCGGAGCATGACGGTGGACCGGGACGCCCTGCTCGAGGTGCTCGTGCAGGCCGGCTACCACCACAGCGGCCTGGTCGAGGAGCGCGGCGAGGTGGCGGCCCGCGGCGGCATCCTCGATCTGTTCCCGCCGCAGCTCGAGCAGCCCGTGCGTCTGGAGTTCGAGTTCGAGGCGATCGGCTCGATCCGGGCGTTCGACCCCGTGACGCAGCGCTCCCAGCACGAGCTGGACCACGTGGTGGCCATCCCCCCGCGCAGCTGCCGGCTGCCCTTTGACCTGGACGCCCTGGGGCTCGAAGCGCGCAGCATGGGCCGCTCGCTCGGCATTCCCGAGTCGAACATCTACGAGGTGACTGAAGCGCTGGCACGCCGCGGCCTCCCTCCCGGCATCGAGAACCTGGAGGCGCTGTTTCACGACTCGCTCGAGACGGTGTTCGACTACCTGCCCGCCGAGACCTTGATCGTGGTGGACGACCCGGAGGCGGGCCACGCCCGGGCCCGCGCCTACACCGAAGAGGTGTTCGACGGCCACGGCCGCGCGCGCGCCAGCGACCGGCTGGTGTGCGATCCACTCGCGCTCTACACGACCGACGACAGTGCTTGGGAGCAGGTCCAAGCGCGCAGCCCGCTGCTGATCGACCCGCTTGGCGCGAGCGATGCCTCCGCGAACGAGGACAGTCTGGCGCTGCACGCGACCGGCCACGACAAACTCACCCGCGAGATCAAGGAGCGCCAGGGCTCGGGGCGTGCGCTCGACCCGCTGCTGCGCCGGCTCGAACAATGGCGCGAAGCGGGCCGGCGCGTGCGGCTCACCTGTCCGAGCCTCTCGTCCGCCGAGCGGCTGATCGACATCTTGCGCGACTACGGCCTGGAGCTCCCGATGCGCGAGCGGGGCGCCAGCGGGGGCAACGGCGTGCTGCCCGGACCCGGCGACGTGGACGTGGCCGTAGCGCCGCTCACCGCCGGCTTCGACCTGCCGCTCGAGAGCCTGGTCCTGGTCACCGAGCAGGACATTTTTGGCGAGCGCATTCGCCGCCGGGTGGTGCGCGCGGCACGGCCCGGGGAGGCGGTCGAGCGCCTGGCGCAGATCCAGGACGGCGATTACCTGGTGCACCCCGAGCACGGCATCGGCCAGTACGGCGGGCTGCAGACCCTGCAGGTGGGCGGAATCAAGCAGGAGTTCCTGCTGGTCCACTACGGCAAGGGCGACAAGCTCTACCTGCCGATCTCGCGGCTGGCGCAGATCCAGCGCTACACGGGTGCCGACGAGAGGTCACCGCGCCTCGACCGGCTGGGTGCACAGAGCTGGGTGCGAACCAAGGCCCGCGTGCGCAAGGCACTGCGCGACATGGCCGAGGAGCTGCTGGCCGTGATCGCTGCGCGCGAGGTGCTCGAGGGCCAGCAGTACGCGCCGCCCGACCGCGACTACGAAGAGTTCGAGGCGCGCTTCCCGTACGAGGACACGCCCGACCAACGGAGCGCCACCGAGGACGTGATGGCGGACCTGTCGGGCCCGCGGCCCATGGACCGGCTGGTGTGCGGCGTCGTGGGATTCGGCAAGACCGAGATCGCCTGCCGCGCGGCCTATCGCGTGACCGCGTCCGGCCGTCAGGTCGCCTTCCTGGTGCCGACCACCGTGCTCTGCCAGCAGCACCTGAAGACGCTGCGCGAGCGCTTCGCAGACACGCCCGTCGAGATCGCTTCGCTGTCGCGCTTGTCCGGTCCCAAGGAGATCCGCGACACGCGCGAGGGTCTGTCGAGCGGCCGCATCGACATCGTGGTCGGCACGCACCGGCTGCTCTCGAAGGACGTGACCTTCCGCAACCTGGGCATGGTCGTGGTCGACGAGGAGCACCGCTTCGGGGTAACCCACAAGGAGCGCTTAAAGCAGCTGCGCAAGCTGGTCGACGTGCTGACCCTCTCGGCCACGCCGATCCCGCGCACC
>CAXMNF010000234.1:0-9727 GCA_964194645.1 uncultured Gammaproteobacteria bacterium
GTCGCCTCAGGCAAGGCCGAGGCGCTCGAGGTCTTCCTCTTCCAGTCCCAGGAAGTGGCCGATCTCGTGCTTCACGGTGATCTGGATCTGCTCGACCAGCTCCTCGTGACTGCGGGCGACCTTCTCCAGGTTCCCCTTGAAGAGCAGGATCCTGTCCAGGCCGGTGCGCGGCTCGCTGCCCATCGTGGGGCTCGCGCCGGGTTCGGTGGCAGGCGTGCCCTGGAACAGACCCAGGATCTGCGGCGACAGGTTCTCCTCCAGCAACAGCTCGGGCTGGGGCAGACCCTCCACCAGGATCGGGCAGTTCGCGACGTACTGTCGGACCATCTCGGGCAGGCTGCCGACCGCCTCGTGAGCGGCCTGTTCGAATTCGTCGGCGTCCAGGCGCACCGGCGCGGGGTAGACCTCCGGCTGCAGCTCAGCGGCCCGCTCGAAGTGCTCCTGCGCATCCACGGGGTGGCCCAGGTGCTCGAGCACCAGAGCCAGGTGGTAGACCGTGTGGGCCGACTCGCCCTCCAGCGCGTCGGCGCGCTCCAGGCTGCTCAGCGCCCCCTCGAACTTGCCGAGCTCGAACAGGATCTGGCCCTCGAAGCCACGGAACACCGCCAGGTCACCCTGGACCTGGAGCGCCCGGCGCAGCAGGAACAGCGCCCCCTCCAGGTCGTCCAGGTAGAACAGCGCCTTGGCCTTCAGGTAGTAGACCTCGGCCTCGATGTGGGGCTCGAGGCTCTGGCCGAGCAGGGCATCGCACAGGTCGAGGGCTTCCTCGTGCTCGCCGAACTCCTCCACCAGCAACTCGACGCGGTTGAGCTGGGCTGGGTGAAAGTCGGGCTGGACCTCGGTGGCGCGGTTGAACTCTCGCAAGGCCTCGTCGTGGCGCTCGTGGTCCCAGAGGATCTCGCCGCGCCCGTTGTGGGCTTCGGCGCCGCTCGGGTTGTGCTTCAGCGCCTCATCGAGCCAGGCGAGGGCCTCGTCGATGCGCCCACCGGAGGACGCCTGGACGGCCTGGTCCAGACAATCCCAGTATCGATCCCGATCCAGCATCGGATTCCTTCACGACCCACCCCGGTCGACCATTCTAGCAAACCGGGGACCTGGAATGAGCGCGCATCCACCGACGGAGCGAGCTCGTAAGTCATTGTACCAGAAGCGGAAAATCTATTTTGGCAGGCCCGATTCCGCGTCGATCGCGCGATTCGCCAATCGGTCGGCTCCGCGGTTCTGCTCGCGGGGCACGTGCACGTAGCGCACCGACTCGAAGCCTGCCGCGAGCGCGTGCGCGCGCCTGCACAACTGCTGCAGGGCGCTGTTGCGCACCCGGTACTCCCCGCGCATCTGCTTGACGACCAGCTCCGAGTCCGCGCGCAACTCGAGTGCAGTGCCACCCAGCGCCCTCGCGCGCTCCAGTCCGAGCAGCAGTGCGGAGTATTCGGCCACGTTGTTGGTCGCCTCGCCCAGGTAGCGGTGGGCCTCGTCCACGACCTTGCCGCCTTCGTCCAGGATCCGTACACCCGCGCCCGCCGGACCCGGGTTGCCCCGAGCCGCACCGTCGGTGTAGATGGTGAGACGCAGACTCGGGCTCACTCCTCGGGCACCACCAGGATGCGCTGACAAGCCGGGCAGTGCTGCAGCTCGGACGCGACCACCCGGTTGATCGTCTCGTAGGGCACGTCGCGGTGGCAGGCCGCACAGGCGCGGCCCTTCACCGAGGTGGTGCCGGCGCCGCGGCCCTTGTACATACGCTCGTAAAGTTGCTGCGCATCCGCGGGCAGCTCGGCGGCCAGCTTGGTGCGCTCCCGCTCGTGCGTCTCGACCTGCTTCTTTACCTCGGCCAGGGTCTGGCGCAGCTCCTCGGCCGCGGCCAGGGCGACCTGCTCCTCTCGCTTCTTCTCGACTTCGGAGCCGGCCAGGCTCGAGCGGACCCGGTCGACTTCCTCCATCGCCTCGAGGATCTGTTCCTCGACCGTGGAGATGCGCTCGCCGACCTGCTCGATCTCGGAGAGCAGTGCCGAATACTCGGTATTCGTCTTCACCTGCGCGGTTTGGCCCTGGTACTTGGTGCGCCGGGCCTCGCAGTCCTGCAGCTCGGCCTCCTTTTCGCGACGCGTGTGCTCGGTCCGCTCGAGAGTGGCCCGCTCGGCCTCGACAGAGGCGCGCGCGGTCTGCGCGCGTGCCTCGGCGGACTCGATGTCCTTGGGGATCTGCGCGCTCTGGCGGGCCAGCTCCTCGGACTCGCGCTCACAGCGCCACAGGGCTTCCAATGCGATCCTGAGCTCGGCCATTCCGGGAGTCTTCACCCGGAAGCCTCCCGGGTCAACGCCCGGCGACGCCGCTGGCCTACAATCTCGCCATGCCGCGCCCCGCCCCGACGCCCGCGCCCGCACCGCGCGCTGTCTTCGCACCCGACCTGCTGGCCGGGTGCACGGCCCTGGTGAGCGGCGGCGGCACCGGCCTGGGCCTGGCCATGGCCGACGGGCTGGCCGCGGCCGGCGCCGACCTGCTGATCGCGGCACGGCAGGTCGAACGGCTCGACCGGGCGGCGGAAGGTCTGCGCGAACGCGGCGGACGGCGCGTCGAAACGGCCTTCGTGAACATCCGCGAGCGCGAGTCCGTCGAAGCGCTGGCCCTGCGAGCGGTCGATCTCTACGGGCAGGTCGATGTGCTGGTGAACAACGCCGGCGGCCAGTTTCCGCAGCGGGCCCGCGACTTCAAGCCGAAGGGCTGGAACGCGGTGATCGATACCAATCTGACCGGCACCTGGAACATGACACAGGTGTTCGGCAACCAGATGCTCGACGGGAGCGGCGGCAGCATCGTGTCGATCGTCGCGGTGGTCGGGCGCGGCTTCCCGGGCATCGCCCACTCGGCCGCGGCACGCGCCGGCGTACTCGAACTCACGCGCACCCTGGCCTTCGAATGGGGCCCCAAGGTCCGGCTGAACTGCGTGGCGCCTGGCCCGATCGCCACGGTCGGGTTCCAGGACACCTATCACCCGGAGATCGCCGAGGTCTTCGAGGGAATCCCGATCCCGCGCTTCGCCGAGCCGCACGAGATCGCCAACGCCGTAGTGTTTCTAGCCTCGCCGGCAGCCAGCTACGTGACGGGCGACGTGCTCTACGTGGCCGGCGGGCAGCAGAACTACGGCCGCAACCAGGCGCTGTTCGACAAGGATTTCTAGGCGGAGCGCTCGGCTATACTCGAAGCCCGGAGGTGCTGTGACCAAGCGAATCGAGAAGTCCGACGCGGAGTGGCGCGAGCAGCTGACGCCGGATGAGTACGAAGTGTGCCGCAAGGCGGGCACCGAGCAGGCCTTCACCGGCGTCTATCACGACTGCAAGGACCCGGGGGTGTACCGCTGCAAGTGCTGTCAGCTCGAGCTGTTCCGCTCGGAGGCGAAGTACGACTCGGGCACCGGTTGGCCGAGCTTCTACGAGCCGATCGTCGCGGACCGCGTGATCACCAGGGCCGACAACAGCCACGGCGTGCTGCGCACCGAGGTGCTCTGCGCGGGCTGCGACGCGCACCTCGGTCACGTGTTTCCCGACGGGCCGGCGTCGACCGGTGAGCGCTACTGCATGAACTCGCTGGCACTCGACCTCGAGCCTGGCTAGGCAGAGACGGAGCGAAGCGGAGCCCGCCCTGCCCTGGTCGCTGGTCATCTTCGACTGCGACGGCGTGCTCGTCGACAGCGAGCCGCTCGCGAACCGCGTGCTGGCGGAGCTGCTCAGCGAGATCGGCCTGCCCACCCGCTACGAGGACGCCCTGCGCATCTACAAGGGTCGCTCCTGGGCCACCTGCATGGAGTTGGTCGAGCAGCGCCTGGGGAGGACTCCGCCGGCGCAGCTGGCGGAGCGCTACCGCGAGCGGGTCTTCTCGGAGCTGCGACGCGAGCCGCGCCCGGTGCCCGGCGTGGCCGAAGCGCTCGCGGGCATCTCAACACCGAAGTGCGTAGCTTCGAGCTCGGACCCCGAGCGCCTGCGCATCTCGCTCGCCAGCGCAGCCCTGCTCGAGGTCTTCGAGGGGCGCCTGTTCAGCGCCACGCAGGTACCGCGAGGAAAGCCCGCGCCGGACCTGTTCCTGCACGCGGCGGACACGCTCGGCGCCCTCCCGGCACAGTGCGCGGTGATCGAGGACAGCGTGCTCGGAATCGAGGCGGCGCGCGCCGCTGGCATGACGCCTTTCGGCTTCGCGGGCACCGAGAGCGCCGACGCGGGCGCTCTGGCAGCGGCCGGCGCACGCGTGTTCGACGACATGCGCGCGCTGCCCGGCCTGCTGGACGGCGCCACTCCGGGTTGAGCGGCGCGCTTGGCCGCAGCACCGTCGTGTGTTAGATCGATGGAGGTCGATTCATTGGAGGAGTCCGATGTCCACGCGTACCCGGCCCGAAGAATGCTGCTCGCCGCGGCCACTGGCTCCGCTCCCGGCACGACGCCAGGAGCGCCTGGTGGCCGTCTTCAAGGCGCTGGCCGAGCCGACGCGGCTGGAGCTGTTCCGGCTGATCAGTGCACAGCCGGGAGCGGTCTGCGTGTGCGACCTGGTCGACCGCTTCGAGCTGTCGCAGCCGACCATCTCGCACCACCTGAAGGTGCTGCGGGAGGCGGGACTGCTGACCATGAAGAAGCTCGGCGTCTGGACCTTCTGCGCCCCAGACGCGCGCGCCGAGGCGCTACTCGCCGAGGCAGCCAGCCTGGCACCGCGAAGGCCGGCCAGGAAATAAAGGGATAGGGGACGTTCCTGCTTAACTGCTTAACTCCCGGAGTTAAGCAGTTAAGCAGGAAGGTCCCCGCTAGTCGTGGTGGACGGCTTGGGGGGAGAAGGCGGGCAGGCACACGGCCACGTATTCAGCGCCCTCGGGTTCCGGAGAGCCGTAGCGCACCCACTCGCCGGCGTGCGCAATCACGGCCTGGCCCGCCTTCACGTCGAGAACGCCCGCTTCCTCGATGATCTTCGGCTTGTTCCCGGCGGCTTCGATGCGCGTAGGTGCGTCGATCAGAGTGGGCATCTGGATCTCCCTGGCTTCGGCTCCGAGCGTATGGGATCATCCTGACAGAAACCGATGGCAGGAACCCGCGAGAAGCACTCGACTGTGCCCGAGCTGGCCACCCGGCCGGAGCGCGCCGCCGTGCCCCTGGAAAGGCACGACTACGAGGACGAGCCGACCGCGGAGACGATCACGGCGGTGCTCGGCAGCGCCTCGCGGCGAGGGGAGTGGGAGCCCGCAGACCTCACCCGCGTGTTCGCAGTGCTCGGCAACGCCGACCTGGACTTCAGGAACGCGCTGCTCGTGCCGGGCGTGACCGAGGTCGAGGTCTACACGCTCTGCGGCTCGGCCAGGATCGTGGTCCCCGAGGGGCTCGAAGTGGAACTCACCGGGAACGCCCTGCTCGGCAGCTTCAATCAGACCACGCGCGTCTCGAAGGCGCGGCGACTGCTGCGCCGCACCCTCCGTGCCGCCCGGGGCGACTTGGACGACGAAGAGGCCGATCTCGAGCCGGACGAGGATCCGCCGCTGCTGCGCGTCTCGGGCCTGGCCTGTCTGGGCAGCGTGCAGGTGGTGACCCGCTAGTGCCCCGCCCACCCGATGCGGATGCTCTCATCCGCCGGGTGCTCGAGGACGCCCGCGTAATCGCGGTGGTGGGCGCCAGCCCGAATCCACAGCGCGACAGCCACGGCGTCATGGGGTTCCTGCAGTCGCGCGGCTACCGCTGCATCCCGGTGAATCCCGCCAGCCGCGAGCTCGCGATCCTGGGCGAGAAGGTCTACGCGAGCCTGGCGGAGATTCCCGAGCGCATCGACCTGGTCGACGTGTTCCGCCGCTCGGAGCAGGCCGGCGCGGTCGTGGACGAGGCGATCGCTGCGGGTGCCGGCGCGGTCTGGCTGCAGCTCGGTGTCCGTGACGAACAGGCGGCAGCGCGCGCCGAGCAGGCAGGCCTCGGCGTGGTGATGGACCGCTGCCCGAGGATCGAGATGCCGCGGCTCGGGATCAGCGGCCCGCGGCAATCCGGCTGAGCGCGCTCTCGAGCGCCGCCTCGAGTGTCTTGCCGATCTGCTCGACCTCTTCCCGCCCGATCACGAAGGGGGGCCCCAAGGTGATCACGTCGCGCGCGGGATCGCAGCCGCCCGGGTAGAAGAACACGCCCTCGGCCAGACCGGCCGCGACGATCTTGTTCGTGAGCCGCGCCTCGGCCGGAAACGGCTCGAGCGTGTCTCGGTCCGCCACCAGCTCGATGCCGAGCAGCAGACCGCGCCCGCGCACCTCGGCCACGTTCGGGTGCGCTGCGAGCGGGGCGAGCCGCTCAAGCAGGCGCTCACCCATCTCGGCGGCGCGCTCGACCAGCGACTCGCGCTCCAGGATTTCGAGCACCTTGTCGGCGACCGCGCAGGATGCCGGGTGCGCCGAGTAGGTGAAGAACATCAGCTCGTCGCCGCGCGCAGCAATCGGCGCGACCACCTCGTCCGATGCGAAGATCGCACCCATCGGCGCGTAGCCGCCGGTCAGGCCCTTCCCGCTCACCAGCAGGTCCGGCACCACGCCCCAGTGGTCGACCGCAAAATTCCGCCCGGTGCGCCCGAAGCCCGTCATCACCTCGTCGGCAATCAGCAACACGCCGTGGCGCCGGCAGATCTCGGCGAGCCGCGGCCAATACTCGTCGGGCGGCACCAACGCGCCGGCCGTGGAGCCGACGATCGGCTCGGCCACCACGGCCGCAACCGTCTCGGGACCCTCGCGCTCGATCAGCCGCTCGATCTCGTCGACGCAGGCGACCGCGCACTCCGGGTAGCGGCGCCCGAGCGGACAGCGCAGGCAGTAACAGGCCGGCGCCTTGGGCAGCTCCGTGAGCCACGGCTCGAAGCCCGCGCGGCGCTTGCTGTGCCCGCCGATCGCGAGCGTGGCGAGCGTGGTTCCGTGATACGAAAGATCCCGCCCGATCACCTTCCAGCGCTCCGGCCGTCCAGCGGACACGTGGTGCTGGCGCGCCAGGCGGATCGCCGCATCCATCGACTCGGACCCGCCGCTCGTGAAAGCCACGCGCGAGAGCCCCGCCGGCACCCAGCCGTCGAGCAAGCGCTCGACCAGGCGCACACGGCTCTCGGTCGCGAACGGCGGGACCAGGTAGCTGGCCTGCTCCAGGCCGCGCGCCGCGGCCTCGGCGACCTCGCGTCGGCCGTGGCCGATGTTCACCACGATCGCGCCGCCGGCCGCGTCGAGGATGCGGCGCCCGTCGCTGGTGTGCAGATAGCAGCCTTCGGCGCGCTCGATCGCCAGCGGCGCCGCACCCCGCGGAATCAGCGGCAGACGACTGGCTCGCGCCGGATCCATGGCCCGATGCTGCGCGCGGCGCGCAGGCACTGTCAAGCGGCAGGCGCTACCCGTCGCGGCGCAGCTCTTCCGCGTGCCCGCGCACAACCTGGAGCGACACCACGGATTCGCGCACGAGCTGCACCGTCGCGCCCACGAGCGCTGCCACCGCTGCGATCGTGAGCAGCCAGCTCGCCGCATGGACCGCGCCGCTCCACCACTGGCTCACCGCCCCGACCAGGCCGGCCGCAGCCAGCGCCGCTGCGGAGCTGTACAGGGCGACCAACGCGTCCCTGAACAGCCGGGCTCGCCGCAGGGTGTGCCCCGCGCACGCGGCCGCCTGCGCACCTCTCTCGGCGAGTAGCGCGTGGATCTCGACGTGCAGCGCCTCGAAACGCGCCGAGGTCGAGACCAGCAGCAGCCCGATTCCCGGGAGCAGAAGCAGGGGCGTGACCCAGGATGCCAGCTCTTCCATGGCGCGAGCCTACCAGACACGCTGCGCGCGGCGCTGCGCCCGCAACACCAGTACGGCGAACCCGAGTGGCAGCCAGACCCACACGAATTCGTTGGCCAGGATCGCGAGCGAGCGCGCCTCGAAGAACGCGCCGATCCCGAGCGGCGAGGTGGCCAGCGGCCGCCAGGGCAGGAAGTAGCGCGCGTCGTCGAACGGGATCCAGAACCCCACACCGAGCCCGGCGTCGGTCGCCGCGTCGAGCAGGCCGTGACTGGCGGTGATCCCTGCGAGCAATGCAGCCACGCCCCACCAGCGCCGCGAGAAGCGGCCGAGGCCGCCGAACGCAAGGAGCGCCGCGAGCAGGCCCGCGGCGGCGGCGAAGGGCAACGAGTGAGTAGCGCCGCGATGACCCAGCGGATCGCCGTAGGGGACGCCGAACGAGAACGCGATCACGTCCAGGTCGGACAGGACCGCGAGTAGCAGCGCGCTGCCGAGCAGACGCCGCGAGCGCAGCTCGGCCGGAGCCGCGTGTGCCAGCGCCGCGCCGACCAGCGCATGCGTAAAGGCAGTCGCCACGACTAGCGGCCGCGCAGCCGGCCGAGCTGGCGCCGCTCGCGCTTTGTGGGCCGGCCGGCGCCGCGCTCCCGCTGCACCGGCGACTTCTCGCGCGGCGGCGGGGGCGGCGAATGGTCCGCGTAGAGCTCGCGCGCGGCCGGTGCGGCCAGGCGCTTGTCGGCCAGGGCCAGCACCTCGAGCACACGCAACCGCTCGCCGCGGCGCACCTCGAGCGCGTCACCCACGCGCAGCGCGTGGTGCGGCTTCGCGGTCTGACCGTTCAGCCGGACGTGGCCGCCCGTGCAGCCCTCGGCCGCCTGCGTGCGCGACTTGAAGATGCGCGCGGCCGACAGCCAGCGATCGATGCGCAGCGTCTCCACGGGGCCAGTCTAGATCTCATACGACCAGGCGGCCGGCTCTTCGCGCCGAAACAAGGCCTGGTCGTCGAGCGGCGCCAGCAGGCTCCGCGCCCGCTGCAGCGCGCGCTCGTAGCCCTCCATCAGGCGCGGACCGGCGCGCAGCAGACCCTCGGGGCCGAGCACGCGAGCCAGCTCGCTCCTCTCGAGCAGCGCCGCGATCTCGTCGGTGAGCCCACACAGGATCAAGGTGGTGCCCTCCTCGGCGAGCTGCAGGGCCACGCGGCGCAGCGCCTCCATGACGGTCGCGTCCAGGTGGCGCGCGCGTTTCAGGCGCAGGATCAACACGCGTGGACCGCGCCCCGCGATCTGCACGAGCTGCTCGGCGAGCTCGGGCGCGACGGCGAAGTTCAGGTCGCCCTCCAGGTGCAGCACCACGACCGGCGTAGCGCCGGTGCGCTCGTCGAGCGAGATCTCGCGCAGCCGCTCGGCGCCCGCGCGCACGATTTCGACCATCTGCAGGCGCCCGCCGCGGCGCACCAGCAGGAGCAGCGCCAGGAACAGACCCGCGTAGACCGCCTGCACCACGTCGAGCCAGAGCGTGGCGGTGAGCGTCACGACCAGCACTGCCGCATCGCCGCGCGTGGCCGCCGCCCGGCGCAACCGGCGGGGGTCCACCAGGTCGAGGCCGGCCAGCACGACCAGTCCGGCGAGCGCCGCGAGCGGCACGTGCGAGAGCAGCGGTCCGATCACTGGCAGCAGCAGGAACACCGCCGCCCCGCTCACGGCCGGCGCAAGCCGCGAGCGCGCGCCGGCCGCACGCGCCAGCGCCGAGCGTGAGAAGGAGCCGCTGGTCGGGATCGCGCCGGCAATCGAGGCGACCAGATTCGCCGCGCCCTGGGCCAGGAGTTCCCGGTCGGGATCGAGGCGCGGTTCTCGCGGCCTGGCCAGGCCGCGGGCCGCAGCGGTCGATTGGACAGCCACGAGCAGCGCGATCGCCAGGGCGGGCGCTCCGATCGCTGCGGGATCCGGCGCGCCGGGGAGCGACGCGGACGGCCAGCC
>CAXMNF010000235.1:0-1947 GCA_964194645.1 uncultured Gammaproteobacteria bacterium
CGACGCGCTCGCCGAGCAGCTGCTCCGGCGACATGTAGGGTGGGGTGCCCACCGCGTAGCCGACCTGCGTGAGCCGCTCGCCCGTGGACTCGAGCGCGATGCCGAAGTCGGCGATCTTGACCTCGCCGCGTCGGCCGAGCAGCACGTTCGAGGGCTTCAGGTCGCGATGCACGATGTCGCGCTCGTGGATCGCTTCGAGGCCGCGGGCCAGCTCCAGCGCCACACGCGCCGCCACCCGGGGCTCGAACTTGCGCACGAGCTGCAGGGCGCCCGCCACGTCACATCCCTCGACGTACTCGAGTGCGATGAAGCGCTCTCCGCGCGACACGAAGCAGTCGTACACGATCACCACGTTCTGGTGGTGAACGCGGCTCGCGGCTTCGGCCTCGCGCCGGAAGCGCTCGTCCTGATCGCGGTTCTGGGTCAGTTCGCGGCGCAGCTCCTTGATCACCACCAGCCGTTCCAGCTCGGGCTGCTCCGCGAGGTGCACGATGCCCATGCCACCCTCGTCGAGCACTTCGATCACGTCGTAGCTGCCGATGCGCTTGCGCTGCGATGCGGCCACAGGGCCGGACTCAGTCGTCAGAGATGACGTAGGTGGCGGGCTCCTGGTCGCGCTCCTCGACGACGAACTGGAAGAGGTGCGCGCCGATCTGGAAGCGGTCTCCGTGCTTGATCCCGGCGGAATCGACCTTGGAGCCGTTCAGGAGCGTTCCGTTCGTGCTGCCGAGATCCCGCAGGCGGAACCCTTCGCTGCCGAACTCGACCGCCGCGTGCTTGCGCGACATGGCCTGGTCATCGAAGGCCAGATCGGTGCCCGGACCGCGGCCCAGGGTGACCTGCTCGCCATCCACGCGGTGCTCGGTGCCCTTCGCGGCTCCCGAGAGAATCACGATACAAGCGTGGTAGCGCGACAGGAACTCGGAGAGGACGGTGTTCCCCTCGGCCGCGCTGATCTCGCGGGTGCGTTCGTCGCCCATCGGGTCCTCCGAGCCAGTAGCTCTCCCCGTACTTAGCGGCTAGGGCGCGCGAATCTTGATATCGACCCGGGGGGCGGCGGCGGACCTTGTTGGCGCCTGCTGGCGCCGCTGCCGGCGAAGTGTCCTCTGGTCAGGAGTCGAACACGATGACGCCGCGGGCGTTCAGGCCCTTCTCCAGGTCGGCAAAGGCCTGAGGGGCGTCGTCGATCGAGTACGTGTTGGTAACCAGGCCCTGCAGGTCGAGCTTGCCGCGGCGGTTCAGGTCGAGCAGCTGCGGGAAGTCGACGCGAGGGTTCACGTTGCCGTACATGCAGCCACAGATGGTCTTGCCGTCCAGCGAGAGCATCAGGGCGTTGAAGCTCACCTGCTCGGTCAGCTTGCCCACGCCGACCACGGTGAGCTTGCCGCCGCGCCGCGTGGCGTTGTAGGCCTGCTGGACCACGGCGGGAGCGCCGATCACCTCGAAGCCGTAGTCGACGCCAATGCCCCCGGTGAGCTCGCGAATCTTGCCGACCGGGTCGCTGCTGGAGCCGTTCACGGTGTCGGTGGCTCCGAACTTCTGCGCCATCTCGAGCTTGTTGTCGGCCAGGTCGACCGCGATGATCCGGTCCGCGCCGGCCAGGCGCGCGCCCTGGATCGTGCACAGGCCGACTCCCCCGCAGCCGAATACCGCCACGGTCGAGCCGGGCTGCACCTGCGCGGTCTTGATCGCGGCGCCCACGCCGGTCGTGACGCCGCAACCCACGAGCGCCGCCACCTGCAGCGGAACATCCTTGTCGATCGGCACCACGCAGATCGCCGGACAGACGACTTCCTCGGCCATATTGCCGAGTGCGGTCATGGCCCCGAGCTCCAGGTCGCCGAGGTGCAGGCGGCTGGTGCCGTCCAGCTGGCGGCCGGTTGGCGGCATGGCGATGCACAGGTGCGCCTCGCCGCGTACGCAGTGGAAGCAGGCCCCGCAGTTCGG
>CAXMNF010000236.1:0-9404 GCA_964194645.1 uncultured Gammaproteobacteria bacterium
TCCGACGCGACGAGCACGCCGTTCTTGCCGCCCATCTCGAGGGCGACGAGCTTCCAGGGCTGGTCGAGCGTCGCTTCGAGGACGCGCCGCCCGACCGCGTAGGAGCCGGTGAACAGCACCCCGTCCAGGTCCGGGTGCGCGGCCAGCGCCGCACCGCTCGCGCCGTAGCCCTGCACCAGGTTGAACACGCCGGGGGGGAAGCCCGTGCGCGCCGCCAGGTCGGCATAGAGCTGTCCCACCGCGGGCGTGTGCTCGGACGGCTTCAGCACCACGGTGTTGCCGGTGGCGAGCGCCGGTACTACGTGACCGTGCGACAGGTGGCCCGGGAAATTGAAGGGACCGAGCACGCCCAGCACGCCGCGCGGACGGT
Organism: uncultured Gammaproteobacteria bacterium; assembly: GCA_964194645.1. GTDB lineage: Bacteria > Myxococcota_A > UBA9160 > SZUA-336 > SZUA-336 > CAXMNF01. Next base: position 371 of record CAXMNF010000236.1, read on the forward strand.
TGGTCCAGCGAGCCACCTGTCCGGGACCCAGCTCGAAGTTCGTGTCCCTAACGCGCTCGAGGCCCGCGCCGAGTGTGATCTCGACCTTGGCGATCATCGCGGCCACCTCTGTCCGCGCCTCCCAGAGCGGCTTTCCGACCTCGCGTGAGATCACGCTGGCGAACAGTTCCCGCTCGGCCTCGAGCGCTTCGGCGAAGCGGCTCAGCAGGTTGGCGCGTTCCTCTTGCGGACGGTCGCGCCAGTCCGGCCAGGCCCGGCGCGCAGCGTCGACCGCAGCGTCGACCGCATCGGGCGCGAACGGGAAGGCGCCGAGCTGGGCGTCGAGGTCGGAGGGGTCCTCCAAGCGGATCTCGCCTGCCGCGCGGGCGGGTAGCACGAAGGCGCCGTCGACGAAGTCGCCCTGCGGTTCGAATGGACGGTACTCAGCCACGCGTCCCGCCTTGGCGCGACGAGGCCGGCAACGGCGTGACGGCCAGGGCGTCGCCCTCGGACGCGCCGAGACGCCGCGCCGCCTCCTTGGGAAGGTGCAGCTTGCGCCCGTCGAGCCGCGCGCGTGTGGCGACGGCTCGGAAGCCGCGCTCGTCTTCGAGCGACGCGATCGCCGGCGCCGCGTCGTCCCCGGCCCCTTCGCCCGACGTGGCCAGCACGCCAAACCGCGTCTCGCGCAGCGGGATCAGCTCGGAGACGGCTGCACCCACGAACGGGCCGGCGTCGAACGGATCGATCTCGCCGATCCAGTGCAGACCGGCCTGCTCGAGCAGGCGCAGCGCGGCCTGGGCTTCCGGGTGCACCTGGCCGAGCTGGCTGGCGACGGGCTCGTCGAGCAAGGCGGCGTAGAACGGCGTGTCCGGGAACAGCTCCAGGATGAAGCTCTTGTCGTGCGCGCTGCGCCGGTCGGCCTCGGCGTAGCTCATGCCGGTGAAGCGCTTGCCGAACGCGTCCCAGAACGCATTGCGGCCCTCGGGGTCGAGTGCGGCGCGCATCTCGGCGATGATTTGGCTCTCGAACGACGCCGGGTGGTGCGCGACGTAGACGAAGCGGCCCCAGGAGAGCAGCTTGCCGGGCCAGCCGGCCTGGCGGCGCACCTCGGGCAGCAGGACGAGCGCGCCGATCTCGGTTGGACCGTCTTCGGTCGAGCCGAGCTGCAGGGTGCAGTGGCGCACGCGAACGTCGACGCTCTCGGCGCAGCGGTCCTCGAGGCTCACGCGCAGGAAGGTGTGCGGCAGCTCGGGCGTGCCGTGCTTCGACAGGATGACGCTCGTGCCCACCACCCGGCCGGACGCGTCCTCGAGCGCGAGTTGGTATTCGCGCGCGGGATCGGGCGCAGCCGGCTCGGCGAAGGCGCGTTCGGAGCGTTCCAGGCGCGCGCGCAGGAACGCCTCGTCGTGGGGCAGGTTCGGACTATCCAGGTGGCGGGACAGCTCGAGCAGGGCGTCCAGGTCGGCTCGCGTGGCGGCGCGCAGCAGGAACATCACAGCGCCTCCATGCAGAACGACGTGAGCAGCGCGTGGTACAGGTCGCGCGCCTTGGTGAGTTCGGCGATGCGCGTGTGCTCGTTCGGACGGTGCACGTTCCCGACCGAAGGCCCGGCGCCGAGCACCAGAGCCTCGAGCCCCGCCTCGGCGAGCAGCCCCGCTTCGGTGCAGGTGGCCTTGGTCGTCACGCACTCCGGCAGGCCGACTGCGCGCTGCGCGTCGCGCACTGCGCGCAGCAGCGGCGAGCCGCTCGGCGTGGCGAGCGGCGGGTTGGCGCGCACGCAGGAGAGCTCGGCGTACTCGGCCAGCGGCGCGAGCGCCTCTTCGGGGTCGACGCCGGGAATCGGGCGCAGGTCGAAGTGGAGTTCGGCCGCGCCGTCCGCGAGTGTGGCGCGTCCCAGGTTCCCGACGGTGTGGTCCGGATCGAAGTCGGCGTCCTTGTGCTCGGCGAGCCGCGCCAACAGGTTGCGCCAGGCCAGGTGGAAGGCGAGGAGCGGCTCGACGGCGTACGCGTCGCGCGCAGCGGCGCTCGCGTCCTCGCGCAACACGCCGAGCCGGCAGGCCGCCGGTACCTGGTTGACCGAGCCGCCGCCCTCGAGTGCGAATACACCGCGCACGTCCGGCGCGGCCAGCCGCTCGAGCGCGGCGTCGATTGCGTTCGCGCCGAGCTGGGGCGTGCTCGAGTGTGCGGACGTGCCCGCACAGCACTCGTCGTCAGCCCGGCCGCTTGCGCTCGTGTGCGGCAGCGGAATGCGCGCGCACCACACGCTGTAGCCCTTGTGTGCGCGGATCGCCCGAAGTTCAGACGGCTCGCTGACCAGCGCGTAGCCGAAGCCGCGCGTGTAGCCGGCTTCGACCAGACAGCGTGCGCCGACCAGGCCGATCTCCTCGGCGAAGCTCCCGACCACGCGCAGCGGACGCGTGAGGCGCGCCGGGTCCAGTTCGGCGAGGGCTGCGGCCTTGCACACCAGGTCGACCTTGGCGTCGGCGGAGCCGAGCCCGTACAAGCGGCCGTCCCGCTCGGTGGGGGCGAAGGGGTCGCCGCCGGTCTCGGTCCAGAGTGCCGAGTCGCCCGGCGGCACCGTGTCCAGGTGTGTCAGCAGCAGCAGACCGGCGCCGGCCTGGTCGGGTGGCGGGCCCAGGTCCGCCAGCACCGTGAAGTGCTCGCGGCCCTCGTGCATGGTCGGGATGCGGCGCGGCGCAGCACCCGCCTCCGTGAGCAGTTCGCAGGCGAGCGAGGCGATCGCGTCGTTCCCGTCGCGAGACACGGATGGCGTCGCCACGAAACGCCTGGCCCAAGCGAGAATGTCCAGCATGACCCCAGTTCGCCAATCGGAGCGCCCTGGCCCTGCCTTTAGGTCGCGTCAATCATGCACAGCAGGGACAGAGATCGCGCAGGTGCTCGAACGTGTAGATCCCCGTGTCGTGCCCGTCGGTCCAGGAGATCTGGACGGCGTAGCGTCCCACCGGGGAGATCTTCACGGGGCGCACGTCCTCGGGCACGTCGGCGTCCTCGAGGATCGGGCGTCCCGTCATCTCTTCGATGCAGCGCGCGCAGAGGCACTTCAAACGCAGCAGGCGCACAGGGTAGAGGCTCTCGTGACCGTCCTGCCAGGTGATGTGGAGCTGGTCGGGTCCGGCCTGCTCGATCGCCTTGGGTACGGCACTGCTCACGCCGGCAAGGTAGCCCATCCATCGTGTAGGATCGGCGCCCATGAGCAAGGACGTCGTGGCGATTCTGGGCGGCACCGGCGACCAGGGCCTGGGGCTCGCCTACCGCTTTGCAGCGGCCGGGCGACCCGTGCGCATCGGCAGCCGCAAGGAACAGCGCGCGCTGGCGGCCGTCGAGGAGATCACCGGCAAGCTCCCAGACGCCGACCTGGCCGGCTTCGAGAATGCCGCCGCCACGCGCGCTGCGGCGGGCGGCATCGTGATCCTGTCGGTGCCGTTTGAACACACCGTGTCGACCACGAAGTCGATTCGCGAGGCCCTCGCGCCGGACACGGTGCTGGTCTCGATGGGAGTGCCGCTCGCCACTTCGATCGGCGACGTGGCCGGGCGGGTCGTGGGCGTTTCGCAGGGCTCCTGCGCCGAGCTGGTGGCGGCGCTCGCCCCCGAAGGCATCGAGGTCGTCTCGGCCTTCCAGAACGTATCGGCTCAGCGCCTGCTCGCGCTCGACGAGCCGGTCGAGTGCGACGTGATCATCTCCGGTGCCAAGTCCGCGCGCGAGCGCGTACAGGCGCTCTGCGCCGACATCCCCGGCACCCGTGCGATCGACGGCGGCCCGCTCTACAACGCCCGCTACGTCGAGCAGCTCACGGCCCTGATGATCGGCCTGAACATCCGCTACAAGGTCCGCGAAGGCACCGGCCTCCGCATCACCGGCCTCAGGGACGTTCCTGCTTAACTGCTTGACTCAAAGAGCTAAGCAGTTAAGCAGGAACGTCCCCGACTTGGAGGCCGATGGAGCGCATCAGGGCGAGGGCGTTCGAGCGGGTGACCACGCCGGGGCGCAGCTGGTAGTCGAAGCTCATGCGGCCGTCGGTGAGCTGATCCTCGAAATGTACGTTGGCGGCGCGCGGCACCATCTCGTCGGCGATCCGGGCGAGCGCCAGGTCGTGGGTGGTGAGCAGGCCGATCGCGCCGCCTTCGACCAGGCCGCGCACCACGGCCGCCGCGCCGATGCCGCGGTCGTGCGAGTTCGTGCCGGCCAGGATCTCGTCGAACAGGAAGAGCAGGGGCAGCGGGCCGTCGCACAGGTCCACCACGCGGCGCAGCCGGCGGATCTCGGCGTAGAAGTGCGACGTGCCGTCCTGGAGCGAGTCGCGCACCACGAGCGACGCGCCGACCGCGAGCGGCGAGATGTGCAGCCGTCGCGCGCGCACCGGCGCGCCCGCCTGCGCCAGCACCGCGTTGGTTCCGATGGTGCGCAGCAAGGTGCTCTTGCCCGACATGTTCGAGCCGCTCACGACCAGCAGCGCGTGCTCGCGGTCGAGTCGCACGTCGTTGCGCACGGCGCGTTCCGCGTCGAGCAGCGGGTGACTGAGCCCTTCGCCGTCGAAGAGTGGGGCGCCGTCGAGCAGCTCCGGGAACGGATCATCGGGGTGCTCGAAGGCGTAGCCGGATAGGTCGGCCAGCGCCTCCAGCTGCCCGATCGCGGAGAGCCAGGCCGCCAGGTGCGGGCCGCAGCGCGCGCGCCACGCCTCGATCGCGAAGCCGAGCTGGGTGCTCCACAACAGGAATGGGGCGACCAGGGTGAACAGCTGGTTGCGACGCTGCTCGAGCAGGTCGACCAGGCGGCGCAGCCGCGCGATCTCGCGCGACGGGGGAACGCCGTTGGTCTCGAGGGCCTGGCGCTGCGCGACCAGCCAGGGCGCTTGGAAGCGCTCGCGCTCGATGCGTTCGAGCAGCTCTGCGAGCAGCGCCAGGTCGCGCAGCGGGCGCGCCACCGCCAGCGCCACGCCGCGCGTGCGTGACCGGAAGCGCAGCCAAAAGGCCAGCTCGAGCAGCACCGTTGCGAGCAGCGGTCCGGCGTCGAGTACTGGCAGCAGCGCGAGCGAGCCGATGATCGAGCCGGCCAGCAAGGCCGCGGCGACGCGGGCCACTGGCCCCGTCGTGCGCGCGGGCGCACGGCCCCAGGCCGCCAGCGCGTCGGGGTCCAGGCCGACGCTTGCCTCGGGTCCGAGCACCGCCAGATCCTCGCGCAGGTCGAGCGAGCCGCGCAGCTCCTCCACCGCCTGCTGGCGCTCGCGCACGGGGCCGGGCGGCGCGGGTTCGAGCAGCCAGCCAGCCAGCGTCTCGACGCCGGCGCGGGTCTGCGCGTTCGAGAGCAGCTCGAACAGGCCGCCCTTGCCGAACAGATCCAGGTGCGCGGCGTAGGGATGCTCGGGATCGCCGAACGCTTCGCCGCTGCGGCCGAGCCCCGCGAAGCGCCCGTCGAGCCGGGCCAGCCCGCGCTCGTAGAACGACACGGCGCGCAGCGCCCGGGCGTGCTCGCGCCGCGCGGCCCCGTGCGCGAACACCAGCGCCGCGAACCCCGCCACGAGTGGCGCGAGCCACAGCGCCGACTGCCCGGCGGCGAGCAGCGGCCACGCGGCGGCGGCGCCTGCCAGGAACGTGGCGAGTCGCAGGTTTCCGAGCAGCCGCAGCCGCCGCTCCGTGCGCGCGGCCGTGCCGCGGCGCGCACGGAGTCGCTCGTCGTACCGCGCGCGGGGCTCGCTCGCCATTGCGCGGGAGCTTAGCGCGTATACTCGCCCGTCCAACGGAGTGCGGGGGCAAGTCATGATCCGAGGTCTTGTCGCGATCCTGGTCGTGGTGGTCGCCGGCGCTGCGGCCCTGGTCTACTCGATTGGCCGCGGCTGGCTCTCCGAGCCGCAGACCCCCGGTGTGGTCACCGCGAGCCCGATTCCGACGGCGCTGCTCCAGGAGCGCAACGCGCTCCAGCAGCAGAGCGCCCTGGCGGCCGGTGTGGCCGAGCCCGACCAGATCCTGTTCGGCGACCTGCACGTGCACACCACCTACTCGCTCGACGCGTTCGCGCTCTCGATGCCGCTCTCGCAGGGCGAGGGTGCGCACCCGCCGGCCGATGCCTGCGATTTCGCGCGCTACTGCTCGGCGCTCGACTTCTGGTCGATCAACGACCACGCCGAGGCGATGACGCCCGGGAACTGGCGGGACACGGTCGCTTCGATCCGCCAGTGCAATGCCGTGACCCAGCAGGACGCGCCGGACAGCGTGGCGTTCCTCGGCTGGGAGTGGACGCAGATCGGCAGCACCGCAGAGAACCACTACGGCCACAAGAACGTGGTGCTGCGCCACCTGGACGACGCGCACATCCCCACGCGTCCGATCGCGGCGCGGCTGGCCGGCGTGAACGACCAGGGCCGCCTGCGCGCCAACCCCTTTCAGTTGGGACTCCTGCCGTTCGTCGCGCGCGATCGGACGTACCTGTCGATGGTGCGCTACCTGCTCGACCTGCTCGCAGTGGACCCCTGCCCGACGGGCGTCGCCGTGCGCGACCTGCCCGACGACTGCCGCGAAAGCGCGGCCACGCCTGCAGAGCTCTTCGCGAAGCTCGACGACTGGGGCCACGAGGCGCTCGTGATTCCGCACGGGACGGCCTGGGGCTTCTACACGCCGCTGGGCTCGAGCTGGGACAAGCAGCTCGACGCGCGCCAGCACGACGTCGGACGCCAGGGCCTGATCGAGGTGTACTCGGGGCACGGCAACTCCGAGGAGTTCCGCGCCTGGCGCGAGATCCAGTTCGACGCGACGGGCGGGCCGACCTGTCCGCCGCGCGCGCCCGACTATCTGCCGTCGTGCCAGCGAGCCGGCGAGATCATCGAGGAGCGTTGCCGCGCAGACGGCGAGTCCGACGAGAAGTGCCGGCAGCGCGCCGGCGAGGCGCGCCAGCACTACGTCGAGGGGAACGTGCAGGGCTTCCTGACCGTGCCCGGCACGACCGCAGAGGACTGGCTCGACGCCGGTCAGTGTGCCGACTGCTTCCAGCCGGCGTTCAACTACCGCCCGCGGAGCTCCGTGCAGTACATGCTGGCGCTCTCGAACCTTCAGGATCCCGCGGCCGAGCGCTTCCGTTTCGGGTTCATCGCTTCGAGCGACAGCCACAGCGCGCGGCCGGGTACCGGCTACAAGGAGTTCCAGCGCCGAGAGATGACCGAGAGCGGCTTCGGCAGCTTCGCGCGCGGAATCATTCCCGGCCTGGAAGGTGATTCGGTCGCGCCCGAGGCGCGCTCCGTTCCCTGGGAGCCGCCCGAGCCCGGCGGGTTCGCGTTCTTCCAGCAGCGCGAGACGGAGCGCAGTGGCTCGTTCTTCGTGACTGGCGGTCTGGTCGCGGCGCACGCGGCGGGACGCAGCCGCGAGGCAATCTGGGCCGCCTTGGAAGAGAAGACCGTCTACGGAACCAGCGGCCCGCGCATCCTGCTGTGGTTCGACCTGCTGAATGGGACGGGCGAAGAAGGGGAGGCGCGCCTGCCGATGGGGAGCGAGGTGGGCATGGCGCGCCGTCCGGAGTTCGAGGTGCGCGCCGTCGGCTCGCTCGAGCAGAAGCCGGGCTGCCCCGACTACGCGGTGAACGCGTTGTCCCCCGACCGGCTGCACCGGCTGTGCCGCGGCGAGTGCTACCACCCCTCGGACCGGCGCCGGCGAATCACGCGCATCGAAGTCGTGCGGATCCGGCCGCGCGTGCGGCCGCGCGAGTCGCTGGGCCGCTTGATCGAGGACCCGTGGCAGGTGCTCCCCTGTCCCGCGGACGAAGCGGGCTGCCGCGTGCAATTCGAGGATCCGGACTTCACGCGCGAGACCCGTGACACGGTCTACTACGTGCGCGCCATCGAGGAGCCGAGCCTGGCCGTGAACGCGGACGACCTGCGCTGCGAGCGCGACGCGCGGGGCCGCTGTCTGGCGGTGCACCCGTGTCCCGGCAAGCCCTACGACGACGACTGCCTTGCGACGACCGAGCAGCGCGCCTGGTCCTCCCCCATCTACGTAGACTTCGCCCCCTGAACCCGAGAGGGACGTTCCTGGGCTAGCCTGGGCTAGCGCCAGGCGAAGACGGGGGCGTCGTAGTGGGCGACGCGCGTGCTGCGGCCGTGGAGTGCGACCTCGCGCAGCTGGAAGAGCAGGGCGGCCGTGGGGGCGTGGATCGCCACGCCGAGCACGTCGTCGAGGGGTACGGACAGCACGGGCCGCTCGCTCTCGGGGATGCGCCGCAGGCGCGGCACGTCGGGATGGTCGAGAGCGCGGAGCGGCACCAGGTGCGCGCTGGCCACCTCGGCCGGGTTCGGCAGCAGCTCCGCCGAGCTGGCGCTGCACACCACGACCGGCGTGATCAGGTAGCCGGAGCGCGTTACATAGTCGTCGAGCCGGCCGAGCACCTGGTCCGGCGCCAGCTCCAGGCCCACTTCCTCGTGCATCTCGCGCAGCGCAGCCTGCTCCGGGGTCTCGCCAGCGTCCAGCCTGCCGCCGGGCAGGGCGAACTGGCCGGCGTGCTGGCGCATCCCCGCCGCGCGCCGGGTGAGCAGGAAGCAGGGCTCACCGCTCGCGTCGGGCAGGAGCGCCAGCGCCACCGCTGCGGCGCGCAGCTCCGGCCGCGCGGCGGAGCGCTGCTCGAAGCGCGCCAGGTTCGCGCGTACGCGCCGCCGGAGCGACTCCACGTTAGATGCGCGCGGGCGCGACCGGCAGGCCCGGCACGTCGGTGCGCGTGCGGAAGATGCTGCCCCCGCGCGCGCTGTCTTCGCTGTTGTCGGCGCTCGTGACGTACAGGTCCCGCCGGTCCGCGCCGCCGAAGCACAGGCTCGTGACCGAGCGCGCCGGGACTTCCAGCACCAGGTCGAGCGCCCCGTCTGGCGTGTAACGCAGCAGCGCGCCGCCACCGTACGCCGCCACCCAGACGCAGCCGGCCTCGTCGACGGCCAGCCCATCTGGAGCACCGCGCTCGAGCGTCGCCAGCACCCTCCGCTGCTTGGCGGCGCCACCCGGGGTGAGCTCGTGCACCAGGATTTCGCGGGGCACCGTGTCGCTGTGGTAGACGAGCCGCCCGT
>CAXMNF010000237.1:0-4277 GCA_964194645.1 uncultured Gammaproteobacteria bacterium
GTCGGACACGACGACTGCGCCCGTCGTGGCGAGGGTGCTGCTCGCCACGTACGCCTCGGTGTGGATGGTGGCCTTCCCCTACTCCTCTTTGCCGGAGCCGTGTCGCCGTGCATCGAGTTCTTTGATGTGCACGAGGCGCGCTGGGTCCACCGGATCGATCGGATGTTCTCCGGCCCAGAACTCGACGGAGTTGAAGAGGAGGAGGTCGCTCAGGCCGAACACCCCGTAGACGCCCGTATAGGGCACCCGAAGCAGGATGTAGGTGGCTTGTCCAGCCCAGCGATTCTCGATCTCCCGGTTCCACGTCTTGAGCCGTGAGGTCGCGTGCATCGAGCCGAAGCAGCCGGCTAGCGTTCCGACCGTGACCAGAAGTGCCAAGATCCTGACCATCACCGTTCTACTCACAACCCGAAGTCCTTGGGGCCGGAGTCGTTCTGCGGGGGATCGACCGGGTTGCTGCCGGTAAACCAAAAGATCGGATTGAAGACGAAGTTGTCGCCCACGCTGAAGACCAGATAGCCCGGCAACAACACAATGAACGTGCCCTGCCTGGCCCATCGGTTGTCGATGTCGTGGTTGAACCGGGCGAGTCTCGCGGTAGCGTTATTGGGTCCCAGACACCCGCTGAAAACAAATACGAGGCAGAGCGCCACCACCGCGCGCAGCGCTTTCGAAACGTCCGCTTTGCTCATGAAGTTCCCTCGTATACTGTTTGGAGGTCTTCTCTCTCAAAGGGTCGGCCCCAGTATAGAACGATCCCACCCGATTGAGCAAAGGCGCCGGCGGCCGCAGTCGCGCCGAGCAAAGGACTAGGCGCACACGCAGGCCGCAGATCGCAAGCAGGTCGTCATTCGGGTTCCGGGAGGGGTCGAGAACGAGCAGAACGGCTGGGGTGATGGCCAGGTTCGAAAACGCCGTCAGAGGGTTGGCCAGCGCGTATGGTTGGAAGTAGTCATCCGCCGGGCTCAGCCCGAAGCCGATACCCGCGCGCCCCCACCGCGAAGACTTGGACCCACTGGAGATTCACGATCCCCCACTGACGGTCGCTGCAGGGCGTTGCGGTAGCCAGTGCCGAGCCCGCCGCGAGGTCGGCGTGCTAGCTTGGCTCGCGGCGCTGGCGCTCTTCGTAGAGCGCGCGGAACTTCTCGCGGCCGACCGAGATGAAGATTCCTTCCGCCTCGGCGGTGCGCGCGTCCCCCGCGAAGACCTCGCCAGACGTGAAGATCTTGCGGCCTTCCGCGCGGTCGAAGCGCGCCTCGAAACGCAGAGGCGTGTGCAGTGGGGTCGGCAGGCGGTAGCGCACGGTGAGCGTCCCGGTCATGCCCGGGCTGCCCGACAGCGAATTCGCGAAGCCCAGCACTTCGTCGAAGGCGGCGGCCACCACGCCCCCGTGCACGCAGCCCGGCGGTCCCTCGTACGCCGCGCCGAAGGTGACGTGGCCGTGCACACGCTTGCCGTCGGCGTCCGCCTCGACTCGGATCGGCGGCGCCAGCGGGTTCGCCAGGCCGATCAGGGGGCTCTGGTCGAAGAAGGCGCCCGCGTCGCCGGCCGGGGAGGTCTCGGCCCAGGTCTCGTAGCGGTGGCTCTTCGGGTGCTCGGCCAGGCGTTCGGCGTAGCGCTCCAGCGCGTCGGCCGCTGCGGCGAGCTCCCGCTCCGGGGCGTCGATCTGCACCAGCCGATCGATCACGGCGCGCATCGCCGCGGCCAGCCGCCGCCGCTCCGCCCAGGCGCCGGTCGCCTGCATGGCACTCGCCTGCCAGTGGGTGATCCGCTCGATGAAGCTCTCGTCGGCGCTCATGGGTCTGGCTCCTCGTCTGGCCGGGCGCGAAGCATATAGACTCGCCCGCGTCCTGTGGAGGGGCGCCAGATGATCGAGACGATTGCGCTGCAGAGTGCGGGAGACATGGGCCACCGGCTGGGCGCGGTACTGCGCGCCCGCGGCTACCGGGTGGTGACGGCGCTGGCCGGGCGCAGCGATGCCACGCGCTCGCGCGCCGAGCGCGCGGGGCTCGAAGATGCCGGCGACCTCGACGGCCTGGCGCAGGCCGCCGATCTGATCCTCTCGGTGCTGCCGCCCTCCGCGGCGCGCGGCTTTGCCCGCGACTGCGCCGCCGCCCTGCTGCGTACCGGCCGCACGCCCGTGTTCGTCGACGCGAACGCGATCGCACCCGACACCGCGAAGGAGTTGCAGCGTCTGATCGCGGAGGCCGGCGCGCGCTTCGTGGACGGCGGCATCATCGGTGGACCGCCGCGCGCCGGCGGACCGGCCACGCGTCTCTACCTGTCTGGCCCGGGCGCCGACGAGCTGGCCAGCCTGTTCGGCGAGAGCGAAGCCGGCGCAATCGACGCGCGCGCGATCGGCCCGGCCATCGGGAGCGCGTCCGGGCTGAAGATGGTCTACGCCGGGCTCACCAAGGGAACAATGACCCTGCACGCTGCCGTGTTGATCACGGCGCAGCGTCTCGGACTCGCAGACGAGCTGGAGCGCGAGCTGCGCGAGAGCCAGGCGGAGGCCTTCGCGCGCATGGGCGTGCTGCCCTCTCTGCCGGCCGACGCCGGGCGCTGGATCGGTGAGATGCAGGAGATCGCCGCCTGCTTCGCAGCAGCCGGCGTCACCGGCCAGTTCCACGAAGGGGCCGAGCGGATCTTCCGCATCATGGACGCCACGCCTCTCGCCGCCGAGACGCGCGAGACGCTGGACCGCAGCCGCAGCCTGGCCGAAGCGATCCGCGTGTTTGCCGAGCACCTCGAGGCGTGAGCGAGCCGCCGCTCCTGCTGCCTGCTCCCCGTGAGCTTGCTCTCGGTGGCGAGCGGGTCGCCGTCGATCCGGCGGCCGCGCGCGTGCGGCACGACGCGGGCCTGCCCGTGCAGGGCTATCGCCTGGAGATCGCGACGGACGGCGTGCGCATCGAGCACGCCGACCCGGCTGGGTTGCGCTACGCACAGGCCACGCTCGCGCAGATCGTGGACCAGTCCGGCGCGCGACTGCCGACCCTGCGCATCCGCGACTGGCCGGACTTTCCGGTGCGCGGCTACATGCTCGACGTGAGCCGCGACCGGGTACCCACACGCGAGACCCTGGAGCGCATGGTCGGCCTGCTGGACCTGCTGCGCTTGAACCACCTGGAGCTGTACACCGAGCACACCTTCGCGTACCGCGACCACGAGCGCGTCTGGCGCGACGCATCGCCGCTCACGTCCGACGACCTGCGCTGGCTCGACGAGCGGTGCCGGGAGCGTGGCATCGAGCTCTCGGCGAACCAGCAGAGTTTCGGGCACATGGAGCGCTGGCTGGCGCACGAGCCGTACCGCCACCTGGCCGAAACACCCGACGGCTGGCAGACCGACGACGGCCGCCGCATGCCCCCCGGCGTGCTCACTCCCGGCGCTGAGAGTCTGGACTTCGTGGCGTCGCTCTGGCGCGAGGTCCTGCCGAACTTCACGAGCCGGCGCGTGAACGTCGGCTGCGATGAAACCTGGGAGCTCGGCCGCGGCCGCAGCCGTGCGGCGGTCGAGGCGCGTGGCCGTGCGCGCGTGTACCTGGAGTTCCTGGTCGGGATCCTCGAGATGCTGCACGCTCAGGGCTGCGAGGTGTTGTTCTGGGGCGACATCCTGCGCAGCCACGGCGAGCTGGTCTCCGAGCTGCCGCGCGACGGCACGGTCGCGCTGGCCTGGCACTACGAGGCACCGGTTGAGCCCGATGCAATCCCCCCTGCGTTCCTCGAACGCCTCGCCGAGTTCGGCGTCACGCCTCGAGTCCTGGCGGGCTTCGCCGGACAGGTCGGCGCGTTCGCCGAGAGCGGTCTGCCGTTCTGGGTGTGTCCTGGCACCTCGGGCTGGAACTCCCTGCTGGGTCGGCTGCCCAACGCCCTTGGCAACCTGAGCGATGCGGCGAATGTCGGGCTCGAGCGCGGCGCCAGCGGTTTCATGATCACGGACTGGGGCGACAACGGGCACCTGCAGCCGCTCTCGGTGAGTCTGCCGCCGCTCGCGTTCGGCGCGGCCCAGGCCTGGTGCCGGGCGACGAACCAGGCGCTGGAGCTCGCGCCGCTCGTCGACCACTTCCTGTTCGGCGACGCGGCCTCCGAGCTGGGTGCTGCGCTCGAGGCGCTCGGCTCGCTGTACGCGCGCACCGGCCTGCTCACGCCGAACGGGAGCCCCCTGCAGTCCGCGCTCGGGGCGGGGGGTCGCCTCGGCAGCTTCGGCGAGGCGTCCGAGGCGGGGGTGGGCGAAGTCCTGGCCACGCTGGACGACGCCGAGCGCGCGATCGCGCGCGC
>CAXMNF010000238.1:0-3396 GCA_964194645.1 uncultured Gammaproteobacteria bacterium
AGCTCGCCGCTGGCGTACATCTCCTGGATGATGTCGCAGCCGCCCACGAACTCCCCCGCGATGTAGAGCTGGGGGATGGTCGGCCAGTCCGAGTATTCCTTGATGCCGTCGCGCACATCCGGATCCTGCAGCACGTCGAAGGTCCCGTAGGCGGGCACGAGCTTGCCCAGGATCGACACCACTTGCGCAGAGAAGCCGCACTGCGGCGCCTCGGGGTTGCCCTTCATGAACAGGAAGACCGGCTCGGAAGCCACCAGCTGGTCGATCCGCTCGCGCGTCTGGGGATCAAGGCTCATCGTCTCTCCTCGGCGCCCCGGGGGCGCGAGCGCTCAGCATATGAATCTGTACGGACAAGTCAAGATTGCGCAGCGACATCAGCGCTCTGCCAGAACGCGCGGACCAGTGGGACCGGGTCGTCGCTGTCGATCAGCTCCTCGCGCCAGTAGGCCGGGAGCCTGTCGCGGTACAGCGGCTCCGAGAAGCGGCGGCCGAGCAGCAGTACGAAGGCGCGGTCGTCCGGCGTGCGGATCGCCCGTCCGCCCGCCTGCACCACGCGCTCCAGGCCGGGGTTCACGTAGGCGTACTCGAACCCGGCGCCCAGGCGGGTCTCGTAGTAGCTGCGCACCAGCTCCTGCTCGGGCGATACCGCGGGCAGGCCGGGACCTACGACGAACACGCCGATCGCCATGTCTCCAGGGTAGTCGACGCCCTCGGCGAAGATGCCGCCGTGCACTGCGCACAGGATGCGCGTCTCCCCCGGGTTGTCGCGCAGCAGCCCGAGCGCGCTCTCCGCCGGCATGCCCGGGATCTGCAGCAGGACGCGCTGCGAACCGCGTCCCAGGTGAGCCACGACCTGGTCGCGGTACGCGAAGCTCGAGAAGAACGCCAGGTAGTTGCCGGTGCGCAGCGCGACCGTCTCCTCGATCAGCTGCGCGATGCGCGGCGCGTCCTCGGCGCGCCGCCGGAAGGTCGTGTCTACGCTCGAGACCGATGCGAGCAGCCGCCGCTCGCGCGGGAACGGGGAGGGAAGATCCAGGGTCAGCGCCGCGGGCCCGTCCGCGCCCAGACGCCGCTGGTGAAATTCGAACGGAGTGAGCGTCGCGCTCATCAGCAGGGCGGCGTGGAAGCCGCTCAGGCGCGCGCGCAATTCAGGCGCGGGATCCAGACAGAGCACCTTCGCGCGCTCCGGCGACCAGATCGCGGTGAAGCGCTCGGGATCGCCGGTGCCCGCCCGACAGAAGTCGCGCGCTGCAAAGAGCACGGCGCGCAGCGGGTCGCGACCGGCACGGACCCCCGGAGCGGCCGAGAGGCCCGGCGGGGGCTTGCCGCCCGCCGCCAGGAACGCGCGATAGCCGGCTCCGGCGTCCTCGATGCGTTCGCCCAGCGGCTCGAGCAGGGTGCGTTCTGGCGCCTCGACCCAGGGGGCGGGGGCATCGCGCTCCCCGACCAGGCGCGCCACCGTGTCGTGGCAAGCATCCACGAGAGCCGACAGGGCGACGCCCGCCGCGCGCGCTGCGCTTCCGCCCGCGGCGAGCGCGGCCGCCGCGGCCTGTTCGAGCGCGCCGATCTCGAGTTCCGGCGAGTGGTAGCCGACGGCGCGCGCGGGCAGGTTGTGCGCCTCGTCTACGATCAGCAGGTCACAATCATGCGGCGCGTCGAAGAAGCGGCGCAGGTAGACGTTCGGTTCGAACACGTAGTTGAAGTCTGAGACCACCACGTGCGCGCGCTCCGCGAGCGCCAGCGAGGTCTCGAACGGGCACAGCTCGAGTGCCAGCGCCTGCTCGCGCACGCTGGCGCCGGCCACCACGCCGCGCCCCTCGAGCCGCTCGAGCAGGAGGCTCTCGGCGAGCCGCTCGGCGAAGCGATCCTGGTAGGCGCAACGCGGCTCCCGACAGCGGCGCCCGTCGAGCGGACAGCTGCGCTCCTTGGCGACGATCTGCACGGCGCAGCCCCCGCTCTTCGGCGGAATCAGCCGGCGCAGGGTGTCGAGCGCCAGCTCCTGCTGCGAGTTCTTCGCCGTCGCAAAGAACACGCGCAGCCCCTCGCGCAGGGCGAGCCGCAGGGCCGGGAAGAGCGCGGCCGCCGTCTTGCCGATGCCGGTCGGCGCCGAGCAGAGCAGCCGCAGGCCGGAGTCGAAGGCGTCCGCCACGTCGCGCAGCATCACGTCCTGGCCCGGGCGCGGCGCGGCGAAGGGCAGCGCCAGGCGCGCGGCCAGCTCGGGCCGCGCCGCCGGTGCCGGTCTGGTGGTGGACTCGCTCAACGTGGCCGCGGATCATAGCCCGCCGCCGGTTTCGGGCGCCCGGAAACGCTAATCTCCAGGCCGCGAAAGGAGACGCGATGAGCGACGACTCCGGTGCCCTGCGCCACTTGGCCTTCCAGGCCAAGCTCGACGAAACCATCTTCGAGGCGCGGCAGATCTTCCTGTTCGGCGAGATCAATCAGGGCGTCGCGCGCGAGGTGTCGGAGAAGCTGGTCGCGATGTCGGCCCTGGCCGACAAGCCGATCACCCTGGTCATCAACTCCCAGGGAGGCCACGTCGAGGCAGCGGACACCATCTACGACATGATCGACTTCGTGGCCGCGCCGGTGCAGGTGCTCGGTACGGGCTGGGTGGCCAGCGCCGGGGCGCATATCTTCCTGGCTCCGCCTCGCGAGCGGCGCTTCGCCCTGCCCAACACGCGCTTCATGCTGCACCAGCCCGCGGGTGGCGCACACGCCCAGGCCGTGGACATCGGCATCGAGGCGCGCCAGATCGTGAAGATGCGAAAGCGCCTGAACCAGGTGATCGCCGAGCGGACCGGCCAGCCGCTCGAGAAGGTCGAGAAGGACACGGACCGGAACTTCTGGATGAGCGCGGAAGAGGCGCGTGAGTACGGGATCGTGGGCCGGGTCGTGCGCAGGGCGGACGAGCTGGGCTAGCCTAGCGGCCTAACGGCGAGCGAAGCTCGCCTTGCCGCGACGGAGAGCGACTCCGGGAAGAGTCGCTCTCCTGCGGGAACGGGGGGAGCGGCCTAACGGCGAGCGGAGCTCGCCTTGCCGCGACGGAGAACGACTCCAGGAGGAGTCGCTCTCCTACGGGAACGGGGGGAGCGGAGCTCGCTGCTGGCTCTAGCCTGGGGCGTCCTGCCCGAAGAGCACCTTGCGGGCCTCGGGGTCGGGGCCCTCGAAGACCTTCTTCTTGAGGTCGCGCCCCAGGTCGTAGCCGCGGCGCAGGGCGGGACGCTGCTTCAGCGCGTCGTACCAGCGGCGCAGGTTCGGCCAGCCGTCGAGGTCGAGTCCCTGCTGCTTGTAGGTCAGGATCCACGGCCAGGACGCGATGTCGGCGATCGAGAAGGCGCCGCACAGGTGCTCGCGTCCCTCGAGGCGCCGGTCCAGCACGCCGTAGAGCCGCTCCAG
>CAXMNF010000239.1:0-6956 GCA_964194645.1 uncultured Gammaproteobacteria bacterium
TCGCCCCGGTGGTCCAGGCGCCGCTCGGTGCGATCGCCGCGATAGTGACCGCGCTCTTCCGCCAGAGCCACGCCGCTCGAAAGCGCCACGCCCGCGAGCAGCGCGGCGGTCCAGATCCCGATCCTGCCGATGGCCTGCATGTGTCCTTCTCCTCTGCGCCCCTCGAGGGCCCGTCCGAAGGGTGGAACCGGCTGGGCGCTCGGGGGTTGCGTTAGACTCGGCCATGGCGAGCCCGTCCCCTTACGACGTATTGCTCTTCGACCTCGGCGGCGTGATCGTCGAAGTCGCCGGGCTGCCGGTGTGGACGCGCTGGACCGGACACGACGAGGAGACCAGCTGGCAGCGCTGGCTGCTCTCGGACGCGGTGCGGCGCTTCGAGAGCGGGCGCGCCACGGTCGAGGAGTTCGGGCGCGAGGTGGTGCGCGAGTTCGATCTGCCGGTTGCCGCCGAGACCTTCCTGGCCGAGTTCGAACGCTGGCCCACCGGCCCGTTTCCGGGCGCGCTCGAGCTGCTGGCGACCCTGGCGCCGCACTTCCACCTGGCCTGCTTCTCGAACACGAACGTGCTGCACTGGCCGCGCTTCGTAGCAGACATGGGCCTGGGCGACGCCTTCCACCAGCACTTCGCGTCACACGAGCTCGGTGCGCTCAAGCCGGATCGCGAGGCTTTCGAGCGGGTACTGCTAGCCCTCGACTGTGCTCCGGAACGCGTGCTGTTCCTGGACGACAACTCGCTGAACGTCGAGGGCGCGCGCAGCGCCGGCTTGCACGCCGTGCAGGTGCACGGCGTCCCGGGAGCCGAGCAGGCGCTGCGCGCACGGCACTGCCTACCCTGACGGCGCTGCCTGCCCGTCTGAGCGAGAGAGAAGCGCGATTGCGCTCTACGAGCCCACGCTCCGGAAGTCCGGCTCGCGCTTCTCGATGAAGGCGCGGATCGCCTCGACGTTCTCGGGCGAGCCCGCCTGTTGGCTCATGCCCGCGTCCTCGGCGGCGCGCGCGGCCTTCACACCCTCGCGGTGCGCGACCATCAGGGTGTGCTTGGTGGCGCGCAGCGAGCCCACCGGATGCTTCGCGATCTCGGCGGCCTTGGCCAGCGCGGCCTCGAGCAGCGCGTCGTCCGGCAGCACGCGCGCGGCGATCCCCACCTCGAGGGCACGCGCCGCGTCGATCCACTCGGCGCTGTAGAACAGCTCGGCGGCGCGTTGCCGGCCGATGTTGGCCGCGAGCAAGTAGCTGCTGGCGATCTCCGGCACGAGCCCGAGCGACACGAAGGGCAGGCGCAGGCGCACGCTCTCGCCGACGTAGACGATGTCACAGCCGAACAGCAGGGTCGCCCCTCCCCCGACACCCACGCCGCGCGCCGCGGCGAGTAGCGGCTTGTCGAAGCGGAACAGCGCATCGATGCAGCCGGCGAAGCCATTCGGCTGGCCGTCCTCGCGAGGCTCCCGCGCCTCGCCGAAGGCGGACAGATCTTGCCCCGAGGAGAAGTCGCGGCCCGCGCCGGTCAGCACCGCGACGGCGATCGAGTCGTCGAGCCGCGCCTCGTCGAGAGCGTCGCGCAGGCCGTCCCACTGGGGGTCGTTGAACGCGTTCTTCCTCTCGGGCCGATTCAGGGTCACGAGCAGCACCCGGTCGTGCCGCTCGCGCAGGACGGGGCTGGTCATGGCGCCTCCAACGCAGGGATCGAGCCGGCATTCTACCCCTGGCCCCCCGCGGAGGGTGGTAGAGTCCGGCCCTGGACCCACGCGGGAGAAGCGCATGAAGCTCGGAGTGCTGGCCGCCGCCTTCGGCAAGGAATTGAAGATCAACCTCGACCTGATCCATCAGGCAGAGTCGCTCGGTTACGACTCGACC
This sequence comes from uncultured Gammaproteobacteria bacterium, assembly GCA_964194645.1. Taxonomy (GTDB): domain Bacteria; phylum Myxococcota_A; class UBA9160; order SZUA-336; family SZUA-336; genus CAXMNF01. The sequence goes on from CAXMNF010000239.1 coordinate 1,854, forward strand.
TGGACCGCCGAGGCCTACGGGAACGACGCGGTGAGCGCCGTCACCTGGATCCTGGCGAACACCAGCAAGATCAAGGCCGGCACCGCGATCATGCAGATGCCGGCGCGCACGCCAGCCATGGCCGCGATGACGGCGATCAGCCTGGACCACCTGTCCGGCGGGCGCTTCATCCTGGGCCTGGGCGCCTCGGGGCCGCAGGTGGTCGAAGGCTGGCACGGCGTGCCGTACGGCCGGCCGATCACGCGCACCAAGGAATACATCGAGATCGTGCGCAAGATCCTCGCGCGCGAGGCGCCGCTCGAGCACCACGGCTACCACTACGAGATTCCGGCCAGCGGCGCGGGCACGACCGGACTCGGCAAGCCCTTGAAGAGCATCCTGCACGGGAACCCCGGCCTGCCCATCTACGTGGCCTCGATCAGCCCCGCGGGACTGCGCTGCGCGGCCGAGGTGGCAGACGGAGTGTTCCCGCTGTGGATGAACCCGGAGCGCTACGACCTGTTCGAGCCCTACTTGAAGGACGGGTTCGCAAAGGCTGGAGGCGGCAAGAGCCTGGACGACTTCGCGATCTGCCCGACCGTGACCGTGGTGATCGGCGACGACCTCGAGAAGGCGCGCATGCCGGCCAAGATGAACCTTGCCCTCTACATCGGCGGCATGGGCGCGCGCGACAAGAACTTCTACAACGACTACGCGAAGCGCCTCGGCTACGAAGAAGCGGCCTTGAAGATCCAGGACGCCTTCCTGTCGGGCGACCGCGGCACGGCGGTCGCCTCGGTGCCGGACCAGCTGGTGGACGATCTGTTCCTGCTCGGCCCGAAGGAGCGCATCGTGGAGCGGCTCGGCGCCTGGCGCGAGGCCGGCCGGTCCGGCCACGTGCACTCCATGCTGATCGCCGCCGGCCAGCCCGAGGCCTTGCAGCTCGTGGCCGAGCAGCTGCTGTAGAAGGGAGTCTGGACGTGGCCCTCGATCGCGCCGTAACGCTCTACAGAATGATCCGCCACGGAGTGCCCCTGGCACGCGTCAAGCCTGACTCGCGCTTCACGGTGGCCGACTTGATCGAGAAGCAGGCGCGCGCCCGCGCCACTCGGCCCTTCGTGCTGTTCGAAGACCGCGAGCTCTCCTACGAGGAGTACAACGCCGCGGCAAACCGGCTGGCGCATTGGGCACAGGGCATGGGCCTGCAGGCCGGCGACGTGGTGGCGCTGCTCATGCAGAACCGCCCGGAGTACCTGTCGACCTGGGCGGGACTCGCGAAGCTCGGCGTCACTACGGCGCTGATCAACACGAACCTGTCTGGAGCGGCGCTCGCCCACGCGATCGACACGGCCGGAACCCGCCGACTGATCGTCGGTTCGGAGTGCCTGCCCGCCGTCGCCTCGCTCGGCACGCACGCCCCGGCCGGACTCGAGATGTGGGTGCTGCGCGATCCGGACGATGATTCGAACGCGCTCCCGCAGGGCGCGCACGACCTCGACCGGGCGCTCGCCGGCCGGCCCGAGACGAATCCGGCGGCGGCGTTGCGCGCCGGAGTCAGGGCGGGCGACCCGCTGGTCTACATCTACACCTCGGGCACCACGGGGCTCCCGAAGGCCGCGAAGATGAGCCACCTGCGCTTCAGCGCGACGGGCGCCGGTTCGCAGATCGCGGGCTTCGGGCGGCGCGACGTGATGTACTGCGCGCTGCCGCTCTACCACAGCGCGGGCGGCGCGATGTGCGTGATGGCGGTACTGCGCAGCGGCGGGACCCTGGCCTTGCGCCGCAAGTTCAGCGCCAGTCACTTCTGGGACGACGTGCACCGCTTCGAGGCGACCGCCTTCCAGTACATCGGCGAATTCTGCCGCTACCTGCTGAACCAGCAGCGGGGCGACAAAGAGCGGGGGCATCGCCTGCGCTTCGCGATCGGCAACGGGCTGCGCCCAGACATCTGGGTGGATTTCCAGGAGCGCTTCGCGATCCCGAAGATCGTGGAGTTCTACGGCGCCACCGAGGGGAACGTCGCGATGCTGAACTACGACGGCAAGGTCGGCTCGGTCGGCAAGCGCCCGCCTGCCCTGATCGCGGCGCCGCGTCTGGTGCGCTACGACGTCGAGAGCGACCAGCACGTGCGCGACGAGCGGGGGCTGTGCGTCGAGTGCGCGCCCGGCGAGGTCGGCGAGCTGCTCGGCGAGATCCCCAACGACCCGAACACCGCGCAGGGCCGCTTCGAGGGCTACACCTCCAAGGCGGCCACGGAAAGCAAGATCCTGCACGACGTGATCGAGCCGGGGGACATGTGGTTCCGCACCGGTGACCTGCTGCGCAGCGACGCCGAGGGCTACTTCTACTTCGTCGATCGAATCGGCGATACCTACCGCTGGAAGTGCGAGAACGTCTCGACCCAGGAGGTCGCCGAAGCACTGGGCGTGTACCCGGGAGCCGAGCTGTGCAATGTGTACGGCGTCGAGATCCTCGGCATGGACGGGCGCGCCGGCATGGCCGCGATCGTGCTGGGCGACCCCGCGAGCTTCGACGGCCGCGCCTTCTACGAACTGTCGGCCAACTCTCTGCCGGCCTACGCCGCGCCGGTCTTCGTGCGCATCCAGCCCGAGCCGGAGGTGACTGTCACCTTCAAGCTGCGCAAGGTAGACCTGCAGAAGGAGGGCTACGACCCCGAGGTCGTCAAGGACCCGCTCTACCTGCGCGACGACCGCGCGCGGGCCTACCTGCCGCTCACCGGCGAGCGGCTCGCCGCCCTGCGCTCCGGCGAGCTGCGGGTCTAGGAGCCGCAATCGACCGCTGGTCGCCGCCGGACCTCGAGGGCCGCGTGGCTCTGGTCACGGGCGCCACGCGCGGAGTCGGACGCGGAATCGCCGAAGTGCTTGGCGCTTGCGGCGCGACCGTCTGGCTGACGGGCCGCAGCACGCGCGCCGCGCCGACCACCGGCAACCCCGACTGGTCGCTGGAGGCCGCGGCGGAGACCATTGAGGCGAGCGGAGGGCGCGCAGTAGCGGTGCGCTGCGACCACCGCAGCGACGCCGAGGTCGAGGCGCTCTTCGCGCGCATCGCCGGCGAAACGGCCGGCCTGGACCTGCTGGTGAACAACGCGATCGGCTGGAGCGACCCCGAGGGCGCCGCCGACTGGGTGGGTCGCCCGCTCTGGGAGCAGCCGCTCGCATGGCTCGATGCGAACCTCGCCGGCGGCCTCCGTGCCCACGCGGTGTGCTGCCGCTACGGCATCCCGCTGCTGCTCGAAGCTCTCCGGAGAGCGGCGCGAGCGCATGGTGCGCTCCGTGCAGAAGTTCTTCGAGCCCGACGAGCCCTACTCGCGCTAGCACGCGCGGTCAGGACGGGAGCGGGCCCTCGAGGTCGCCTTGCTCGAACAGGCCGTCGATCTCCGCTTCGCCCCTGCCGAGCAGCTCGCGGCAGATCTCGCGGGTGTGCTCGCCCAGGCGCGGGGCCTGGAAGATGATCACGTCGCTCATGCCCGTGGCCCGCCAGCAGGGCCCCTCGAACGTGATCGGACCCAGGTCCTGCTGCTCGATGCTGCGCGGATAGCCGCGCGCCAGCAGCTGCGGGTCGTCGAGTTGATCACTGCCGGTCAGCATCGCGCCCGCCGGCACACCGTGCTCCTGTAGGATTCGCTCGACCTCGCGTCGGTCGCGCGCGCTGGTCCACTCGGCAAGCTGCGCGTCGAGCGCGTCGTGCGCGGCGAAGCGGCCCGCAGCGCGGTCCAGGGCGGGATCCGTTGCCCAGCCCGGATTACCGAGGGCGTCGCGCAGGCGCGCCCAGTCGTCATCGTCGCGCACGTTGATCACGCACCAGTGCTGCTCGCCGGCGCAGGGATACGCGCCCCAGGGGGCGCCGCGCTCACTGCGGTTGCCGAGCGGCCGCACCGAGCCCGGCTCGAGACCGGCCTTCAGCAGCAGGTCGCCGAGCAGGCCGGTGACCGCCTCGATCTGCGCGACCTCGACGTGCGAGCCCGCGCCCGTCTGCTCGCGGCGCAGCAGCCCCGCCAGCGCCCCGATCGAGCAGAGCCGCCCGGCGAGATGATCGGGGAAGATCGCGGCACCGCCCGCCGGGAACTCCTGGTCGGGGTAGTTCCACAGGTGCACCAGCCCACCGAGCGGCTGCGTGCTGGGCCCGTAGCCGATCCAGTCGGCCCACTCACCGCGCGAGCCGAGCAGCTGGCTCGAGACCATGACCACGCGCGGGTTGAGCTTCCGCACGGCCGCGTAGCCCACACCGAGCTCTTCCATCATGCCGTTCGAGCCGTTCTCGATGATCACGTCGCAACGCTTCACCAGCTCGTGCAACAGGCGCAGGCCGCCGGGCTGCTTCGCGTTCACGCCGAAGCCGCGCTTGGAGTGGCTCGACGACGCGAACGAAGGCGACATCTCGCTCGACAGGATCACGCGGATGAAGTCCGGATAGCTGCGGGTCTCGACCTTGATCACGTCGGCCCCGTACACGGCGAGCAGGCGAGCGGCCTCCACACCCACCCCACCGATCCCGAAATCGAGCACGCGCAGGCCGGCCAACGGCGAGCTGGGCTGCGGCGTGGTCAGGGCCGGCTTCGGGCGGGGATCCCAGCCAGCCTCGGCGAGCAGCGCGTTGTGCTCCCCGAGCGCGGGCCCGCGCCGGCGGAAGCCCTGGCGCTCGCCGTCAATCTCGAAGAAGCCCGACGCCACGGGGCCGACCACGCCGGGCGCGACCTGGGCGTCGAGGAAAGTACCGCGCGAGCGCAGGTGCACGTTGTCGAGCACGCGTTCTGGCGGCAGCACCGGGGTGCACACGATGCCGCGCTTCTGCGCCTCGACGCACACCTCGTCCATCTTCATCTGCGCGAAGTGTTCGGTGTAGAGCGGCTGCAGGAGGTCCATGATCGAGAGCCGGGCGATGAAGCCGTCCCAGTGCTCCTCCTGCAGGGATTCGGGCTCGCCCAGCCAGGCGCGCATCGCCTGCCACTGGCGCGGCGACAGCACGATCAAGCGCACGTACCCGTCCTTGCACGGGTAGATCGTGTAGATCGGACCCGAGCCGACCCGCAACTCGGCTGCCGGCTGTCCGCGGAAGCGGATCACACTGGCGTTCGAGAGCGACCAGTCCGTGGTCTGGGCCACG
>CAXMNF010000240.1:0-1535 GCA_964194645.1 uncultured Gammaproteobacteria bacterium
CAGGTCGCGGCAGAGACACGGCCGGCGTGTGTGCGCCACGCGCGGCCGATCGCGTCGGCGGCGCGAACCGCGTCGAAGACCTTGGCGGCGGTCACCTCGAAGGGCTCGTGGTGCGCGGTCTCGTCCTCGGCCACGGTGCGCTGCGCGATCTGGCCGACGTCCTCGTCGGATGGCTTCTTCACGCCGACCTGCTCGAGCGTGACCGGTAGCCCGACGTCGGTCTGGAACCTCAGGACGCGCTCGATCTCGGCGGTCGGCTTGCCCTCCAGCACGAGCTGCACGAGCAGCCCGAATGACACCTTCTCGCCGTGGAGGAAGCTGTGCGTCTGGCGCAGCTCGGTCAGCCCGTTGTGCACGGAATGCGCGACGGCGAGCCCGCCCGACTCGAAGCCGAGGCCCGACAGCAGCGTGTTCGCCTCCACGATGCGCTCCAGCGCCGGCGTCACGGAGCGTGCCTCGACGGCGCGGCACGCGGCGACTCCGTCCTCGAGCAGGGTGTCGCAGCACAGCTCGGCCAGCGCGCCGGCCGCGATTGTCGTGGCGCCGCCGAGCTGGTTGGGGCTGCGCGCCTCGATCACCGTGCGCGCCTCGAACCAGGTCGCCAGCGCGTCTCCCAAACCGGCGACGAGTAGCCGCAGCGGGGCGCGGGCGACCACTGCCGTGTCGACGAGCACAAGGTCCGGGTCGCGCGGGTAGAAGACGTACTCGGCGAAATCTCCCTCCGGCGTGTAGATGACCGACAGCGCGCTGCACGGGGAGTCGCTCGATGCGATCGTCGGGCAGTTGACGACCGGCAGCTCCAGCTCCGATGCCACCGCTCTGGCCGTATCGAGGACCTTGCCGCCGCCGGCCCCGACGACCACCGTGGCGGAAGCCGCGACCGCCGCCTCCTTGGCGGAGTCGACCTCGGGGCGCGAGCACTCGCCGCCGAAGCGGTACAGCGCGTGGTCGATGCCGGCATCGCCGAGTGTCCTGGTCCACGCCTCGCTCAGCAGCTCGGCCGGGGCGCGGCCCGCCAGGACGAGGGCGGTGCCGGTCAACCCGAGCTTGCGCATCTCCTCGCCCAGGGCCTCCGTGGCGTCCTTCCCCTGGACGTAGCGGCTGGGCGCGGAGAACACCGAGAGCATGACGTTCCCAATGCTAGTGGGTGCCGCGCGGCTGCCTGATACGCCAACAGTGGTACTCGTGCCGCTCGAACGAATTTGGAAGGTCGAACTCCTCCACAAGTCGGACTGGGATCGAAAGGTCGGATGCCGGACCCTTGGACCAGCCAGGACCCATACATCACACCCCGCCCCCTCGCGAGACACCCCCCACCCCCACTACCCCCGGTGGGCCGTGGTCGCCGGCCAGCCGTGCCCACGGGCACCACTACCAACCTGGTGGTAGATCACCACCACCACGATCAAGCAGCTCACGATCCCGACCGCCACGGCGACCGGGCCATCGCCTTGGCGCTCTGCGTTCAGGGGTTGCTCAGCCGGCCGGCGCTGGGCGGCTTCTCGCAGGAGGACACACGGCCCGTGCCGGGCGAG
>CAXMNF010000241.1:0-4486 GCA_964194645.1 uncultured Gammaproteobacteria bacterium
TCTCCACCAGGACCGAGGCCGAGTGGCCCACGCGCACCGGTACGCGCACGCAGGTCATCGAGATCTGGAGCTCCGGCGCGCCGAGGATCTTGCGCGTCTCTTGCAAGAGCTTCACTTCCTCGGTCGAGTAGCCGTCGTCGCGAAACTCCTCGCAGAGCGGCACCACATTGTGCGCGATCTGCGCCGCGAACATCGCAGGCGCGGGCGCGGGCTCGCCAGCGGCGGTCGCCTCGAGTTGCCGATCGAGGTCCGCGAGGCCGGGCAGGCCGGCCCCGGTCACGGATTGCATCGTGGTCACGACCGCGCTGCGCAGGCCCGCCGCGCCGCGCAACGCCTGCAGCACCATCACGAACGGAATGGTCGTGCAGTTCGGGCCGGCCACGATGCCCTGGTGCTTTTCGAGCGCCGCAGCGTTGATCTCCGGGACGACCAGCGGCACTTCTTCGTGCATGCGCCAGGTGTTCGACTTGTCGATCGCGATGCCGCCCCGGCGCACGACCTCTGGCGCGAGTTCCTTGGAGAGCGAGCCGGTGGCGGCGAAGAACACGAAGTCGACCCCGTCGAACGCCTCGGGCCGCGCCACCTCCACCCGCAGATCCTCACCGCGGAAGCGCACCGTGGTCCCGGCGGAGCGCTCGCTCGCCAGCGGCCGCAGCTCTGCGACCGGGAAGCCACGCTGCTCGAGCCCGGCGAGCAGCACCGCCCCGACGGCGCCCGTGGCCCCGGCGACCGCCACGATCCGGCCTTCGTCGGGACTGCGTGCGGGGGTCTTCGCCATGGTCGGGTCTCCTGTCTGGGCGGCGCCGGCGCGCAGGGCATGCCAGCGGGGCCGGCCCATCCTATCGACTGTCCGGGCCCGCGCCAAGCCCGGACCGCGCCGCAGCCGTCCGTGTCTCCCGGCTCCCCATCCGGGTCGGGCGGTGGATACTATCTGACGATCGACCTCGAGCCCCGGGAACTGGTGCACGGCTGACGGCGCATCGCTCCCCGAGCGCCGATTCCCAGGAGATGCCCGATGCGCGTGCGACGAGCGGAAGTGGCGCCGATCGAGTTCGGCGGTCTGGCCATCTACGATTACACGCAGGCCGCCGGCAAGAGCTCGTCGCTTGCGCTGATCGAAGTGCCCGCCGGCGCGGTCCACGCGGAGTCCTGGTCGCGGCGCTCCGACAAGTACTACCTGGTGACGCGCGGCGCGATCGCGTTTTCGCTCGACGGCGAGGACTTCACGCTCGAGACCGGCGACTTCTGCCTCGTCGAGCAGGGCCAGCGCTTCCGGTATCGCAACGCCACGCCCGAGCCGGCCAGCCTCGTGCTGGTGCACACGCCGAGCTTCGAGCTCGACGCCGAGGTCTTCTGTTAGCGGCGGCTAGAGCACCAGTCCCGCGATCGCGCCGGTGCAGAAGGTGGCGAGCGTGCCCGCGAGGATCGCGCGCAGGCCGTCGCGAGCGATGTCGGGACGGCGGCTCGGGGCGATACCGCCGAGGCCACCCAACAGAATCGCCAGCGACCCGAAGTTCGCGAAGCCGCACAGCGCGTAGCTCGCGATGATGATCGAGCGCGGCTCCAGTACCTCGCGCAGCTCCGCGAGTTGCTGGTATGCGATGAACTCGTTCAGCACGGTCTTCACGCCGAGCATCTCACCGACCGCGAAGGCGTCGCTCCAGGGCACGCCGAGCAGAAAGGCGAGCGGGGCCAGCAGCAGGCCCAGCAGCCGGCCGAAGGTCAGGTCTGGGAAGCCGGCCAGGCCGCCTGCGAAGCCCAGGGCCGCGTCCGCCAGGTAGATCAGCGCGACGAATGCGATCAGCAGGGCTCCCACGTTCAAGGCCAGGTGCACGCCGTCCAGCGCGCCGCGCGCGGCCGCGTCGATCACGTTGACCGTGTCGCGCGGCACGTCGATGCGCGCGCCGCCGAGCGTGGCGGGGACTCCTTCCTCGGGCACCAGGAGCTTCGCGAAGCCCACCGCGGCCGGCGCGGACATGAAGCTCGCCGCGATCAGGTGCCCGGCGTACTCCGGCCCGACCAAGCCCATGTACGCCACCAGGACCGAGCCGGCGACCGTGGCCATGCCCGCGGTCATCAGGCAGAACAGCTCGCTGCGCGTCATCGCCTCGATGTAGGGCCGCACCATCAGCGGCGCCTCGGTCATGCCCAGGAAGATGTTCGCGATCGTGCCGAGCGACTCGGCGCCGCTGATCGGCAGGGCGCGGCGCAGCGCCCGCGCCAGCCCCTCGACCAGCCATTGCAGCAGACCCACGTGGTACAGGATCGAGAACACGCTCGACATGAAGATGATCACCGGCAGCACGCGCACCGCGAACACGAAGGGCAGGCGCACGGGCTCACCGTGCGCGTCGAGTACCGACTCGGGCCAGCTCCCGAACAGGAACTCGATCCCGCGGTCTGCGGAGGAGATGAAGGTCACCGCCAGGTCGTTCAGCAGCCCGAACAGCCCCTCACCAAACGGGGTGCGAAGGACCAGCAGGGCGATGCCGAGCTGCAGCGCCAGGGCGATGCCGACCGAGCGCCAGGGCACCCGGTTGCGCCTGGTGGACGCCAGCCAGCCGAGTCCGATCAGGGCGGCCACACCCACCAGCGGCACGAGGCGTTCCATTCGCGCGCGATTCTATCGGGCCGCCGCGAAGACCGCAGCGAGGCGGGTGGTCTCGGCCGCAGGGTCGACTGCGTTCGCGATCGCCGAGATCACCGCGGCGGCCGCGGCTCCGGCGCGGGCGACGTCCTCCAGGTTCTGGCCGGTGATACCGCCGATCGCCACCACGGGACGCCCGGCTGCCGCTACGGCCTGGCGCAGCATCTCGATGCCACGCGCGCTGTAGTCGGACTCCTTCGAGCTGCTGCTGAACAGCGGCCCGAAGCCGATGTAGTCCACCGGCCGCTCGCGGCTGGCGCGCACCTGGTCGAGCGTGTGAGTGGAGAGTCCGACCACGAGCCGCGCGCGCAGCGCCTCGGGGAGCCGCTCGGGAGCCAGATCATCCGCGCCCAGGTGCACGCCGTCCGCGCCCGCCAGGTCGGCCAGGTCGAAGCGGTCGTTCACGATCAGCAAGGCCCCCGCCGCCCGGGCCTGTTGCGCGGCCCAGCGCGCCAGCTCGAGCGCCTGGCGGTCCGTGCTGTGCTTCAGGCGCAGCTGCAGCACGGTGGCGCCGCCCGCCAAGGCGCCGGCCAGCACAGCGCGCGGTCCGTGCCGCCAGCGGGGGTCGTCGTCCGCGAGCGGATAGAGCCCGGCGAGTTGCGACAGGCGCGCGCCGCTCAAGCGCCGGCGCTCCGCGCCTCTCCGCCGATCGAAAGCTCCACGAGCTTCTTGCGCAGCGTATTGCGATTGATGCCGAGCGCTCGCGCCGCCTGGATCTGGTTGCCCCCCGAGCGCCGCATGGCCTCCTCGATGATCACGCGCTCCAGTCTGTGCACGAAGTCCCAGTACGGTCCGCCGTCCTCCTCGGAGGAGCCGGCCTCGAGCCGCTCGATCAGCTCGCGGCGCACTTGGCCGGTCCAGTCGCTCTCGCTGCCGCGCGACAGGTCGGTCGCGCTCTGGATGTCGTCCACGTCGATCACGTCGCCGGACGCCAGCACCAGCGCGCGCTTGATCACGTTTTCCAGCTCGCGCACGTTGCCGGGCCAGCTCTGGCGCATCAGCAGGTCGAGTCCCTTCTCGGTGGGCCAGCGCTCGGGCACGTCGAGCTCGGCCGAGAAGCGCTCCACGAAGTGGTGCACCAGCAGCGGGACGTCCTCGAGCTTCTCGCGCAGCGGGGCGACTCGGATCGGCACCACGTTCAGGCGGAAGTACAGGTCCTCGCGGAAGCGCTTGTCGCGGATCGCCGCCTCCAGGTCCTGGTGCGTGGCGGCCACGATGCGCACGTTGATCGGGATCGCGTCCTTGCCGCCTACCGGGGTCACCTCGCGCTCCTGGAGCACGCGCAGCAGCTTGCTCTGCAGCGGCAGCGGCAGGTCGCCGATCTCGTCGAGCAGCAGGGTGCCGCCCTCGGCGTCGCGGAAGCGCCCAGTGCGCGCTTCGACCGCGCCGGTGTAGGCGCCCTTCTCGTGGCCGAAGAGCTCCGCCTCGATCAGCTCGGATGGCATGGCCGACATGTTGACCGCCACGAACGGCCCGTCGCGCCGCTTGCTGTGGTAGTGGATCGCGCGTGCCGCGAGTTCTTTGCCCGTGCCGCTTTCGCCGCGGATCAGCACTGCGGCCTCGCTCTGTGCCACGCGGCCGATGGTCTTCCAGGTTTCGACCATCGCGGTGCTGGTGCCGACCAGCGCCTCGCCGCCGCGGAACACCTCTCCCATGCGGCGCCGCAGGTTGTTCACCTCGCTGCGCAGCTCGCGCTGACGCTGGGCCTTGGCCACGACCGCTTCGATCTGGGCCAGGTCGAAGGGCTTGGTCACGTAGTCGAAGGCGCCGCGCTTCATCGCTTCGATCGCGTTCTCGAAGGTGTTCTGCGCGGTCATGATCACGGCCACGGGAGCTCCC
>CAXMNF010000242.1:0-2660 GCA_964194645.1 uncultured Gammaproteobacteria bacterium
AGGATGCCGTGGTTCTGCATCAGCAGCGCCCAGCTGGCTTCGAGCGCCTGCTCCACCCGGTCGGCCAGGTCCTGCGTGCCGGGCATCGTGAACGGGATGCGCGGCAGGTCGTCGAAGAACGCGGCCTCGGTCGAGATCGGCAGGAAGGGCAGCCCCGAGTTGACCAGGATCGTGGCGTGCGGCGCGTGCGCGTGGATCACGGCCTGGGCGTCGCGCCGCGCTCGATAGGCCGCGCAGTGCATCAGCGATTCGCTGGACGGAGAGCGCGCGCCGGGATCGAGCGGCTTTCCCGTGCGGGCGTCGATGCGCACCAGGATCTCGGGGCGCAGGTCGCCCTTGAACAGCTGGCTCGGGGTGATCCAGAGTGCGTCCTCGCCGGGAACACGCGCGCTCACGTTACCTCCCGTCGCGGTGATCAGCTGCGTGGCGTAGAGCTCGTTCACCACGGTGACGAGTTCCTCGCGCACGTCGTGCGCGCCGAGTGCGCGGGCCTGCACGGCCGCCGCTTCGCCCGGCGCCGGCAGTGATTCCAGATCTCCGGGGTCGCCGACCTCGGCGCGCGCAGCCCGGTACAAGCGATTCAGGTCGCGCTGGATCTGCTGCAGGGTCATCGCCTTGCCGGCGTCGCCGGTGAACGAGAGTTCGCCACTCATGGCCTTTTCCATGGCGTTCACGCTGCCGGTGAACATCCCGTCGAAGATGTACGCACGCATCTTCAGCTGGACTTCGGCCTCGCCGTCCGGTTCGTCCGTGCCGGCCGCGACCGCGCCGTCGCGCAGGCGGAACCAGCACGCGCAGGGCAAGTCAGTGAGCACGAAGTGCAGCGTGACATCGCGGCCCTCGGCGAAGCTGCGCAGAGCCGCGTCGTCCGCGACGCGTGTCGTGAAGGCGCGCATCAGCCGTTCCACCCGCTCGATCAGCTCGCGCGGCAGGTCCGAGTGCGGCGCCTGCGCGGCTGTGGCTGCGGCGCGTGGCTGCGCCTGGCGCTGCAAATCGGATACGGCCGGGCCGGGCGCGGCAGCGAGTGCCTCGAGGCGTGCCGCATCCGGCTGGGGGCGCGCGCGATCCAGGCGGAAGCCCTCGAGCACCTCGGGGTTCAGCGCGTACAGGGGCGGCGTGCCGGCCAGCAGCCGCGCCAGGTCGTCGGCGATGATGCGTCCCTGGTGGCTGGCCACCTCGACGGTGTTTCCGGCGACGTGGGGCGTGGCGATCACGTTCGGCAGGGCGAGCAGCGGGTGGTCCGAGCCGGGTGGCTCGACCGAGAAGACGTCGAGCGCCGCCCCGGCCAGCGCCCCGCCCTTCAGGGACTCGAGCAGGGCGACTTCGTCCAGCAGCGCGGCGCGCGCGGTGTTCACGAGGAATGCGCCCGGCTTCATGCGGGCCAGTTCGGCCGCGCCGATCAGACCGCGCGTCTCCTCGCGGACCGGCGCGTGCAGACTCACGAAGTCACTGCGCGCCAGCAAGGTCTCGAGCGGCAGCGCCTCGGCCCCTGCCAGGCTGGCCTGCTCGGCGTCGACGAAGGGATCGAAGGCGAGCACCTGCGCGCCGAAGCCGCTCAGTCGTTCGGCCACCTTGCGGCCGACGGCTCCGAGGCCCACCAGTCCGATCTGCTTGCGCCACAGCTCCCGGCCCTGCAGCGCGCCGAACGCCTGGCCCATCTTGCCCATGTCGCCCGGCTCGATGCCCGGCTCGCGCAGGAACTCCGCGGCGTGCGGCAGCTTGCGCGCGAGCATCAACAGGTAGGCCACCGTCAGGTCCGCGACCGCGTCGGCGTTGCGGCCCGGTGCGTTCAACACCGGCACGCCGAGCGCCGTCATGGCCGGGACATCCACGTTCACCGCGTCGCCCCGGCAGCTCGCCACCACGCGCAGCGCGGGACTGCGGCGTACCGCGTCCAGGTCCACCACGTCGACCTCGGTGATCAGCACCTGCACGTCCTGGAGCGCCTCGACCAGCGCGTCCCCGGACAAGAGCCGCATGCGCTCGCGGAAACTCTGGTAGTCGACCTCGCCCAGCGCGCGCAGGGCCTCGAGTGCCTCATCGTCCATCGCGGCGGTCACCAGGATGCGCGGACGCGGCTGCTCGGCCGGCACCTCGGCCGCGCGCGCCGAGCGCTGCAGCATGCCCTGGATGGCCAGGCCCTGTGCCAGTTCGCGGGCCGGAGCCTGCGCGTCGTGCAGGCTTCGCCACTGCGCGTAGAGCGTCTCGTAGCGGCTGCGCAGCTCGGGGTCGGGTTCGAAAATGCGAGCGTCACCGGCCAATCGGCGCGCGCCGGAGGCCAGGTCGTCGAGCACGCGGGACGCTACGCCTGCGCAGGCCGCGGCACCGAGCGCGCTCGTCTCGGGCGTGCGGCTGGCCGCGACCGGAAGGCCCGACACGTTCGCGAGCAGCGCGGCGAAGCGCGGGCTGCGGGCCAGCCCGCCGCCGAGTCGCAAGGTCGCGGGTGCGTGGCCGCTGGCTGCCAGCAGCGGCTCCAGGTTCGCGCGCAGCGCGTAGGCCAGACCCTCCACGACCGCGCGCGCCAGGTCGCGGCGCGCCTCGGGTCCGGCTCCCGACGAGAGATGGCTGAGCGTCAGCTCGCCGACGGGCAGCGAGAGCGCCCGCGCGTCGAAGAGCTGCGCGCCGAGCGTCGAGAGCTGTCCGGCTGCGCCGGGCTGTGC
>CAXMNF010000243.1:0-9068 GCA_964194645.1 uncultured Gammaproteobacteria bacterium
AGGGACGCGCCCTGGAGATCGCGCACGAGCGCTGCTTCGGGCGCGCCTGGCTCGGCGCGTCGCTGACTCGCACCCATGCCGTGGCACAGGTCGTTCTGGAAGGCACCCCGACGGACGCCCCGAGCGCGTGAGGAGCGTCGCACTGCGCGTGGCCCTGCTGGTGCTGCTCGGTGCGGGGGTCGTGGCCGCGTCCGCAGCCGTGGGCGTGTTCGTGATCGCGCAGCGCGCGACGCCGGCTCACTCCGGCGAGCTGGCGGTCGCGGGGCTCGACGGTCCGCTGCGGATCGAGCGCGATCCCTTCGGCATCCCGCACGTGGAGGCCGGCTCGCTCGAGGACGCGTTCAGTGGGCTGGGCTTTGCGCACGCCCAGGACCGGCTGTGGCAGATGGACCTGCTGCGCCGCCACGCACGCGGCACCCTGTCGCAGGTGTTCGGGGCCAGCACGCTCGACCAGGATCGCCTGGCGCGCACCCTCGGTCTGGGCGAGGCGGCCGAGGCCGAACTCGAGTCGCTGCCCCGGAGTACGCGCGGCCTGCTGGAGGCCTATGCGCGCGGCGTGAACGCCTGGCTCGCCGAAGTGCGCGCCTTGCGCGCGGACCAGCCGTTCGAGCTGCGCTGGCTCGCCTACGAGATCCAGGACTGGTCGGCGGCCGATACGCTCGCGCTGGTGCGGATGCGCAGCTGGATGCTGTCGCGTACGCTCGGCGTGAGCCTGCTGCTCCAGCGCCTGCTCGACGACATTGGCTCGACGGCCGCCCGCGACTTCTTTCCTCCCCGGCAGATCCGGACCGAACCGCAGCTGGTCGGCGGGCTGCTCGGCCTGGGCCGCGTGGCGGACCGCTTTGCGGGCGGGCCGGGGTTGAACGGCCCGGTCGGGAGTCTCGGCTTTTTGGTAGGCGGGTCGCGCACTGCGAGTGGCCAACCGCTGTTCGCGAACGACTCGCATCTCGAGTTCCAGATCCCGCCGCTCGCGTACCTGGCGCACCTGCGCACACCGGGTCAGGAGTTGGCGGGCGACACCTGGCCGGGGATCCCAGTGTTCTGGATGGGCGCGAACCGGCGGCTGGCCTTTGGCCAGGTGGCGCTGCACGCTTCGACCTCGGACTTGTTCGACGAGACGCTGCACCCGACCGACGCCACCAAGTACGACCGCAACGGCCGCTGGCTCGACCTCGATTTGCGCGACGAAGAGATCGCCGTGCGCTACCGCGAGCCGGAGCGCATCGCGGTGCGCAGCACCCGGCACGGGCCGCTGCTCGGCCCCGTGCTGCCCGACTCGCCGGCCGCGGCCAATTGGACGCTGCGTTGGACCGGCCAGGCGGAGCGCAGCGGCATCCGCGCGCTGCTCGCCATCCAGTCGGCCCAGAACTGGAACGAGTTCCGCGAGGCGCTTGCGCGCTACCCGGCTCCGGCGTCGACCTTCCTGTACGCCGACGTAGACGGAAACATCGGCTTGCAGGTCGCGGGACACCTGCCGATCCGCACGATCCCCACCGAGTTCCTGCCCGTGCCGGGCCGCACGCGCTACTACGACTGGCGCGGCTTCATCCCCTTCAAGGAGCTGCCCAGCGCCTTTGGCGACGATATCCCGTTCCTGGTGGCTTCGACCCACCCGATGGACGCCGACTTCTCGCACCCGCTGGCCTGGCTGTGGCGCGACGGGCTGGGCCCCGAACGAGTGCGCGCACGCCTGCGCAAGGCGCGGCGCCTGGAGCTCGAGGACGTGCTGGCGATCCAGCGCGAGCGCCTCGCGGGCGGTGCGACCGCAGAGCTGCGCCGCATCCTGGCCAACTCGAGCCCGCGGGCTGAATCGGGCGCGCGCATCCGCGCGATGCTGCTCGAGTGGAACGGCGGGACGGACACCGACTCGCTGGGTGCATCGGTGTACCACGCCTTCCGGCAGCGCCTGACCAAGCGGCTGATGCAGCGCCGTCTCGAAGGGCACGACGAGCTGGCCGAGGCGCTGGCGCAGGCCGGTCCCGTACCCGGTGCGGTGCTGGCCCGTTTCCTGGAGCGTACCCGCGACGGCGAGGCGGCCGATCTGGTCGATAGCGTGCTCGACGAGACCTGGACCTGGCTCGGCGTAAACGTGAGCTCGAATCCCAAGAAGTGGGCCTGGGGCGAGGTGCACCAGCTGCGTCTGGAGCATCCCCTCGAGCGCCTGGGCGGACCGCTGCTGGCCCCGGCCGGCCGGCGCCTCGGCCGTGGGCCGTTTCAGGCGCCGGGCGACGCCGACTCGATCTGGACCATGCACCACGCCCTGTTGCCCACGCGCTCGGTCGCGCTCGGTCCCGTGGTGCGCTATGCGGTCGACCTGGCCGATCTGACCCACCCGATGGTGGGGCTGGCGGGCGGGCAGTCCGGCCACCCGGGTGCCGTCCACTACGACGATGCGATGCAGGACTGGCTCGCGGGCCGCGCCCGGCCGCTCTGGCTGCACCGGCTGAGCGTCGCCTACCACAGCGAGGGGGTCTGGCAGCTTCACCCAGCGCCACCCGATCCGTATCCTTAGGCACTGGGGGCGAAGGACGGGCGCTGCATGATCATCTTCGTCCAGGTCCCCGACTTCTATGCGGCCGTGGAGCAGGCCGATCAGCCGGCAGAGCCGGGTCGGCCGCTGGTCGTCGGCGGCGATCCGCACAAGGGCGGGACGGTGACCAGTGCGGGCCCGGGCGCGCGGCGCGCCGGAGTCGCGCCTGGCATGGCGTCGCGCGAGGCCCTCGCGCTGTGCCCGGACGCAGAGCTGCGCCCGACGCGCCTGCGCCGCTATCGCGAGGTCGCCGGCGAGCTGCGCGCGATCCTCCGCGGCGCGAGCGAGCGGCTCGAGCCCGAGGGCCTGGAACACACCTACCTGGAGGCGCCCGAGGGCCGGGACCCGCTCGCGCTCGCCGCCGAGCTGTGCGTGCAGATCAAGGCAGAGACAGGCCTGCGCGCGGTCGCCGGCCTCGGGCCCACCCGCTTCGTCGCGCACCTGGCGGGCCGCCATGCCGGACCCGAGGGCGTACGACTGGTGACCGAGGAAGAGCTGCGCGGCTTCCTGGCCGACTTCCCCGTGACCGAGATCTGGGGGCTCGGCCCCGTGACTGCCGAGAAGCTGGCGGATGCCGGCGCGCGGACCATCGGCGACCTCCAGGCGCTGCCGCTCGCCGAACTCGAGGCGGCGGTTGGCAACCGCAACGCTGCCTCGTTTCGCGAGCTCGCGCTCGGCGGCGACCGGAGGCCGCTGCGGCCGCTGGCGCCGATCAAGTCACTCTCGCGCGAGACCACGCTCGAGGCGCCGAGCGGCGACCTGCGCAGCCTGGGCGAGGACATCGGCCGGTTGGCGCTGCGCGTCGGGGAGTTGCTGCAGCGCGAGCGCCGCGCGGCCCGCACGGTGAGCGTGGCCGTGCGCTTCATCGACGGCGAGCGCATGACGCGCACGCAGACGCTCGAGGTCCCGGTCTCGCGCTCGCCGGAGATCGCGGAGGTCGCGCTGCAGTTGCTCGGCCGCACCCAGGCCGGCGTGCGCCAGGTGCGCCGTCTGCGGCTCCAGGTGAGCAACCTGTGCCGGCCGGAGACGCCGCGCGAGCCGCGCCAGCTCCGGCTGTTCTAGCCTTGGCGGCCTAACGGCGAGCAGAGCTCGCCTTGCCGCGACGGAGAGCGACTCCAGGAAGAGTCGCTCTCCTACGAGAACGGGGGGAGCGGCCTAACGGCGAGCGGAGTTCGCCTTGCCGCGACGGAGAGCGACTCCAGGAAGAGTCGCTCTCCTGCGGGAACGGGGGGAGCGGCCAGACGGCGAGCGGAGGTCCGCTAGCGACCGCCGCGGATCGCCTCGGGTGCGATCGCGGTGGCCGGACGGCGGTGAATGGCGAGGGCCAGCACGGTCGGCACCAGAATCAGCGTGAAGAGCGTGGAGATGGCCAGTCCGCCGACCAGGATCGCTCCGAGCCCGCGGTACAGCTCCGATCCGGAGCCCGTCGCGAAGACCAGCGGCGACATGCCGAACACAGTCGTGATCATGGTCATCAGGATCGGCCGGACACGCGTCGCCACCGCGGAGAGCACGGCCTGGTCTTCGCTCTCCCCCTCCTCGAGGCGTCGCAATGCCTGGTGGACCAGCAGGATCGCGTTGTTCACGACGACGCCGAGCAGGATCACGAAGCCGAGCATGGTGATCGTGTCGAGCTTCACGGTCGGGTCCAACTTCTGCAAGAGCGACAGGGCGACGATGCCGCCACTGGCCGCAAAGGGGACGCTGAAGAAGATCACGGCCGGCATCACGAACGATTCGAAGAGCGAGGCGAGCAGCAGGTAGGTGATGATCAGCGCCAGGATTAGCGACGGCATGAAGGCACTCAGCATGCGGTCCAGGTCGTCCGCCTGTCCGGAGAGCCGCAGGCTGTAGCCGAGTGGCAGGCCCGCGCGAACCGGGTCCAGCGCTTCGTCGATGCGGACGATCATCTCGCCGAGTGCAATCGTCTCCTCGGTCTGAACGAACAACGCGAGCGAGCGGTCCATGTCGGTGTGCTCGATGCGCGTCGGTCCTCGGCGGGACTTGATGTCGGCCAGGTCGCCGAGCTGCACGATCTGGCCCGTGGGCGTGAACAGTACGGTGCGGCGCAATGCGTCGGCGCTACCCCCTTCTTCCCGGGGCACCCGCACGCGCAGTTTGATTTCGCGCCCGCCGTCGTCGAAAGTGCCAGCCAGGATTCCGTTCACGGACGTTTCTACGACCGCTCCGACCTCTTGAACCGACAAACCGAGCTCGGCGGCGCGCACCCGGTTCACTTCGACCATGTACTCGGGCATGCCCAGCTCGAAGCTCGGGTTCACGTTCTTCACGCCGGGCACCGTCTCGACCTGTCCGGCGGCCTCGTCTGAGAGACGCGCCAGGGTGGTCAGGTCGTCGCCCTGCACGAGCACCTGGAGGGGGGCGCGACCGATCCCGCCGCTGCGGATCAGCGCGGGCTGGTAAATGGAGACGTGGGCGCCCGGCAGGCGATCGAGCTGCGGCCTGAGGTCGTCGATGAAGGCCAGGATCTGGCGCTTCTCCTTGTACTCATCCTTCAGAACGGCGCCCAGGAACGCGCCTGTCTGCCGCACCACCGAGAACATGCGGAACACTTCGGGCCGCGGCAGTACGGTTTCCTCGACGAAGCGCACCAGCCGCTCGTTCTGGGTGATGTTGTAGCCGGGTGGGGTGCGCAGGCTGATGAAGACGATGTTGCGGTTGCCCTTGGGCAGGTAGTCGGGCCTTTCGATCAGGGCGTAGCCGACCACTCCGGCGCCCACCAGGAACACGCAGACCACGGCGAGCTGCCGCCAGCGCTGCGCGATGATCCAGCGCAGCACGCCGACCAACGCATTGCTCACGCGGTGCACGCCGGGGCCCGTTCCCGAGCCGGCGCCCGCTGGGGGCAGCAGGCGCGCCGTCAGCATCGGGATCACCGTGATCGCGACCAGCAGCGAGAGGGCGACCGCGATCGAGATGGCGATGGCGATGTCGCGGAAGATCTGGCCCGCCTCATCCTCGATCAGGATGATCGGGATGAACACCGCCAGGGTGGTGAGCGTCGAGGCCAGGATTGCGCCCCACACTTCGGCGGCTCCGTCGTACGCGGCGCGGTACGGGCCTTTGCCCAGCTCGCGGTGCCGGAAGATGTTCTCGACCACCACGATGGCACTGTCCAGCACCATGCCGGTGGCGAAGGTGAGCCCGGCTAGCGAGATGATGTTCAGGCTGCGGCCGAAGTAGTAGATGAACGCGAAGGTGGTGACGATCGAGATCGGGATCGAGAAGAACAGCACCAGCACCGCGCGCGGGCTGCGCAGGAAGAAGAGCAGGACCAGGGTCGCGAGGGCTGCGCCGATCAGCAGGTTGTTCCTGACCAGGTCGATCGCCTCTTCGATGTAGAGCGTCGAGTCGTAGACCAGGCGCAGTTCGATGCCCTGGCTCGAGTACTGCGCGTTCAGCTCGGTGATCAGCTCGCGGATCTCCTGCATGAGATCGAGCGTGTTCGAGCCGGACTTGCGAAAGATCCCGAAGATCAGCGCTTCGCGGCCGTTCTGGCGCACCGTGAACCGGGTCTCTTCGTGCGCCAGCCGCACTCGCGCCACGTCCTTCACGCGGATCGGACCGACCGCGTCGCGCGCAACGATGGTCTGCTCCACGTCCTCGATCGCGCGGTAGCGGCCCACGGTGCGCACGCCGTAGCGCATCTTGCCCTCGTCAAAGCTGCCCGCCTTGATGTTGCGGTTCTCGCCGACGAGAGCAGCGTGCAGGCGGCCGACGGAGAGCCCGCGTGCGGCCAGCGCGGCGAGGTTCACCTCCACGTGGACCTCGTTCTCCTCGCCACCGAAGAACCAGACCTGGCCCACGCCCTCGACGCGTTGGAAGCGCGGCCAGATGGTGTCCTCCGCGAGCGGGCGCGCGTCGTTCAGTTCGCCCTCGGCGAGCATCACCACGAAGCCGATGGGCGTCTCGGCGTCCGAGTTCGCCGCCTGGATGATCGACTCCTCCGCGTCGCCGGGGATGTTCCGCACCGCGGCGAGCTTCTCGGACACGTCGAGCCGCGCCACGTCCTTGTCCACGCCCCAGTCATACTCGAGCGTGATCGACGCCTGGTTCTCGCTCGAGATCGAGGTCATCTTGCGCAGGCCCTCGACCGTGTTGAGCAGCTCTTCCTGCCGATCGGTGATCTCCTCCTCGACCTCGAGCGGACCGGCGCCGGGGTAGCGGGTCTGCACCGTGATGCGCGGCCGGTCCAGGGTGGGGATCATCTGCACGGGAATCCGCAGCAGCGAGATCACGCCGAACAGTACGCACAGCAGCACCACGACGATGACGCTGACCGGATAGCGGACGGACGCCTCGACCAGCTTCATCAGGACCCCGAGGCGATGTCGGGCCGGTCGGGTGCGGGCAGGGTCGGCGGCCCCGGCTGGGGCAGGTCCACCAGCAGGACAGCGTCGCCGGCGTGGAGATCTTCGTTGCCCGCGACCACTACCTGATCCTGCGCGGTGACGCCGGCACGCACGTGCCAGCGGTCGCCCACGGCCGTGCCCAGCTCGACCGGGCGGCGCTCGGCGTGCCCATCGGTTACCAGGAAGACGAAGGGCTGGTCGTCCTCCTCGAGGATGGCGTCCTTGGGCACCAGCAGCCCGTCGTCGACGCGGCGCACGAACGACACGCGCGCCGACATGCCCGGCTTGAGCGTCAGGTCCTGGTTCGAGAGCAGCACCTTCACGGGGAAACTGCGGCTCTCGAGCAGCGCGTCTCCCACGATCTTCCAGACCAGCCCCTGGAGGCTGCGCTCCGGGAAGGCGGTCACCTCGACGCGCACGCTCGAGCCCTCGCTCACCTGGCCGATGTAGCGCTCGCTGACGGTACACAAGGCGACCACGGAGTCGATGCGCTTCAGTTCGAGCACCTTGGCGCCGCGCTGCAGGTACTCCCCGCCCTCGGTGTATACGCTGGTAACCACGCCGGGCATCGGCGCCACGATCTTGAGTCCGTAGAGCGTGACTTGGATGCGGTCGCGCCGCGCGCGTGCTTCCTCGAACTCCGCCCGGGCGCGGGCCAGCGCAGTCTGCCGGTCGTCCAGCTCGCCCTGGGACAGGACCTCGCGCTTGAAGAGCTCCTGCGCCCGTTTGAAGCTGCGCTGCCCGTCGTCGACGCTGGCGCTGTAGTGCCGCATCTCGGCCTCGGCCTCGACGAGTTGCAGCTTCGTGTCGGTCTCGTCGATCTGCGCCAGGAAGTCACCTTCGTGAACCATGTCGCCGACTTCCGGCGCAACCTGCGACACGAAGCCCTCCTGACGGGTGGAGATCTGGGCGGTCGCGACGGCCACCAAGGTGGCCTCGCGCTCCAGGAACACGTCCTCCAGCGAGACCCGCTCGGGTTGCTCGGTGACGACCGGCGTCGGCTTGTCGAAGCCACCGGGCCGCTCGCGAGCCTTGGGGTCTTCGCCGGAGCAGCCTCCGAGCCCCGCCACCGCGAGACCGAGCGCTAGCAGCGTCGCTGGCGCCCTGTTGGCGGGACGCACGGCTGCGCCGGGAGCGATGGGCGATCCGCCAGTCATTACACGTGTTTACAGACCTGGGACCGAAGCAGTCAAGGGGCGGCGAGAGTGCCCTTCTTGGCGCGCGCAAAGGGACCAGCGGCTAAGGCCGCGCCCCCCGCGATCCGAAAGAGATCCGGAGGAGGGCGACCCTTGAAGTCCGATCCCACGTTCGACCGGCGCCGCTTCCTGCGCGTAACGACCGACCAGTTGGTCGCAATCGGGCGCCTCGACGACCGCGAGGGGCTGGCGCACGCGCTCGACCTTTCGATGGGCGGCATCCGCTTCCAGTGCGTGGGACTCGACGCAAAGCCCGGCGAGCTCCTGAAGGTCGTGCTCACGCTCCGGGAAGACACCAAGACGCTCGTCGGCCAGATCACGCGTGTCGAGAAGCTCGACGAGTTCACGCAAGAAGTCGCGCTCTGCTTCGTCAAGATGGCCGACGACACGCGCCGCTATCTGGAGGAGAACCTGCCCGTGGACGATGCCGACGGCTGGCGCGACGAGCGCCGTACCTATACCCGTGTACGCCTGGAGTCTGTGGTCTCGGTGGCCCGCGCCAATCTGATCGATGTGGTCGCGCAAGCGCGCGACCTGTCGCTCGGCGGCATCCGCTTCGGGATCGAGGGCATGGAACTCGAACTCGGCGACGTGCTGCGTGTGACCATCGAGTTGGGCGGCGCCACCATGAACGTGATCGGCCAACTCGTGCGGCTGACCGACATCGACGACTTCCGCCAGGAGGCCGCCTTGGCCTTCCTGGACGTGGCGCCCGAGACGCTCGAAGTGATGCGCCAGCACCTGCCCAAGGAGTTCGAGTCGGACGAGTGATCGCGCCCGCTAGCGCCGCCGGCCACGCAGCCGGCGTGTGAGCTGCCGCTCGATCTCCTGGGCCTGCGCTTCGCCGGCTTCGCGGCCTGCCGCAATCGCCTGACGCGCCTTGTGAAACTCGAAGGCGCGGATGCCGCGCACGTCGGGCTCGATCAGCACGTCGACCGGGTCGCGGGCCAGCCGGTGCTGCGCCAGCTC
>CAXMNF010000244.1:0-2696 GCA_964194645.1 uncultured Gammaproteobacteria bacterium
GGACAGCAGGCGGCTCGCATCGGGCAGGGTCTCGATGTCGAGCGAGACCACGCTGAGCCGAGGCCGCCAGTCCGCGGGGGACAGCAGCGGATTCAAGAAGCGCAGCGCGCCCGACGGAAGCGGCTCGGCTTTTCCCTCGATTTCGATCGAGGCGCGCAGGCCGTGATCAATCAGGTAGCGATAGGCAAAGCGCACGTCGGCTTCGAGTGGGCTCGCTCCCCGGCTCTCGAGTACGCGGCGCAGCTCCGGGACTTCGGACGGCAAATTCACGGAGACGCGTGCTACCGGGCGCCCCGACAGATCGAGGCACGGGTCGGATTCGACGTGGACGCCCGGGCGCCCGTCGAGCAGGCGCGCGGCGCCCAGGCCCACGAAGAAGTACGGACGGAAGCGATCGTCCTCCACCAGGAAGGCAGGCCCCGACTCGAGCCGTCCCCAGAGTTGTACGACCGGCCGCCCGCCGCGCACCCGGTAGGTCGGCTGCAGCACGAAGCCGCGCTCGGCGCTCATGCCTCCGGACTCCCGTAACCGCCGCCGCCCGGCGTCTCGATGCGCACGCGGTCGCCCGCCGCGACGTCGAACGAGTCCCGTCCACCCAGCGGCCGCCCGTTGTGCAGGTTGCGGCCGCACGCCCCGGGTCCTCCGCCGGCCAGACCGAAGGGCGCCCGCAGACGCCGTTCCGAGAGAATCGACACGCGCATCGGCGCCAGGAACTCGAGCTCGCGCACCAGGCCCGCGCCACCGGGCCAGCGGCCCGCACCAGCGGAGCCCGGCCGCAGGGAGAAGCGCGTGAGCCGCACCGGGTAGCGCGTCTCGAGCACCTCGGGATCCGTGATGCGCGTGTTCGTCATGTGGGTGTGCACTCCGGAGACCCCGGCGAAGCCCTCCCCCGCCCCCGCGCCGCCGCCGATGGTTTCGTAGTAGCCGAAGCGCTCGTCACCGAAGGTCAGATTGTTCATGGTTCCCTGGCAGGCGGCGAGCTTTCCGAGCGCCCCGAGCAGCACGTCAACCACGCGCTGCGAAGTCTCGACGTTCCCGCCACAGACCGCGCGTCCGGGCGATGGCGAGAGCACGCTGCGAGCGGGGATGCGCACCTCGACCGGGCGCAGGCAGCCGCTGTTCAGAGGGATCGGTTCGCCGACCAACAGGCGCAACACGTAGAGCACCGCAGCCAGACTCACGGCGCGCGGCGCGTTCAGGTTGCCGTCCGACTCGGGTCCGCTGCCCGCGAAGTCGACCACCATGCGCTCACCGCGCACGTGCAGGGTCACGCAGATCGGCGTACCATCGTCCAGGGCGTCCTCGAAGCGGTGCTCGCCATCTGGCAGCTTCTGGATCTCCTCGGCCACTTTCGCCGCCGCATTGTCCTGCACGTGCTGCATGTATGCGAGCACCGTGTCGTTGCCGTAGTGTTCGACCATCTCGAGCAGCAGGCGCTCCCCGCTGCGATTGGCTGCGATCTGCGCTTCGAGGTCCGCCAGGTTGTCGCGCGGTGCGCGTGCCGGGTGTGCCCCGGAGGCCAGCGCCGCCAGGATACCCGGCTCGTCGAGCACCCCGCCGCGCACGATGCGCAGACCGCGCAGCACAACCCCCTCCTCGGCGAGCGAACGGGAGAACGGCGGCATGGAGCCCGGCGTGATCCCGCCCACATCCGCGTGGTGTCCGCGGCTCGCCGTGAAGAAGCGCAAGCTTCCATCCGGGCCGTGTACCGGGGTCACGACGGTCACGTCGGGCAGGTGCGAGCCTCCGGCCGCCGGGTCGTTGGTCGCAAACACGTCGCCCGGCTCGGGCTCGGGATGCTGCTCGAGCACTGCGCGCACCGTCTCGCCCATCGCGCCCAGGTGCACGGGAATGTGAGGGGCGTTCGCGACCAGGCCGCCCTCCGGGTCGAAGACTGCGCACGAAAAGTCGAGTCGCTCGCGGATATTGGTCGAGAGCGCCGTGCGCCGCAGGACCGTGCCCATCTGCTCGGCGATCGACATGAACAGGTTGTTGAAGATCTCGAGCTGGACCGGGTCCACGGCCGTGCCGAGCTCGGCCGCCCGCGGCGCACCCTCGCGGTCCTCGAGCAGCAGCCGGCCATGCGCGTCGAGTTCGAGGCAGAAGCCGCGATCGACCGCGATGGTTCCGGTCGCCTCCAGCACCAGGACGGGCCCCTCGAGCCTCTCGCCCGGCAGCAGCGCCTCGCGGCGCAGCACCGGCACGTCGTCCTCGAACGCGCCGCCGCTCCACATGCGGATGCGGCGCGGCTCGCCCGGCTGCGCCGCCCCGGAACCGACGGTCTCGTCGGTCGGTCGCTCGCTGCGACCCGACACCTCGACGCGCGCAACCACTGCTTCGACCGGGTGGCCCGGCCGCGCATAGCCGAACTGCTGGGTGTGCAGCGCCTCGAAGTCGCGGGCCAGCCGGACCGCGTGGGATCCGCTCGGAGCGTCGAGCGTGAGAGATGTCTCGGTGCCGAGGTAGCGCAGGTCGAGCCGTCGCACGGCCTCGCGGCGCTCCAGAGCGAAGCCCTCGCCTGCTAGGACGTCGTGCCCGCGCGCCTCCAGGACGGCAAACACCGGCTCGAGCTCTTCGAGCAGCGGCTCGGCGAGCAGGCGCCGACCGGCGTCGCTCTCGCCGTCCCAGGTGACGTCCGCCAGCCCCATCCCGTACGCCGAAAGCACGCCCGCGTAGGGATGGAACACGATGCGACG
>CAXMNF010000245.1:0-6106 GCA_964194645.1 uncultured Gammaproteobacteria bacterium
CCAGAGGGCCGCGCGCAGGCCGAACGCCTCGCCGAGCCCGCCCCCGGCCAGCGCACCGAGCGGGATCGCGCCGAACACCAGCACGCGCCGGGTGGCGTTCACGCGCCCGAGCAGCGCTGCGGGAATCAGCGCCTGGCGCAGACTGATCTGGTGGATGCTGTACAGCGTGAGCGAGAAGCCCAGGCAGAGTTGCGCGCCGAGTAGCAGCGGCAGCGCAGACCCCGAGCGCGGATCTGCCAGCGGTATCAGGGCGGCCCCCATGGACATGAGCAGGGTCGCGGCGACCATGGTCGGCCCAGGGCCGAAGCGTTCTGCGAGGGGACCGGCGGTCAGCGCCGCGAGCAACGACGCGCCGCCCGCGACCGCCACGATACCGCCCAACAGCACTGGCGAGATGCCCAGCTCGCGGGTCAGGAACAGCAGGAACACTGACTGCAGCAGCGCGGCCCCGAAACTGCCGATCGTCGAGCACACGATGATCGCGCCGACCACGGGGTGGGCAAAGGCGCCGCGCAGACCCTCGCCGATCTCGCTCGCGAACGACGCGCGCCCGGAGCGCTGCACTCGCAGCGGCTCGTTCCGCCGGATGCGCTGCAGACTGAACACGGCGGCGAGCGAGCCGAGCGTGTCGAAGACGAGCGCGAACGGCGCACCGATTGCCTGCACGGCCAGCCCGCCGAGACCCGGACCGGCGACCCGTGAGGCCGCGCCGGTGAACAGCAGCCGCGCGTTCGCGGCAACCAGCTGGCCCGGCTCGACAAGCGACGGCAGGTACGAGGTGATCGCCAGGTCGAACACGACCGCGAACACACCGAGCCCGAAAGACACCGCGTAGAGCAACTCGATGCGCAGGACGCCAGCGGCCGCCGCGAGCGGCAGGCTGGCGAGCAGCAATGTGTGGCCGAGCCGCGCCGTGACCATCAGCGGACGGCGCGGACGGCGATCGATCCAGACCCCGGCGAAGAGTCCGAACAGGGGAACCGGCGCCTGGCGCAGCGCAATCAGCAAGCCGAGCTGGGCTGGCCCGGCGCCGAGCGTCACGATCGCGACGAGCGGCAGCGCCAGGTTCGTGACCGCGGCGCCCGTGTCCACGAGCGTCGTCCCCGCCCAGAGCCGCAGGAAGTCCGCGTGGCGCCAGAGCCCGTTCCGGTCGGCCTTCATCAAGGGATGAGGACGGTAGGGGGCGCTCCGAACAGGCGCACCCGGGGGCACCCCCTTGACGAGAACACGAATAAAATGCGAAAGTTCGTCGGTGACGAGGCCCGGTGCGAATCCCCACCCCACGACCCCTGTCCGAGCGGTCCTGGACTCGCTGGCGGACTCGCTCAGCGAGGCCGGATTCGCCGGCCAGGTTCGCTTCGGAGTCTCGTCGGGAATGCCTGCTCCGGCCTCACCCCCCAGAGAAGGCAAAGAGGTTGGGCTTCCACGGACGGAGGAGGAGGAGTTTCCCCCGGACCGCCTCCTCCGCCCGCTGGAACGCCCCGACCAGGGCCGGCTGATCGAGCTGTCAGGCGCGCGCTCCTCGGGACGCACGGCGCTCGCGTACCGGCTGGCCGCGGGCGCCGTGGCGTGTGGTGGGCTGGTCGGCTGGGTCGACCTGCCCGACGCCCTCGACCCCCGCTTCCTGCGCCGCTCGGGCGTCGACCTGCGCGCGCTGCTCTGGATCCGTCCGCCCCACCCGCGCGCCGCCCTGCGCGCGGCCGAGCTACTGATCAGGACGGGCTTCGCGCTCGTGGTCCTGGACCTGGATCCGGCCGACCCCCGCGAGCTCTCGCGTCTGGGCTCCGCGGCTTGGACCCGGCTCTTGCGCGCGCTGCGCGGGGCGCGCGCCAGCGCGGTGGTGCTGGGGCCCGAGCGGGTGTCGGGCTCGTTCTCGACGCTGGGGCTCTACACCGAGCGACGTCGGGCGATCTTCGACCACGGGCTCTTCGAGGGACTCGAGGGGCGCGCCGCCGTGGTGCGCAATCGCGCCGGTCCGACCGAGACCGCTTGCGCGTTCCGGGTGCGGCACCGGCCGCAGCCCGCCCGGACGGCCGGGGAGTAGCCGTGCCGTGTCCCGTTACGCCTGCCTGCTGATCCCGGACCTGCCACTCGCGGCGCTGCTGCGCGCTGAGCCCGAACTCTCGGGGAAGCCGCTCGTCGTGGTCGACGACGAGTCGATCGTCTCGGGCTGGCTGCGCGGCCTGACGATTGCGCAGGCGCGCGCCGCCGTACCCGACCTGATCGTGCGCGGCCTCTCGTCGCAGGGCCTGGAGTCGGCGCACGCTGCGCTGGTCGACGTGGCGCTCTCGGCCACGTCTCGGGTCGAGGACACCAGCCCTGGGACCGTCTACCTCGATCTGGAGGGAAGCGAAGCGCTCTTCCCGAGCGAGCGCGGACTGCTCACGGCGCTCGATGCGCGGCTCGCCAACGTGGGACTCGACTCGGTGCGCGCAGGCGTCGGGCCCACGCGCACGGTCGCGTTCCTGGCCGCGCGCCACGACGGCGGCGGGCACGTCGTGCGCACAGCCCGGGCGCGCGCCTTCCTGGCGCCCCTTCCGCTCGACCTGCTCGATCCCCCCGACGACCTCTGGGAACGGCTTGCCCGCTGGGGCCTGCGCACTTTGGGAGAGCTTTCGCGCATTCCACGCCCGGCGCTGGGCACTCGCCTGGGCGAGGCGGGCGTGGCGCTGGCGCGACGCGCGCGCGGCGCGGACCTGGCGCCATTCCGTCCGGCCGCGCCGCGCCTGCGCTTCGAGGAGTCCGCCGAGCCCGGCTACCCGGTGGTCGACCTGGAAGCACTCTCCTTCGTCCTGCGCGGCGTGCTCGATCGCCTGACGCGGCGCCTGCGCGTGCGCGGCCTGGCCGTGCGCGAGCTGCT
Source organism: uncultured Gammaproteobacteria bacterium (assembly GCA_964194645.1). GTDB lineage: Bacteria > Myxococcota_A > UBA9160 > SZUA-336 > SZUA-336 > CAXMNF01. Next base: position 2,861 of record CAXMNF010000245.1, read on the forward strand.
GCTCGAGTTCGAGCTGGAGAGCGGCCAGCGCTTCACCCGCAGCGTGTCGCTCGGCGCAGCGACGGTCGAGGTGCCGGTGCTCACCTCGCTGGTGCGCCTGGCGCTCGAGCAGCACGCCCCCCCCGAGCCGGTCGAGCGGCTGCGCATCACGGCAACACCGGGCAGTGTCGAGAGCGCCCAGCTCGACCTCTTTCTGCCCCCGCTGCCCGCGCCCGCCGAGCTGGCTGTAACCGTGGCGCGGCTCGAGGCACTGTGCGGAGCCGACCGGGTCGGCGCGCCGGGCGTCGTCGACACGCACCGGCCCGACGCCGCGCGGATCGAGGCCTTTGCGAGCGACGCGCACGGGGCACAGCTGCTGCGAGACGCCCCGCCGCCGCGCGCCGCCATGGCATTGCGCGCGCTGCGCCCGCCGCGGGCCGTGCGCGTGCGCGAGCGCGAACAGCGCCCCGTGCGCCTGGAGCGCGACGGCCAGACCCTGCGCGTGCTGCGCTGTGCGGGACCCTGGCGCCTGTTCGGCGAGTGGTGGGGCGAACGGTGCTTCGCCCGCGACTACTTCGACGTCGAACTCTCCGACGGCGGCGTCTACCGCCTGTACCACAGCCTGCAGGACGACGCCTGGCGCCTCGACGGCCTGTACGACTGAGCACCCGGAAGCCACCCCGCTAGGCGCGGCCTCGGCGTCGTGCCAGAATGCCGCTCACGAGGCCGCTGTGGCGGCACGAGGAGGTGGTGATGAAGGCAGCGGTGATGCGGGCCTGGAAGAGCCCGCTCGAGATCGAGGACGTCCAAATCGACAAGCCCGCGGCGCGCGAGGTACTGGTGCGCACAGCCGCCAGTGGCGTCTGCCACAGCGACCTGCACGTGATAGAGGGAGCACTGCCCGTGCCGCCGCCCTGCATCCTGGGCCACGAGCCGGCCGGCATCGTCGAGACCGTGGGCTCCGAGGTCACGGCTTTCGCGAAGGGCGACCACGTGATCGGCTGCCTGTCCGCGTTCTGCGGCAACTGCGAGTACTGCCTGACCGGCCGCCCCAACCTGTGCGGCGGCGAGGTCTGTAACCGCAAGCCCGGCGACGCGCCGCGTCTTAAGAAGGGCAAGGACGCGATCGCGCAGTTCGCGCACCTGTCCTCGTTCGCGGAGCAGATGCTCGTGCACGAGAACGCGCTCGTGAAGATCCGCGACGACATGCCGCTCGACCGCGCCGCGCTGCTCGGCTGCGGGGTCACGACCGGCATGGGCGCCGCGCTCAACACCGCTGCGGTCAAGCCCGGCAGCATGGCAGGAGTGATCGGCTGCGGCGGCGTGGGCCTGGCTGCCATCCAGGGCTGCCGGATCGCAGGCGCCTCGCGCATCATCGCGATCGACAACCAGGAGTGGAAGCTCGAGCTGGCCCAGAAGCTCGGCGCCACCGACGGCGTGCTGGCCGACGCCAACACCGTGCAGAAGGTGCTCGAACTCACCTCGGGTGGTCTGGACTATTGCTTCGAGGCGATCGGCATCAAGGAGCTCGTGACCCAGTCGGTGCAGATGATCCGCAAGGGCGGCACCGCGGTGATGGTCGGCGTCGTGCCGTTTGGCACGATGGTCGAGCTGCCGGGGCTGGACATCGTGCTCTCCGAAAAGAAGGTGATCGGCTCGATGATGGGCTCGAACCGTTTCCGCATCGACATGCCGCGTTACGTCGAGTACTACCTGACCGGCCAGCTCAAGCTCGACGAGATGATCTCGGCCCGCATGCCGCTCGACGACATCAACTCCGCCTTCGAGGAGATGAAGAAGGGCGCGGCCGCGCGCTCGGTCATCACCTTCGACGCATAGAGGGGGAGGTCGGCGCAGCGAGTACGGTCCGGGCCTGCCCGCCGGAAGCGCTTGACCCGATAGCGAAAAAAGAGCGAAAATCATCGGGTGAGCTCCCCCCCCTATGTAGAGCTCGGAGTGCAGAGCGCGTTCAGCTTCCTGGAGGGCGCCTCGCAGCCCGAAGACCTGGTCGAGCGCGCCGCCGAGCTGGGCCACGGCAGCCTGGCGCTGGCCGACGTGGGCGGGGTGTCGGGCCTGCCGCGCTTTCACAAGGCCGCGCGCGACGCGGGCCTGCGCGCCTTGGTCGGTGCGCGCGTGCCGCTGCTCGGCGCGGCCAAACGGCGCCGCAAGGACGACCCGCCCCCCGACGCCGGCCGCGTGTTGCTCCTGGTGAAGAGCCCCGAGGGCTACCGGAATCTGTGTCGGCTGCTGACGCTCGGCCACGCGCCGTACCCGAAGCCGCATTGCCGGGTAACGCCTGACGTACTCGCCGAGCACCACACGGGCCTGGTCGCACTGCTGCGCGAGCCCGCCTTGGTGGCCCCGCTCTCGGACGTCTTCGGCAGCGAGCTCTATGTGGAGCTGCAACGCAGCAACGACGCCGACCAGGAACGCCTGAACCGGAAGCTGCTCGCGACGGGGCTCCCGCCGGTGGCGACCGGAGGGGTGCGCCACGCACACACCCGCGGCAAGCGCCTGCTCGACGCACTCACCTGCCTGTACCACAAGACCACGCTCGAGCACGCGGGCCAGCTCTTGCTGCCGAACGCCGAGCGCCACCTGCGCTCGCCCGAAGACATGGCGCGCCGTTTCCGCGACCTGCCCGAGGCCGTCGAGAACACCCTCGCGATCGCGGAACGCTGCTCCTTCACGCTCGAAGACCTGGGCTACCGCTTTCCGGACTTCCCGCTCGCGCACGGCGAGACCCTGCCCGGACGGCTGCGCGAGCTGTCGCTGCTCGGCGCGCGCGAGCGTTACGGAGGGCGCATTCCGCCGAGCGTGCGCCGCCAGCTCCAGCACGAACTCGCGACGATCGGCCGGCTGGGCCTCGAGGGCTACTTCCTGATCGTCTGGGACATCGTGCGGGAGTGCCGCGCGCGCGGCGTGCTGGTTCAGGGGCGCGGCTCCGCCGCAAACAGCCTGGTGTGCTACGCGCTCGGCATCACGGCGATCGACCCGATCCGCTACGAGCTCCTGTTCGAGCGCTTCCTGTCCGAGGAACGCGGCGAGTGGCCCGACATCGACCTGGACCTGCCCTCGGGTGACCGACGCGAGGAGATCCTGCAGTACGTCTACCAGCGCTACGGTCCGCACGGCGCCGGCATGACCGCCAACGTGATCACCTATCGCGCGCGCAGCGCGGTGCGCGAAATGGGCAAGGTGCTGGGACTGGCGGCCGGGCAGGTGGACCGCCTGTCAAAACTCTTGTCGCGCTACGAATACGTGGAC
>CAXMNF010000246.1:0-5664 GCA_964194645.1 uncultured Gammaproteobacteria bacterium
ATCGACGAGATCCTCGAGGAAGGCGGCTAGCGCGGAGCTGGGCCGCGGCCGGGACCTTCCCCTGCCGGGCCTGCGCTGACGTCGTGCTCGAGCTACGGGCCGAGGTAAGGGCCGCTCTTGACGGCCCGGCAGGGGAAGGTCCCGACCGCTCCACCGTGGTGTTCGCCTCGGGGTTGGGGCAACTAGGAGGGGATGTCGAGGGGGCGGCCGGCCATCCAGCCTCCGTCTACTACCAGGGCGCTGCCGGTTACGAAGCTGGCCTCGTCTGAGGCGAGGAACAGCGCGGCATTGGCGATCTCGTCGGGGCGGCCGAAGCGGTTGAGCGCATGGTAGCGCTCCATCTGCTTGCGGATCGGACGCAACATGTCCTGGTCCAGTGCCGCGAGCATCGGCGTGTCGACCGCGCCGGGACACAGGCAGTTCACGCGGATGCCCTGGCGCCCGTAGTCGATCGCCATGTTCTTGGTCATCAGCACCACACCGCCCTTGGACGCGTTGTAGGCCAGCTGGCTGGGCAGCCCTTCAAGGCCCTCGATGCTGGCCAGGTGGATGATGCTGCCCGACTGCTGCGCGAGCATCGTGGCCAGCACGTGCTTCGCCACCAGGAACGAGCCCTTCAGGTTGATGCCCAGCACGCGATCGAACTCGGCCTCGTCGAGTTCGTGCGCCGCGCCCGCGCCCGAGACGCCCGCGGCGTTCACCAGCACGTCGATGCGCCGGTGCTGCTTGGCGATCGCAGCCGCGGCTGCCGTCACGGCTGGCTCGTCGCGCACGTCGAGCTCGTGGAAGCTCGTCGCCGGCGCGTGCTCGACTACCTTCCCCCATGCCTCGTCGGACGGTTTTGCCAGGTCGATCCCGGCAACCGCCGCGCCTTCCGCGGCGAAGCGCTGCGCGCAGGCGGAGCCGATGCCCGACGCCGCGCCCGTGATCACTGCCACCTTGCCCTGCAAGCGAGCCATGCTTTTCCTCCTCGGGTCGGGCGCCATGGTACTCCGCCGCGGGGCCCGAGAGGCGCGTGGTAGGCTCGCCGAACCGCCAGGGAGGACGAAGATGGGCGATCTCGTCGCGCTCGAACGGCCGCGCGAAGGCGTTGCGCTGCTCACCGTCACGAACCCCGAGATCCGCAACCACGGCTCCTGGGCCGCGGTTTCCGAGCTCGCCGGGGCGCTGGCCGAGGCGCGCGAAGGCGGGGCGCGGATCGCCGTGCTGGCCTCGGGGGTGCCCGGCCACTGGATCGAGCACGCCTGGCTGCGCGACCTGCACAACATGGTGACCGGCAAGCCCACCACGGGCGACGGCGCGGCCTGGTTCAAGACCCTGGCCGAGCTGGCCCGGCCCGAGCTTGTGACGATCGCGGCGATCTCCGGCGACTGCTCGGGCGGCGGCGCGGAGCTCGGCTGGGCCTGCGACCTGCGCATCGCCGAGGAGCAGGCCTGCTTCGGCCAGCCCGAGGTGCTGATCGGCCTGGCCACCGGGATCGGCGGCAGCAGCCGGTTGGCGCGCCTGATCGGGCGCACCGTCACCGCCGAGATGGTGCTCGACGGCTCGCCGCTCCCGGCGCGCCGCATCTACGAGCTGGGCGGTCTGAACCGGCTGGTGCCCGAGGGGCACGCCATCGAGACGGCGCTCGCCTGGGCGGCGCGGCTTGCCGAGCGCTCGCCGAATGCGCTGCGCGTGTTGAAGCAGATGCTGCTCGACAACGACGAACTCCCTCTGACCGAAGCACTGGCGAACGAGCAGAAGCTCTTCGGCAGCATCGTCGCGACGCCCGAAGCGATCGAACAGATGGGCCACATCCAGGATCGCTTCGATGCGGGCGAGTCGCTGCGCAGCGTGTACGGCGGCCCGCGGGACTGAGCGGCTAGGACGCCGGGCCCGGCTCGACGACGACCGAGATCAGCTCGTGGTCGGAGAGCGCCTCGCCGCTCGCGTCCAGCGCCGCAACCACGGCGGGATCGCGCGGGCCGAGGCTCCGGCACAGAAGCCAGTCGAGGCGCAAGCTGCCGCGCGCCGAACGCGGCGCCGAGGCGACGCGCTGCGTCGAGAGTTCCAGCCGGTTGCAGGTCCGCCAGTCGTAGCCCGCGCGCTCGGCCAGCGAGAAGAGCGGCTCATGGCGCACGGGCGCGGACAAGCGTTCCGGGTCGCGCTCCAGCGCCCGCGCCAGGCGCTCGCGATCGACCAGGTCGGCTCGGGCGAGCGACGAGGTGTTCAGGTCGCCGCCGATCAGGGCCGGCCCGCCTGGCGCGCGCCGTTCGATCGCATCGAGAAGCACCGCAAGCTCCGCGCAGCGCTCGTCCGGATCGCTGTGGCTCTCGAGGTGCACCGAGGCCAGGGTCAGATCGATCCCGGCCAGCTCGGCCGTGGCCAGGATCGCCATGCGGCCGCCCACGCGGCGCTCGCCCAGATCGCCGTCGAACCAGCGCCCGGAGTTTTCGAGCCGCACCAGCTCGGGGTCGCGCAGCGAATGCGGGCTCAGGATCGCCGCGCCGTGCTGGCCCACCGAGTTTTCGGCGCCGGCGTGGTTGTGCCGCTCGGACGCGCTGCCCAGCCCGAGCTCCACGAACTCGATACCGAACGCGTAGCCACAGCCGAGCCGCTCGGCCAGCTCGCGCGCCAGGTGGCGTTGTCCGGAACGCGCCATGCCGCGGTCGAGCTCAGTGAGCAGGAACCAATCGGCGCGCTGCGCTGCAAGCAGCGCGCAGCCTCCGTCGAATGCGCGGCCGCGCTCCGCGTTCCAGCACGCCACGCGCGCGCTGCGCGGCGCAGGCGCCACGCCGGGCGGCGGCGCGCACTCGATGTCGTCCAGGAAGTCGAGCTCGTCCAATAGCTCGGCGTGCACGCGGGGCTCGCGCTCGAGTTCGAGGATGGCGCGGCGCCGCGACGCGGAGACAACGGGCAGCTCTTCACGGATCCGGCCCATCGCCGCCGATGGTACACTGCGCCGCAATGCTCTCCCCTAGCGACGAGCTCCTTCTGGTCGCCGCGTTCTTCGACGACGTGGCTCCCTAGCCGTGACGCAACTCCGCGAGCGCAAGATCCTGATCACCGGGCCGACCAGCCAGGTCGGCTTCCCGATCGCGCGGGCGCTGGCCGCCGAGAACCAGGTCTGGGGCCTGGCGCGTTTCCGCAAGCCAGAGGACCGCGAGCGCCTCGAGACGCTCGGCATCCGCTGCGTGTCCGCTGACCTGGCCGACGGACCGCTCGACGGTCTACCGGACGACTTCGACTACGTGTTGCACTTTGCGGTGGTGCGCAGCGGCGACTTCGACTACGACCTGGCGGCGAACGCCGACGGCGCCGGCCGCCTGATGGCGCACTGCTGCAAGGCCCGCGCCTTCCTGCACTGCTCGTCCGCCGCGGTCTACGAGCACAAGGGCGATCCGGTGCGCGAGAGCGATGCTCTCGGCGACAACCACCGGGCGATGATGCCCACCTACAGCATCTGCAAGATCGCCGCGGAGTCCGTGGTGCGCTTTGCCGCGCGTCACTGGCAGCTTCCGACCACGATCGCGCGGCTCTCGGTGCCCTACGGCGATAACGGCGGCTGGCCCTGGTTCCACCTGCTGATGATGAAGGCCGGACGGCCCATCCCGATCCACCCGGAACGCCCGAACCTGTTCAATCTGCTGCACGAGGACGACTACCTGGCACACGTGCCGCGCCTGCTCGATGTCGCCGCCGTACCCGCCACGATCGTGAACTGGGGCGGCGAGCCGGTCAGCATCGAAGAGTGGTGCGGCTGGCTCGGCGAGCTCACCGGGCTCGAGCCGGCCTTCGAGGAGACGACCGCGACCCTGGCCCGGCTGCCGCTGGACCGCACGCGCATGCTCGAGTTGCTGGGCGAGACCCGGGTGGACTGGCGCGAAGGCCTGCGCCGCATGGTCCGCGCCCGCAATCCCGAGCTGCTCGCCTAGGCGGCGCGATGGCTGCGCCTGCCCCGCCCGACCGGGTGCGCAATCCCTGGTGGATCCCGCCCTTCCTAGGCAGCGTCCCGCGCGGCGTCGAGCCGCCCCACCTGCACCTGCTCGGCTTCGTGGCGCTGGCCATGTTCTTCGAGAATTACGACCTGTCGCTGCTGACCAGCGTCCTGAAGTTCCTGCGCGAGGACTTCGGGCTGTCCGAGGCGCAGCTGGGCAGCTTCGCCGGGGCGATCCGCCTGGGCACCCTGCCCGCCTTCTTCCTGATCCCGCTCGCCGACCGGATCGGGCGGCGCCGCGTGTTCCTGGTGTCGGTCGCGGGATTGTCGATCGGCAGCTTCCTGACGGCCTTCAGCCAGGACGCCACGCAGTTCGTGGTGTGTCAGGTGGTGGCGCGCACCTTCATGCTGACCGCGTCCGCGACCGCCTTCGTGATCGTCACCGAGGAGTTCCCGGCCGAGCACCGGGGCTGGGGAATCGGCATGTTGGGCGCGGTCGCCTCGATGGGCTTCGGAATCGGTGCGGCGGTCTTCGCGCTGATCGAGGTGATGCCCTTCGGCTGGCGCGGGCTCTACGCTCTGGGCATTGCGCCTGTCTTCCTGCTGCCGCTGCTGAGCCGCGGCATTCCCGAGACGCAGCGCTTCTCGGCGCAGGTGGGCGGCGCGCTCGAGCGGCGCGGACTTCTGCGCCAGGTCACCGGTGCTCTCGAACCGATCGTCGAACTCGCGCGCCGCCACCCGGGTTACGCACTCGGCGTGGTGCTGCTCGGCCTGCTCTCCACGGCCGGCCATGCCACCGCGTTCCAGCTCACCGCGTACTACGTGCTCGAGGTGCACGGCTGGGAGCCCTGGCAGTACTCGGCGATGTTCTTCTTCTGCGGAGGCATCGGCATCATCGGCAGCCCGCTGGCGGGACGGCTCGGAGACCTGTACGGCCGGCGGCGGCTCGGCCTGGTGGTGCTCGGCCTATTCCCTGCCGCCGCCTTCACGTTCTACACGGGCCCCGGCTGGGCGCTGCCGATCGGCTGGGTCGCCATGGTGTTCATGAGCATGTCGTCCAGTGTTGTGAGTCGCGCGCTCACGAACGAAGTCTTCCCGACTTCGCACCGCGGCACCGGCGGCGGCCTGATGATCAGCGTGGAGACGCTCGGCGCCGCCGTGGGTCTGTTCCTGTACGCGTACTTCCAGGAGCTCTATCCGGGCCAGGGCATGGTCGTGGCGGTGATCTCGCTGCTCACCCTGGTGTCGGTCGCCTCGCTCGCACTGTTTCCGGAGACGCGCGCGCTCGAGCTCGAGGCGATCAGCGGGGAGCCCCTCTAGGACGCGGGGCGCGGATCCATGCGGAAAATCCAGACGGCGTTCGGATCCGGCTCGCCCGAGCGGCCCAGCTCGTACTTCTCTGAGACCAGGTCCAAGACCCGACCGAAGGTCTCCAGGTCGATCACGCGCACGGCCTGCCGCTCGTAGAGCTTGCCGTCGATGCGCAGGATCGCCCGGCCGTCCACCATGGCCTGGTGCGGCCACTGCTTCCACAACGGGACGTTGAGGAACCCGCAGGGCACGTAGGGCACGCCGTCGATCTGTACCACCCAGACGGTGCGCGAACGCGGCGGGTCCACCAGCTGCAGCTCGATGGTGGAGATCGGGTCGACGAACGAGAAGTCCACGTCGCGCGCGGTCACGAGTTCGCCCGCCTCGAGCGGTCCGCTCGGGACGATGCCGAGCGGGCCGTCGGAGAAGCGGGCGGC
>CAXMNF010000247.1:0-2964 GCA_964194645.1 uncultured Gammaproteobacteria bacterium
CTTGGACCACAGGGTCTCGATCAGCACGGTGAACCAGGCCTCCATCCCCTTGCGCAACAGACTGCGCTCGGGCCACAGGAACAGGTTCTTCGCGACCTGCTGCGAAATCGTGCTGGCCCCGCGCTCGCGCACGCCGAACACGCGGTCGCGAACCGCCGCGCTGATTGCGTTCGCGTCGAAGCCCGCGTGCTGCGCGAAGCGCTGGTCCTCTGCGGCAACCACGGCGACCGGCACGTGGCGCGAGATGTACTCCCAGTCCACCCAGCGGTACTCGACCGGGTACTCGCGCCCCGCCTCGGCAGCCGCCTGGCGCTCCTGGAGCATGATCGCGGTGAACGGCGGGGGCAGCCAGCGCAGCGCCAAGGCCAGGCCGGCGCTCGCGGCGACCGGCAACAGGGCGGCAACCAACAGGCACACCCCGAGCCAACGCCCCCAGCGACGCTCGGACGCGATCGGATAGACGGAGCGGCGCAACGACCACATCTCGAGCCGCAACGCCAGCCAGAAAGGGAGGTGCCTCACCGGGAGTCTCTTCGGCCGGGACCCGGCTCGTTCTGAGGCGCGCCGGGCCGGCATCTCGAACGCGCAGCTCCGCGGCAGCGCCCGAACGGCCCGGTGTGGGCTAGAGCGCGTTCAGCAGCGCCTCGGCGCTCGACACCTCGAAGGCCATCGGCTTCTCCACGAACAGCGAGCTCACCGTCCCGTCTTCGATGATCGCGGCGAAGCGCTGGGCGCGCGTGCCCATGCCGAACTTCGCGCCGTCTAGCTCGAGACCGAGCGCCTTGGTGAAGCTGCCCGAGCCGTCCGCCAGCATCACGATCTTGTCGCCCACGCCGCGGTCCTTCGCCCAGGCGTCCATCACGAAAGCGTCGTTCACGGACAGGCACACGATCTGATCGACGCCCTTCGAACGGATCTCGTCGGCGCGCTCGATGAAGCCGGGCAGATGCTTCGCGGAGCAGGTGGGCGTGAAGGCGCCCGGCACCGCGAACAAGACGGTCTTCTTGCCGGCGAAGAGCTCGCCGGTCTTCGCCTTCTGGATGCCACCCGCTCCAGCGGTCTGGAGCTCGACGTCGGGAAGCTTGTCGCCGGTTTTGAGCGCCATTTCTCTGATCCTCCTGCTGCTGCGGTTGGACGCGCATGATACCGCAGGCGCGGACCCCGTGGGGTCGCGCCAGGCAGTGCTAGACTGCGCCGGATGGCCGAGGCCGCGCCCACCATCTTCGACAAGATCCTGTCGGGCGAGATCCCCTGCCAGCGCGTCTACGAGGACGAGCACGTGCTGGCCTTCCTCGACGTGAACCCGCTCTCGCGCGGCCACACACTCCTGATTCCCAAGGAGCGCGGCGCGTACCTGCACGAGCTGTCGGACGAGTCGGCGGCAGCCCTGGGGAGAGTGCTTCCGCGGCTGTGCCGCGCGGTGCTCCAGACGACCGGAGCGAGCCAGTACAACGTGCTGCAGAACAACGGTCCCGCGGCGCACCAGGCGGTCCTCCACGTGCATTTCCACATCATTCCGCGCCAGGACGAACGCGGGCTGGGTGTGGGTTGGAAGTCCGGCTCGCTCGACGCGAGCGATGGCGAGGCGCTGGCCGGCGCGCTGCGCCAGGCGCTCGCAGACCGCTAGCGAAGTACCAGCTTCGCCACGCCCTTCACGTTGGCGCAGGCGCCGAGCGGCGCACCGGCGCGCTCGGGGATCAGCAGGCGGAACGGGCCGCCCTTGGCGGCCGGCAGCGGCACGCCGTCCAGCGTGTGCAGCAGCACGCCACAGCACAGCGTCTCTGTCGGGACCGGCTCGCTCGCGAAGCCGTCCCCAGCCACCACAATCACCTGTCCATCGTCCGGCAGCGCGAGTGCGCGCCACAGCTCGCGCACTCGCGCGGCGGAGCCCGCCCGATTCGGGAAGACCTGCGAGACGTCCGCGAGCGGCTCGGGCAGCGCCAGCAGCATCTCGCGGTCGATCAGGTGCACCCGGCCTGCGCCCGCGACCAGCTCGATGCGCTCCGTCGATAGCTGCCGCTCGTGTTCGCCGAGCAGCGCGGCCTCGAGCCAGTCGCCGGCACGCTCCAGGGCCGCGTCGTCACCCTCGACAATCAGGTCCACCCGGCTGTCGCGGCGATGCGCACTGGGCCGCTCGTCGCGCGTGCCACCGGCGACCTCGATGCGCAGCACTCCCTCTTGCGTGCGGAAGATGCCCTTCAGCCGCGCCAGCTTGGCTCCCGCCTCGCCAGCGACCAGGCGCTCGAGTGCCCCGCTGAGACGCTCGCGCGAGAACAGCGCGTCGGGCGGCCAGCACAGGGAACGCGCGGCAAAGCCAGCGGTCGAGTGCCCGTGGTGGTGCGGCTCGGCCCGGCCCGCGCGCGGCAAGCGCACGCCTGCCCCATCCGGCCAGGCGAGCGCCGCCGGGTCGAGCCGGCCGTGCGTGGTGCGCAACACCGCGAGTGGCGCCGGCCAGAGCTCGGCAGCCCAGCGCTCGAACCGTTCCAGCGCGTCGGCCGGACACAGGTCCGTGCGGTTCGCGACCAGGATGTCGGCCGCACCGACCTGCTCGGCGAAGAGCTCGGCAGCCGCCCCGGTCGGCTCGTCGAGCCGGGCGGGATCGACCAGCACAACCAGCGGCGCCAGCTCCACGCGTTCCGCGTGCGGGCTACGCCGCACGGTGTCGATCAGGTCCTGTGGGCGCGCCAGGCCGGTCGGCTCAATCAACACACGATCCGGCTCGCCGTCCAGGACCGCGCCGAGCGCGTCCACGAAGCCCTCGGGCGCGGTGCAGCACACGCAGCCGCCGGCGATGCTGGTAATGCGGAACGGCTCGCCCTCGCGGAGCGTCAGCTCGTCGAGCGAGGCCTCGCCGAAGTCGTTCACGATCACGGCGACGCGGCGCCCGCGATCCTGCTCGAGCTGCGCGAGGATCGCGCTGGTCTTGCCCGCGCCCAGGAACCCCGAGACGATCTGCAGGGGGAT
>CAXMNF010000248.1:0-16420 GCA_964194645.1 uncultured Gammaproteobacteria bacterium
GCGACGACGGCTACTCGACCGAGGAAGTGAAGCTCTTGCAAGAGACGCGCAAGATCCTCGGCGCGCCGGAGCTCCAGATCTCGATGACCTGCGTGCGCGTACCGGTGCGCGTGGGCCACTCGGCCTCGGTCCTGGTGGAGACCGAGCGACCGCTCTCGCCCGAGGACGCGCGCGCCGCCCTGGCCGCCTTCCCCGGCATCGTGGTGATCGACGATCCCGCGCAGGACCGCTTCCCGACGCCGCTCGAGTGTGAAGGGCGCGACGAGGTGCTGGTGGGCCGCGTGCGCCGCGACCTGGCCAGCGACCGCCTGTGGCTCTGGGAGGTGTGCGACAACCTGCGCAAGGGAGCCGCCACCAACTCCATCCAGATCGCCGAAGAGCTGATCGCGCGCGGCTTGCAGTAGCGCCGCCCCCTACCCCGGCTGCGGACCGACGTAGCGCGAGCTGGGGCGGATCAGCTTGCCGGACTCGCGCTGCTCCGCCACGTGCGCGAGCCAGCCGACTACGCGCGCCACCGCGAAGGTGGGCGTGAACAGCTCGCGCGGCAGACCCAGCGCATTCAAGAGCACGGCCGTGTAGAACTCCACGTTCGCGCGCAGCGGCCGCTCCGGGTGGCGCGCCGCGAGCTCGTCGACCGCCACCTTCTCGATCACGCGCGCCAGGCCCAGCCGCTCGGCGGCGACGCCCGCCGCCTCGAGCGACTCGATCGCGCGCTCGAGCACGGCAGCCCGCGGGTCGCGCGCGCGGTACACGCGGTGCCCCATGCCCATGATGCGGCGCCCGGCCTCGAGCTCGGCGTGGAGCCAGTCGTGAGCCGCGTCGGGCGTGCCGATCGCGTCGATCATGTCGAGCACCGGGCCCGGGGCGCCTCCGTGTGCCGGGCCCTTCAGCGCGCCGATTGCCGCGACCACCGCGGACACTGCGTCCGAATCGGTGGAGGCCACCACCCGCGCCGTGAAGGTCGACGCGTTCATCCCGTGGTCCGCCACGGTCACCAGGTAGGTGTCGAGCGCGGCGATCCGGACCGGCTCGGCGGGCGTGCCGTCGAGCATGCGCAAGGTGTCGGCCGCGTGGCCCAGGCCCGGATCCGGCGGGACCGGCGCCAGGCCGCGGCGGCGCCGCTCCCAGGCCGCCGCGAAGACCGGCAGGGCGCCCGTCAGCTCGACGCGGGTCTGCGCCTCGCGGGCGCCGGGCTGCAGGTGTCCGGTCGCGCAGCGCAGCGCATCCATCGGATCGCCCAGCTCGAGCGCGTCGCCGAGCCGCTCGAGCCGACCGAAGGCCGCGACCCGGGCCCGGCCGAGCGCCGCGCGCAAAACCTCGCGGGCCGGGCGATCCGGCAACGCCCCGTCCCAGAGCAGCGCGCACACGTCCTCGAAGCCGGCCCGCCCGGCCAGATCCTCCAGCTGGTGCCCGCGGATCAGCAACTGTCCGCGCTCCCCATCGATCCCGCTCATCACCGTGTCCGCGGCGATCACACCCGCCAGCCCATTGGCCGTCGTCTGGCTCATGGCCCTCCTCCTTGTGTCTCGTTTTGCCGGCAGCTTGCGAAATCTCCTTTGATTGATCAATGTTGATTCATGAATCCACCCCAAGACGGGCCGGCCGGTGCCTACCTGAGCGCCGCCCAGGCGGCCGGGCGCCTCGGCGTGAAGCTCGCCACGCTCTACGCCTACACGAGCCGCGGGCTGGTGCGCAGCGTGCCGAGCGGCGGCGGCCCGGCGCGCCGCTACCTGCAGGCCGACATCGAGCGGCTGCGCTCACGCAGTGAGGCGAGAAGCGGCGCCGCGACGCCCGCGGGCGGGGCGCTGCGCTCCGGCGAGCCACTGCTCGACACCGCGATCGCCTGGCTCGGGGACGAGGGCCCGGTCTACCGGGGGCGCCTGGCGACGGCGCTGGCCGAGCGCGAGAGCTTCGAGTCGGTCGCGGAGCTGCTCTGGACGGGTGAGTTACCAGGGGACCCGCCGCGTTGGAGCGCGGACGGCCTGGGCCTGCCCCGCCGCGCACTGGCCGAGCTGCTGCCGCCCGGCACCCATCCCCTGGCGGCCCTGCCCATCGCCGCCGCGGCGCTCGGCGCGCGCGACGCCGACCGTCACGCCACGCACGCGGCCTTCGTGCTGCCGTGCGCACGCCAGCTGATCCGGCGGCTCACGGCTGCACTCGCACTCACGGCCGCGCCGGCGCGGCTGGACGAGGCGCTCGCGGCCCCGAGCGTCGCCGAGTCTCTCGCCATCGCGCTGGCCGCACGGCCCGGCCGCCGAGCCGTGCGCGCAATCGACCGAGCCCTGGTCCTGCTCGCCGACCACGAACTGAACCCGTCCACGTTCGCGGCGCGCGTCGCCGCATCGACGCACGCGGACCTCTACGCCTGCCTCGGGGCCGGCTTCGCGGCGCTGGGCGGGCCAAGGCACGGGGGGGCCAGCGAGCGCGTAGCGGCGTTGTTGGCCGAGATCGGCCGTCCCGAGCGCGCTGCGGAGGTGGTGCGCGCGCGCCTGCGGCGCGGCGAATTGATCCCCGGCTTCGGCCACGCGGTCTACCGCGGGACCGATCCACGCGCGGCCCCGCTGCTCGCGAGCGCGCTCGAGCTGGCGCCGCGCCTGCGCGCGGTGCGCACGGTCGAGGCGCTGATCCGCGCGATGCGCGCGGCCCGGCGGCCCCCGGCGAACGTGGACACGGCGCTGGCGGCCCTCGGCCCGGCGCTGGGTCTGCCCAGCGAGCGCACCCCGGCCCTGTTTGCCGTGGGACGCCTGGCCGGCTGGGTCGCGCACGTGCTCGAGCAGTACGAGGGTCCGCTGATCCGCCCGCGCGCGCGCTACCTGCAGGAAGCCTGACCGGGCGCCGCGCCGGTATACTCCGCACAGGAGGAGCCATGTACGAGCAGATCCTGTACGAGGTGAAGGAACCCGCCGCGACCATCACGCTCAGCCGGCCGGACCGGCTGAACGCCTGGACCGACCAGATGGCGCTCGAGGTGAAGCACGCCATGGCGCAGGCCGAGGCCAATCCGCGCGTGGTCGCGATCGTGCTGACCGGAGCCGGCCGCGGCTTCTGCGCCGGCGCCGACCTGCAGGGCCTGTCGGCGATCAGCACCGGCACACGCAGCTCCGCCAAGCAGGGCGGACTCGACGCCGACCCGGGCGATCCCGAGATGGACGAGGGCTTCCGCGCCACCTACACCTACCTGACCTCGCTGCGCAAACCCGTGATCGCCGCGATCAACGGCCCCTGCGCCGGCATGGCCGTCCCGATCTCGCTGTGCTGCGATCTGCGCTTCGCCTCGGACCGGGCCGTGTTCACGGTCGCCTTCCCGCGCCGCGGCCTGATTGCGGAGTGGGGCATCTCCTGGTTCCTGCCGCGCGTGGTCGGCGTCGCGCACGCGCTCGACCTGATCATGTCCGGGCGCAAGATCGACGCTGCCGAGGCCGAGCGCATCGGCTTGGTGAACCGCACGCTCCCGCACGACGAACTGCTCAAGCACGTCTACTCCTACGTCGAGGAGCTGGCGCAAGCCTGCTCGCCCGCCTCGCTGCAGATCGCCAAGCGGCAGGTCTACGAGGCGCTCCAGGAGCCGCTCGCCGCGTCGCACGAGAAGGCGGTGCGCTTGATGGTCGAGAGCTTCTCGCGGCCCGACTTCAAGGAGGGCGTGGAGTCGTTCCTGGAGAAGCGCCCGCCGCAGTTCGCGCGGATCGGGAAGGGCTCGTGAGCCGGCTGCTCGACCTCGGTACCTCGTTCGCCGCCACCCTGGCGCGCTTCCCGAGCGGGGGCTGGGTGGGCGCCACCGGCCGGCGCGCCGAGCAGCCACTGGTGCTCTACGAGTTCGAGAGCTGCCCGTTCTGCCGGAAGGTGCGCGAGGCGCTCTCGATCCTGGATCTGGACGCCTCGATCTTGCCCTGCCCGAAGGGCGGGCCGCGCTTCCGGCCGGAGCTGCGCGAGCGCGGCGGCAAGGCGCAGTTCCCCTACCTGATCGACCCGAACACCGGCAAGGAAATGTACGAGTCGGACGCGATCGTGCACTACCTGTTCGAGACCTACGGTGCGGGCGCAGCGCCGCTCCAGCTGCGCGCGCCGATCGTAAAGGACCTGGGCCCCCAGTTGGCGAGCTTCTGGCGGCCGCTGCGCGGCGTCCGCCACCGTGCGTCACGCGCTCCGGAGCAGCCGCTGGAGCTGTACAGCTACGAGCTGTCCCCCTACAGCCGGTTGGTGCGCGAGGCGCTGTGCGAGCTCGAGCTGCCCTACCTGCTGCACAACGTGGCGCGCGGCAGCGCGAACCGCGAAGCGTTCGTGGCGCGCGCCGGCCGCATGATGGTGCCCTACCTGGTGGATCCCAACACGAACACCGAGATGTTCGAGTCGGCCGACATCGTCGCCTACCTGGACGCCAGCTACGCGCTGTGAATATGACCAGTCGCACATGGCCCAGCCCGCGCAGCCTGGTGCTCTCCCCGCATTGGCTGTGGTTGCTGCCTCTGGCCGCAGCCTTCGCTCCGACCGCGGCCTGGCTGATCGACCGCTGGACGGTCGACATCTACTACAACGGGCACGGGCTGTTCGTGCCGTTCGTGGTGGCGTACCTGGTACGCGAGCACCTGCAGCGCGATCCGATCACGCAGCCCGAGGGCTCCGCCTGGGGCTTCCTGTTCATGGCCGCCGGGCTCGGCATGCTGGCCGCCGACGTGTCCATCCAGACCGACCTGTTGGGCGCCGCCGGCCTGGTGGTGTGTCTGCCGGGCCTGTCGCTGCTGCTGCTCGGTGGGCGGCGCACGCGCGCGCTCGCCTTTCCGCTGCTGCTCTGTCTGTTCATGCTGCCGGTTCCCGCCGGCGCCATCTCCCATGTCCACCTGGTGCTGCGCCAGATCAGCGCCGTCGGCGCGCACCTGCTGGTGTCCGGGTACGGAATCCCGGTGCTCAAGGAGGGCACGACGCTCTACCTGCCGCACGCCACGGTCGAGGTCGCCGACGCGTGCAGCGGCGTGTCGACGCTCCAGGCGTCGGTACTGCTCGGCATGGTGCTCTCGTACCTGAGTGACTCGGTCCGGCGGCGCATCGCCCTGATGGTCGCGGCAGTGCTGCTGGCGGTGCTCTGCAACTCGATCCGCGTCGCAGGCCTGGTGTTGATGGTGCACTACTGGGGCGTCGACCTGCTGGCCACGCCGCTCCACCAGTTGTCGGGCGTCGCGGTGTTCGTCGTGGTGCTCATCGTCCTCTTCGCGATCTCTGGACGAAACGCGCCACCCAGCCCTGCTCCCGCCTGATGCTCCTGTCACGGCGCTTCATCCCCCAGCTGGCCGCCCTCGCCGTGCTGGCGTTGCTGCCGGTCCTGTTGCACAGCTACCTGGGCCACCGGCGCGACGAGTGCGCGGACCCCTTCCGGCTGGTGCCGAGCAGCAACGTCGGGGCCAAGGCGGAGCGCGACGCCTACATGAAGGCGCACCTCTCTGCGTTCCAGTGGCGCGAGGGCAAGGTCAAAGGCGGCGACGGGGCGCCGACGCTCGACTATTCGATCGTGCGCAGCTACGAGGCGAAGAAGCTCTACTACCTGATCGAGCGGCGCCTGCTCAAGGTGGAACCCGACGAGGAGAAGCGCGTGAGCGCCTCCGTCGACGGCGTTACGCTCCCGATCCGCACCCTGCGCTTCGACCCGAAGCCGGGCAGCCGCACGGGCCGGCTCGCCGCGTATCTGCTCGTCTATGACGGCGAACCCGTGGACGACCCCTACCGGATCCAGCTGCTCTCCGCGCCGTCGAACCTGGTGCTCGGCGCCCTGCCGATGACCGCGTTCTTCGTGATCGCGACGCTCGAAGTCGATGAGGCCGAGCGGGTGCGCGCTCGCCAGATCGAATGGCTCGAGCAGTCCTGGCGCAACTACCGGTCGATCTGCTTCCCCTGATCGAGAGCGATCTTCAAGACCGGCAGCTCGCGGCCCGGGATGCTCGCGGACGGAGCCCGGCCCACCGGAACGCCGCCCTGGGCGCGGTAGAACGCCTCGGCGTTCGGATCGCTCTCCACGCGCAGGACCCGGCAACAGAGCGCGCGCCTGCTCGCGAGCGTGATCGCCAGCCGCGCCACCGAGCGGCGCTCAGGGCGTCGGGCAGCGATATACCTCGAAGCTGCGCCGGCCGTCGCGAATGGGGCCCTGCGGTACCAAGGTGTTGCCACCCAGCACGGCCGCTTCATTGCGCCCGATCACATCGAGTTCCTCGTGCACCTTGCGCTCGCTGCGCGCGATCGCGCCGACGCGATCGGTCGTGTGAGCGCTGGCCGTCCCGAGCTTCTCGCAGGCGGCGACCGCATCTGCAGGAACGACCCGCACGTTGCGCCCCTGCTCGGTCAGCGCCACCCAGGTGCAGGCACTCACTCCCGCCAGCGAGAGCAAGGCGAACAGGCGCGTCGACCGCAGCACCACTAGCGGGGGTACCCCAGCTCTGCGAGAGCCTGCTCGATCTCGCCCAGGATCTCCGGGTCGTCGATCGTGGCCGGCGTCTTGTAGGGCTCGCCGTCGGCGATGCTGCGCATGGTCCCGCGCAGGATCTTGCCGGAGCGCGTCTTGGGCAGCCGCGCGACCAGGCATGCCTGCTTGAACGCCGCCACCGGACCGAGCGTGTCGCGCACCCGCTGGACGAGCTCGGCCGTGATTTCCTGGGGGTCGCGGGTGACGCCCGCCTTGAGCACCGCGAAGCCGAGCGGAACCTGCCCCTTCAAGGCGTCGGCCACGCCCATCACCGCGCACTCGGCCACGTCGGGATGGCCGGCCAGGATCTCCTCCATCCCGCCCGTCGAGAGCCGGTGGCCCGCGACGTTGATGATGTCGTCGGTGCGGCTCATCACGAACAGGTAGCCGTCCGCGTCGAGATAGCCGGCGTCCGCGGTCAGGTAGAAGCCGGGGAAGCGCGCCAGGTACGACGACACGAAGCCCTCGTCGTTGTTCCAGAGCGTGGGCAGGCAGCCGGGCGGGAGCGGCAGCTTGGCCACGATCGCGCCGGTCTCGCCCGCGGGCAGCTCCACTCCGCCGTCGTCGAGCACGTGCAGGTCGTAGCCGGGCACCGCCACCGTGGGCGAGCCGTGCTTCACCGGCAACGGCTCCAGGCCCATGCAGTTGGCGGCCATCGGCCAGCCACTCTCGGTCTGCCACCAGTGGTCGATCACCGGCACGCCGAGCACCCGCTCGGCCCAGGCCACGGTGTCCGGATCGGCGCGCTCGCCGGCCAGGAAGAGCGTGCGGAAATGCGACAGGTCGTGGCGCCGCACGTGCTCGGCCTCGGGATCCTCGCGCTTGATCGCGCGGAACGCGGTCGGCGCGGTGAACAGCACCGAAACGCCGTGCTCGGCGATCACCCGCCAGAAGACCCCTGCATCGGGTGTCCCCACCGGCTTCCCCTCGTAGAGCACCGTGGTGCAGCCGTGCAGCAACGGCGCGTAGACGATGTAGGAGTGGCCCACGACCCAGCCCACGTCCGACGCCGCCCAGAACACCTCGCCCGGCTCCACGCCGTAGACATTCCGCATCGACCAGGCCAGCGCGACCATGTGGCCGCCGTTGTCGCGCACCACACCCTTGGGAACACCGGTCGTCCCGGAGGTGTACAGGATGTAGAGCGGGTCGGTCGCTGCGACCGGCACGCAGTCTGCGGGCTTGGCCTGGGCTGCGAGCGCGTCCCAGTCGAGGTCTCGGCTGGACTCGAGAGTCGCTTCGAGCTGCTCGCGTTGCAGGATTACGCAGTGCTCGGGCCGCGCCTCAGAGGCCAACTCGATCGCCGCGTCGAGCAGCGGCTTGTAGGGAATCGTGCGGCCGGCTTCGATACCGCAGGAGGCCGCCAGGATCACGCGCGGCCGGGCGTCGCGAATGCGTGTGGCCAGCTCGTTCGGCGCGAAGCCGCCGAACACCACGCTGTGCACTGCGCCGAGCCGCGCGCAGGCGAGCATGCCGATCACCGCCTCGGGAATATTGGGCATGTAGATCAGCACCCGGTCGCCAGGCAGCACGCCCAGACCGCTGAGCGCCCCGGCGAACTGCGCGACGCGATCGCGCAGCTCCGCGTAGCTGAATACCGCCTTCGTACGGGTCACGGGGCTGTCGTAGACGAGCGCGGCCTGGGCACCGCGGCCGCGCTCGACGTGCCGGTCGAGCGCGTTGTAGCAGGTGTTCGTGCGCCCACCCGGAAACCACGACGCAAAGGGCGGACGCGAGGCGTCCAGCACGCGCTCCCAGGGCTGGTACCAGTCGATTGCAGCCGCGGCCTCGGCCCAGAAGGCTTCTGGCTCGGAGAGGGAGCGCGCGTACACCTGTGCGTAGCGGTCCGTCATCCCGCCATCCTATTCGAGGGCCCAGAGGGAGGGCAAGATGCTGAAGCGTCCAGCAGGTAGCTGCGGTTGTGCGCGACGACCTCGAAGCCGACGCGCTCGTAGACGCGGCGCGCCGTCTGGTTCGCCTCGTCGCAGAAGAGCGTCACCGAAGGATGGAAGTCGAGCAGCCAGTCGACCAGCGCCGCGACGCCCCTCGTGGCGAGGCCGCGGCCGCGCAAGTCGGGCGGGGTGAACACACCGCCGATCTGCACGGTGTGGTCGTTGTGCGGACCCACGTGGACCTGGAAGCACAGCCGGCCGGCCTCGCGGGCCAGCCACCAGCGCCCGTCGCGCAGATCGCTCCGGTGCCCGACCCGGAAGCCCTCCGGATCGGCCGCGTAGCGGTCGTCCCCGAGGTCCTCCAGGTGCTGGCGCGCGGAGTGAAGGACGACCGTCTCCAGATCCGACTCGCGCGCGCGGCGCAGCTTCGCGCGTCGGGTCGCCACCCCGGCCGCGCGCAGGCGCTCCCGGTCGATCCGATACAGGGGCTCGCGGCGCAACCAGCGCAGCGGGCCAGCCAGAGGCTGGTAGGCGCGCCAGAACGGCACGGTCACGCTCTCGCAGCCCACGATGTGGCGCGGGGCCCGCTCGAGCTTGGCCACCCGCTCCGCGAGCAGCGCGAACGCCTGGTCCGCCACCACCTCGAGTGCCATCCCTCCGCCGGGGGCGACCATCAGGACGGCCACCAGCCGCCCGTCCCGCTCGCAGCCGAACAGGCCCGGCATCCGGCCCAGCGCTCCCGAACGGATCAGGTGCTCGAGAAACACGTTCGCGAGCGGCCGCGCGCGCAGCAGTGCCAGCGCCTCGGCGGCATCCCCTTCCGCCAGCGGTCGCACCATGAACGTAACGATGACGGGCCCGGCTAGCCCGCGTAGTGGCTGCGGCGCTTCACGACGAGCTCGCGGTCGAGCTCGAAGATGCGGGTTCGCTTCCAGCCGGCGGGGGCATCGTCGTGGCTCTCGCCCGGGTCGCGCTCGAACTTGTGGCCGCGCAGCTGGGTCTCGACCACGCCCAGGTCGGGGCGGTCGTCAAGCTCGCGCAGGCCGCGGATTTCGGTCTCGGCGAACACGGTATCGCCCGCGAAGAGCGGCGCGGTGTGACGCCCGGTGGTGTAGAGCAGGTCGCCGAGCGCGTTGTCTCCCACGTCAGGGCACGACAGACCCAGGCACAAAGTGAAGGGGATGCCGCCGAAGATGATCAGCTTGCCCCCGGCGTAGCGCTCCGGATCCTGGTCGATCATGAACTGGTTGCAGTGCACCTGGCTGGTGTTGTCGAGCTGCGCGGTCAGATGGATGTGCTCGTCGGTCATCGTGCGGCCGCGCGAGTGCTCGATCACACTGCCGGGCTCGAGGTCCTCGAAGTAGCTGTCGGAGCTCGACAGATGCGCGAGCGCCTTGTAGTCGGCGGCGGGATCGTAGGGCGGCAACCAGAGCGGACAATCCACGTCATCCGGCTCGGCGTCGCCCTCGTGCAGCTGCGCGGACTCGTCAAGCTTGAAAACCTGGACCTTTCGCTGGTAGCTGAGCACCACGGCCTCGTCCGGCTCACCTACGTTCTTGCGCGCTGTCGACTGCACGTGGACGATGCCCAGGTTGGGGCGGCTCTGCGAGGGGCGCACGCTCAGCACCTTGGTCTCTGCCTCGATCGTGTCGCCCACGTAGACCGGTGCGCCGAAGCGCATGTCGATGTACTCCAGGTTCGTGCGCGCGTTCTCCGACACGTCCTCGACGGTTTGGCTGAAGGCCACCAGCATCACCAGCCCCGGCGGGCAGACCAGCCCGTCGTAGCCGTACTTGCGCGCGTAGCGGGCGTTCTTGGCCAGCGGGTTCGTGGTCATCGCGAACTCGGTGAAGATCGTGAACAACCCCTCGGTCACGGTCTTGCCGCACTTGTGGCGCAGAACCTGGCCGGGGCGAAAGTCCTCGAGGAAGTTCCCGGTGCGCTTCTGGATGCGTTTCATCGCGCCGCGAAGTCTATCAAAGCCTGCCGTACCGCTCCGGCGAAGTAGAACGAGCCCGCGACGACCAGCGGCTCGCCGCGCCGGACGAGGGCGCGGGCCCGCGCGACCGCCTGCAGCGGATCGGCGCAGCACTCCACCTCGGCGACGCCGGCCCGCCGCAGCAGGCGCGCCAGCTCCTCGGGCGGGCGTGCTCGAACTGCCTCCGCGCGGGTGATCACGCAGGCCCGCGCCGCGGGCGCCAACTCCGCGACCACGCCCTCCGCGTCCTTGTCACGGCCCAGCGAGAGCGCCAGCACCCAGGCCCGGTCCGGCCAGAGCTGGCCGGCCACCCGGCGCAGCACGCGCGCGGACTCGCGCGTGTGTGCGGCGTCGAGCAGGGTCTCGCCGATCCGCTCGAGCCGCGCGGGAAGCCGGAGCGGCCCGAGCGCGGCCAGCTCGGACGGGTCCAGCGCACGACCCAGGAAGACCTCGCACGCGCGCACCGCCAGCGACAGATTCAGCGCCTGGTGCTCGCCGAGCACGCCGCTCGAGAGTGCGCGGCCGTCCGCGAGCCGGAACGAGACGCCGTCGGCCGATTCGCGCACGTCGTACGGGCGCAGCTCCTCGAGCGGGGTGTCCTCCGCGACCGAGCGCGCCAGCACCGCGGACCGGGCGCCCGCGTCGAGCGGCCCGTACAGGAACGGCACTCCCTTGCGCATGATTCCGGCCTTCTCGCGCGCGATCGCCTCGGTGGTGTCGCCGAGCTTGTCGGTGTGTTCGAGTTCAATGGTCGTGAGCACCGAGACGCGCGATTCGACCAGATTCGTCGAGTCGAGCCGGCCGCCCAGACCGACTTCGATCGAGCCGGCATCGACGCCCGCGCGCCGGAACAACTCGAACGCCAGCGCCGTCGTGACGTCGAAGAAGCTGGGGCGCCGCACGGGATCTGCGCTCTGCCGCTCCAATACCGGCCGCAAGTCGGAGAGCGTCGCGACCAGCTCGGCCTCCGGGATCGGTGCGCCATCGATGCGGAAGCGCTCGCGCCAGCTCGCCAGGTGCGGTGACGTGTAGGTGCCGACCCGCCGCCCCGCCGCGCGCAGCAGCGCCTCGCAGGCCAGCGCCACCGAGCCCTTGCCCTTGGACCCCGTGATGTGAACGCAGGGGAAGCCGGCGTGCGGATTGTCGAGCGCCTCGAGCAGGGCCCGCACGCGCTCCAGGCCGAGCTCCTCGTAGTCGAAGCTGGCCTGGCGCTCGCGGTTGATGAAGCCGTCGAGGTAGCGCTCGGCGTCGGCCAGGGTACGGATCGGCATGGGGCTGCGGCAGTTTCGCGCGCCCGCCGGGCGGCTGCAACGCGGCCCGCGGTGGAGGGATCGGCTAGCCTCGCGCACCATGAGCGCGATGCGCTGGTGGATCGACGGGACGCCGACCCCGCTGCTGGCGGCGCTCGAGCGCGACCCCAACGCGGTACTCGCGGGGCCGGGGAGCACCCCCCGCGAGCGCACGGGGAGGAAGCGCTTCTACCGGGTGGAAGACCCCGAGGGCGGGCCGGCTCTCTACGTGAAGAGCTTCCAGGGCCCGCGCGGAGCCGCGGCGTGGCTGCGCCGCTCCCGCGCACGTCGCGAGGCACGGATCGCCCGGCGTGTGGCGGAGCGCGGCTTCGCGGCCGCGCGGCCCATTGCATGGGCCGAGGAGCGGCGCGCCGGCCGGCTGCTGCGCAGCCTCGTGGTGATTCCCGAACGACCGCTGCGCAACCTGCGCGCCTGGTTGTCCGACCCGGCCACCGCTGGCGCGACGCGCCGGCGCCTGCTCCAGTCGTTCGCCGGACTCATGCGGCGCCTCCACGACGCGGGCGTCGACCAGGACAACAGCTCGCCGAAGAATTTCCTGGTCGACCCCGAAGGCGACTGGGTGCTGATCGATTTCGAGCGCTGCCGCCTGGGACGGCCGCTCGGCACGCGACGCTGGACCTTGCTGGCCAAGCTGCAACGCCACGACCTGGGCGTGTCGAATAGCGAGCGCCTGCGCTTCCTGCGCAGCTATCTGGACCAGGACGGCGAGCGCCTCGGGCGCCGCGAGGCCTGGGCGAAGATCGCGCGGGCCTTCCTCGCCATCCGGCGGCGCGACGCGCGACACGCCACGCGCGCGGCCTTCCGCCCGGGTCGCCGCATCGGCCGCGACGGGCGCACCTGGTACGTGAAGGGCCGCGAGCAGGCTCCGGTGATCCGCCTCTCCCTGGGACCGGCGCGGAGCCGCGCGGTCTGGACGCTGTGCCACGTGTACGAGCGCCTGCGGCTGCCGGCTCTGCGGCCCGTGCGGCTCGACGACCAGGGGGTCGATCTGCAGGTCCCCGAGCTCGACGAACACGCCATGGAGTTCCACGGCGCCGTCGCGCGAGCGCGGCGCCGCTTCGAACCCTACGGCTCCTTCGTCCGGGAGCCGCAGTGGGCGCTTACCCCGTCCGGCGCCGTGCTGCTGACGCCCGACGCCTTCCGACTCAGGCTGTAGGGGCAGAAGCGCCGGGTCCTACTGCACCATGTAGCGCTTCCACGCGCGGTACTCGCGAACGGCGTCATCGTTGGTCTTGACGGCCGGGTAGAAGTAGCGGACCGCGTGGCCGCACTTCCTGCAGATCTTGTAGCAGTACTTGAACCCGTCCACCTCGCGGACCGTTCCCACGACGTCGCGGTTGTCCTCGATGCAGCAGGCCTTGGGGCGCACCGGCGATACGATCCGCTTCGGATAGTCGTTCTTCGGCTTCTGGTCATCCGTGTAGCGGATGATGTTGCGCAGATTGCGGTGCGGCTTCTGGTCTGCGGGCCGCAGATTGCTTCCGATTCTCTTCAATGAGTCGTTCCTTGTCGTTCTATGGGATACCAACGGAGGGGGACTCCCGGAGCTCGTCCAGGAGACGCGAGAAATTCCCGTACTTGGTTTCGCAGGGCGCGCCTTCCGCGTGCCACCAGCGCCAGCGCCGGTCACCGAGGGCCAGCACGGTCGAAGAGCGGGTGCCGTAGTCAGGCGTATGGACGCATGGATTCTCGAGTGGATTCGATGGGTTCGGGTGGCTGGCCAGCAACCCGGACAGCGCTTCCACCAGGGCGGGCAACGGCTGGCTCGGATCGATCTCCCCGAGGGCCCTGCGGATCGCGCCCACCTTGGCCGACGCCGGGTCGGCCGGACCGCGGTTGCAGACCACGTGAGCCCCCGGCTCCAGCGTCCGAGTCTCGGCCGCTCCCGCCGACAGGACCGTCAGGTGCGTGCTGCGCCCGTCTGCCGCGAGCAGGTGGAATGGGTTGTAGCGCCCGACCAAGCTCCCTCCGCTTTTCCCGGTCATGTCCCCAGCCACCGCGTCCGCGTCGGGCCGCGCCAGCGCGTCCAGCACCAGCAGGCCCCGAGAGCGCGCCTTGTCGTTGCGCACCGCAGTCGCTCGATTGGTCAGCCCGACGAACAGCCCCGCCGCATTCACGCCCATCCAGGCACCTCCCCCCTGAAGATCCTGGGGGGCTACGAATGGCGGCTGTCCCTCCTGTCGCGGCTCGACCCGTGCTGGCGGTGCGGCGGGACGGGCGTAGTACTCGTCCCGGTTCGACGCAACCACCAGCGGATGGCCGGGCACGATCCGGTCCAGGACGATGAGTGTGCACATTTGGGGGCCCTGGGCTGAGCCGCGGCGAAGCTGGTGCTCCGAGAATAGCACGCCCGCTGCCGGTCCCTCAAGGGCTCAGGTGGAAAAAAGTCAGGATTTTCACCGGGTTCTGGCCGGTGTGTGGCTAACTGACCCGATGCAGTCGCAGCGGAACCGCCGGTTCGGGGTCCTCGACCGGCACTTCGCCTTCGCCGGGCGACTCGTCCAGGCCGGGGATTCGCACGTCGAGCCCATAGGACTCGAAGAGCGGCCCGAGTGTTTCTGCGTGCTCCGACAGGGTTTGTCGCACGGATTCGTAGCCGTGGCGGATGGCGTCGGAGCGCTGCCAGAAGGCCAGCGGGTCGGTGTCGAAGAACTGCTCATCCGTCTCACGCGCCTCGATGACCACGATGTCCCCGCGGAAGCGGTCGTCGTGCAGATAGGTCTGGAGACCCAGGGCGAGGCGCGTGTGGAGCAGGGTCCGGAACACCTGGCTCATCACAGCGCGGAAGCCGCGGTCCGCCAGATAGGTGCGCCGCGGGACCGGGCCGCGCGGTTCGTTCAGGAACGGCCGGAACGGGTTGTAGCAGATCACCAGGTCCGCTCCCTGGTCCACGGCCACGTCGATGTTCGCGGTGCGCTGCACACCGCCGTCCACGTAGTCCACGCCGTTGATCCGGGCCGGACGGAAGAAGCCGGGCAGCGCGCTCGAGGCCTGCACGGCCTGTGAGATGGTCAGCCCGTGATCGTGGTCGGGACCAAAGACCACGGGCTCGGCCGTGTCGAGATTCGAGGCCGTGATGAACAGCTTGCGGCCGGTCTCCCGGTGCAGCTCCGCGAAGTGGTTGCTTCCGCCGACGGCCGCGATGTTCGCGGCGAGCCAGCGCTCCAGTGCCGCGTTGTCGAACATCCCGGAGGGCAGGAGCTGCCAGGCGCTCGGAAACTGCCGCTTTGGGGACACCTCCTGCAGGAAGGCCATCATCAGCCCCTCCAGGTGGGTGTAGCTCGGCTGCTCGAGCAAACGCCGCAGAGGCGGGCCCAGGCGGCTCGGAAGCTCCGGCAGCACCGACGCCAGATCGATCGCCAGACCGGGCAGATAGCCCGCGAGCCGTCCCCAGAACTGGAGCGGCCGGGTAATGAACTCGCCCAGGTTCGGCCGGTAGAAGTCGATCGGACGCAGCTGCGAGAGCCGATCCGAGGTGCCCTCGAGGGCGGCGATCATCTCGTCCGGGGTGATCCCCTGAGCCAGCGAGGTGGCCAGGAAGGCGCCCGCCGAGAGGCCCACGTAGATGTCCAGATCAGTGACCTTGCGGCCCTCGAGGCAGTCGTTCAGGGCCTTCAGCCCTCCGACCTTGAAGGCGCCGCCGCTCACGGCGCCGCCCGCCAGGACCAGAGCGATTTTCGGGTCGCGCGGCGGCAGGTAGCCGCTGGAGCGCTGGATCAGCGTTAGGCCCAAATCCTCCCTCCCTCATGAGCGCCGCCGCCGGACCCGGGTTCACCCCGGGTCGGTATGAGCGGCTGCCACCGTCGAAATCGGCCCAAAAGAGGGGGGACTCAAGCTCCGAATGCCGGTCGGCTGCCGCCGACCTGCGCCACAGGAAGGATCGATGGTATTGTGCCGCCCTGCGTTGTCAACGTCGCCGCTCCGCGTCATCGGCGATTTTCCGTCAAAAACCGCTTACGCATCAATTACTTACCGGCCAAGAGCCGGTTGACACCCGGACCTTCCGCGGCCTAAGTTGGCAAGGGCCGGGACCCCCGCCGGAGTGATCTCCGCCGCACGGATTTGCCGACTGCCAGCCGAAGAGACAGGGCAGCGAATAGGGATCCCGGAGGAGAGATCCAAACGACCATGGCCGATAGCGCCCACGCGATAGGAGCGGGCATCGCCGCCGAGCTGGCGGCCGCCCTGCCCCGCTACGACCCGATGCAACCGCGGCGCGACTCCCGCACGCGCTGGTTGATGCTCGTGTCGCTGGCGTTTCACCTCGCGCTGCTCCTGCTCTTCTGGAACACCTTGATCGGCGCGGTGCTCGAAGACGAGGAGACCGTCACGGTGCGCATGGTCGAAGAGAAGCCCAAGCTCGAGCGCAAAGTGCTCGCGCAGCGCCGGATCGACACTCAGGTCCGGCGCTTCAAGGACATCGCGCAGCCCCAGATCGTGCGGGTCGATCCAGTGCCGGTGCTCGACCAGGCCAAGAAGGTCGAGCTCGATCCCACGCGCATCACCGTCGCACCGAAGCAGATCTCGACGCGCAAAGTCGTCACCAAGACGGTGAGCGCCTTCGCCGACGTGCCGACCCAGGTCCAGCCGATCCAGATCGACCGCGTCTCGCCGACCGTCCGGCAGGTGCGCGTCGCCAAGGCGAGCGCCGGGCCGCGCAAGACCGAGGCGGCCGGCCCCAAGGTGACCGCGCACGCCGTGGACGTCGAGGCGCCCACGGTCACGCAGGGCCAGATCTCACGCGACGCCGTGGCGGGGGACGTGCAGGGCGCGCGCATCGCGGCGCTCGAGTCGG
>CAXMNF010000249.1:0-7916 GCA_964194645.1 uncultured Gammaproteobacteria bacterium
ACTGAAGGACGCATTCGCCGACGTCTTCCCGCCCGACCTGCGAGCGCGGCCCAAGCAGGGCTTTGCGCCGCCGATCCAGGACTGGTTCCGCGGACCCTGGCTGGGCCTGGCGCGCGACCTGCTGCTGGCGCGCGACACGCGCCTGCACAGCTACCTGGAGCCCGGCTTCCTCAGCGCGCTGGTCGAGGAACACGCCAGCGGGCGCGCGCACCGGGGCTTCCAGCTCTGGGCGCTCGTGATGCTCGAACTGTGGCACCGCGAGGTGGCTGCCGCTCCCTGATTCGACGACGGTGGTAGACTGGCTCATGAAGCGGGCGGCGCTCGGCATCCTGGCGATTCTTGTCTTCTCATTTCCAATCAATGGATTCGCCCAGCTTGTTGCCTACGATGGACTCCAGACCCTGACCTACGACGGTCACGTCCATCCCGCCAATACACGGACCGTCGAGAAGATGCTGGACGCGGCCTACGACCCCGCCGTCGAGTGCGCGCACTCGTACCACTGGTGCGACGAAGTCTTCTCGGCCGCGCGGGCGAATGGGCTGGACGCGGTGATCCAATCCCACCACTCATCGCAGCCCGGGCTCGCGACTGCTCTTGCCGCCTGGAAGTCGGCGGGCGTTGACTGGCAACACCCTTTCGGTCGACAGGAGACGTACCCGACGCACCCGGATGGCCTGCCCCTCGCCGTTTCGGGCGGCCGCACCGACAGCGAACTGGACTCCCTGTGGGAATGTGCCGAGGCCGCGAACGAGCCGGGCGTCTTTCTGGCGCTCTACGGCGGCGAGTACACCGTGGGAGGCGGGATGGGACCGGGCGCCTGTGCGACCAGCGCGGGCCAGCCGCAGTGTGGCGGTCACAAGGTCATGATCTTCGGGAGCAAGCCCTCGACAACCTGTAGCCATGTCGACCCGCTCTGCGCCGACGAGGGCGCAGTCTATGATCTCATCGACATGAGCGGCGGAGTCGTGAACGCAGCGCACCCGCTCGCCAGCTTTGCGACGACCGACTGGACGCCCTTCGATCCGGTCGTAGCTCGAGGAGGCATCAGCGCGCTGCACGTAGCGGGCGCGGAGTTCACGCCAGCCTCTGAAGATTTCCCATGCGAAGGGGTTGATGGCGTCGGGCGCTGCGGCTTCCGTCAGGCCCTGGGCCTGGGGCATCGCGTATTTCCCGCGTTCGGGTCCGACAATCACAACCACTTCGCAGCCACGGGTAGCGGGTGCTTCGTTGACGTTGGGTTTCCCGGAGCAAGCGCTAGACGCGGCATCTGCTGGGTAGACTCCTTCACGCGCGCCGGTCTCATCGACAGCATGCAGAGCATGCGCTGCTACTGGTCGAGCAACGGGCGCCTCGATGTCCAGTGGACGTTGGAAGGCAGTCCGATGGGCGACACCGTCGCCAGCGACACTGTTGGCGAACTCGATTTCGAGCTCTGGATGGACGATCCAGAGCTGCTACTCAGCACCTGGGAACTGGTCTGTGGCGAGATCGGCGGCGGGGGGACGGTCAGCGCTGCTCTGTCGGACATCTGCGGCTTGGGACCGTGCACGTTCAGCTCGGCCGTTTCCCCGGCTGCCGACTGGTGCTATCTGCGCGCGCTCAAGAGCAGCGGCCAGATACGCGCTGTCTCGGCCGCGATCCGGATTCAGGACACCCCGCGGCTCTGCGATCTGAGCGGCGACCTGGTGGTCGACATCCTGGATGTCGTGTGGCTCATGCGACAGCTCGGGCCCTCGACATGTGACCTGACCGGCGACCAGATGGTGTCCGCCGGGGACGCCGACGTGCTGCGGCGCAAGCTGGCGGGGCTGGACTAGGTCCGGCTCTCAAGGGTTGTGGATCGCCAGGATGCCGTAGCCGCGATGGCCGGGGCGCTTGGTTTCCTGCGAGTCGAAGTCCATCTCGGCGACCATCGCCTCGAACTCCTCGGCGGTCGGAATGTCGCCGAAGCGATGCGAGGCCGCGTCCAGGAAGCGCACCAGGTTCTCGTTGAAGCTGAGCTTCGGGAACGCCTTCTCCCCGTAGATCAGGCGCATCACCCACTGGATCACCATGTAGGGAACCACGCCGACCCGGGCCACACCGCGCCGGATGTCGATCGGGAAGACCTTGAGGAGGCGGCGGATCAGGTCGTACAGGACCCCCACGACCACGCGGCGCCGGCCGGTCCACACATAGATCCGCGAGCCGCGCGGCTTCAGCAGCTCCGCGAGCTTGTGCAGCGTGTGCACGAAGCTCGGCGTCATGTGGATCGCGCCACCCGAATACAGCATGTCGAAGCACGCCGGAGCCAACGGTGGTGCCACCAGGTTCCCTTGGATGAAGTGCACGATGCCGCGCTGCGGAAGACCGTGCTCACGCGCGAAGGCATCGGCCCGCTCGATGCTGTGGCTCTGATCGAATGCGAACGTCTCCATCCCGATCTCGGCGGTGCGGAGCGCCAGCGTCCCGTTGCCACAGGCCGCGTCCACGTGGCGCTTGCCCTCGAGCTCGCCCAGCTTGCCGTGGATGCCCAGCTCGTCGAGGATCATCTCGAAGCGCTGCTCGATCGAGAAGCCCCAGGTGGTCTCCGAGTAGTCGAACTCGTCCCACTGGATCGTGTAGCTCTCGATGTTGTGCGCCAGGATCGCGCGCCACTGGTCGCTCATGCGCTGATCGGACGGGGCAGCGCTCGAGGTCGCCTCGTCGGCGAGCAACCTGCGGTAGACCTCGGTCTCCTCGGGATGGCGGCACACGGCCGGGGGCAGCAGGCGCGGGATCGCTCCCACGATCGGGTAGACGTAGCGCCTGTCCGCCGTGTAGAGCGCGCCGGCCAGCACGTCGTACGCCATCAGGCGCTCGGCCAGTGACTTTCTGCCCGCTTCGGGCAGGCACTCGGCCAGGTTGGACTCGGCGACCAGCTGCTCGAGTTCGGCCTCGTCGTACGCCTTCAGGTCGACAGCGGTCGGGAGGCGCGCAGCCTCTCCCTCGCGTACGAAAAGGCGCAGGCGCTCCCCGGTTGCGGGACAGCGCAGCAGGGGCACGATCACGGCTCGCATCGAGGATCTCCTGGGCGGGGGAGTCGGGGCCAGTGGGAGTGCCGGCGGCGCATTCTAGCCGTTCGGCCGGCCCGCGCGTCAAGGGTTTTGGAGCGCAAAACCCTGCTCGAACGCCCTGTTGCGTCCCCGAGAAGCGAACCTGCCCGATGCCTGCCCGCCCCTTGCTGCGTCACGATGTCCCGCCCGAGCCGCCCGCCCGCGCGCACGCAGCTTTTGTGCGCTTCGTCACATTTTCGGACCAGGCCGCCACTCCCAGGTGTAGCTGCTGGAGGTGTTGCGCATGTCGAGCCACGAGTCCACGGATGCCACGAACCAGATCGGGACCTCGGTCCACGTGCAGGGCGACGTCCAGTGCCAAGAGGACCTGGTAGTGGGCGGCCACGTGGCAGGCAACGTCTCGGCGCCAGATCACGAGATCGTGGTCGGCGGCCAGGTCGACGGCGACCTGCGCGCCCGCGTGCTGGTGATTGCAGGGCGCGTCCACGGCGATGTGTTCGCCAGCGAGCGGGTCGAACTCCACCCGGGCTGCCGCGTGGAGGGCAGCCTGGTCGCCCCGCGGATCGCCGTGCACGATGGCGCGATGCTCTCGGGCGCGGTCCGCATGGCCAACCCGGCCCTCGAGCCGGCGTCCCTCGAGCCCGCGACCCGCCCCGAGCCGCCTTCGGAGGAGGCCAGCGCCAACGGCTGGAGCGCCGCCCCCCGGCCAGGCCGCTCCGCCCTTCCCTTCCGCTAGACGCCCGCCCAGGCCCCATTCCCCGGGCGAAACCGATAGTCAGGGGCTAGTCTTGTGCCCATCTCACGGGCAGCTACACGGACTTCTGCGTATTTCCGGGGGCGGGCCGTGGTCGACAAAACGACTTTGGGGGGAATTCATGCGCACATTGGTAGTTGCAATCGGCCTTCTGCTCGGCCTCGCAATTGCGAGCCCGGCGTCGGCCGCTGACTGGACCATGGAGAATATGGGGACCAAGCTGGGGACGGGCCTCAACGGGGTCGTCACGTGCCCTGCGGACGTCATCATGGGCGCCATGGAAGGCAGCTCACTGACGAAGATCCAGGGGCTCACCAACCTGGCCGGTCTGGTCGTGGGCACCGGCGACGCCGCGGCGCGCGCGGTTGGCGGCGCGACGGACGCCTTCCTCTTCCTCCTTCCGGAGGTCGGGATGATCAGTCCGAAGGCCCGCTACGCGGTGATCCCAGGGACCAAGATGTAGGGACCGCCCCCGGGGGAAGGGTCACCTTCCCCTGGGGGTGCGCCTAGCTCGGCGCGGCGCTGTCACGCCTGCGCCCCCGGCGGCGCTGCCGCCGGATGACGGGCCGCTGGACCGGTGCCGAGCGGCCGCTCGCCATGTCGAGGTACAGCTCCTCGTAGTCGAGGCGCCGCTCGCGCCATGCGGCGCCGGGTCGGCCGGCGTGCCCTGCTCGCCTGTCCCAAGTTGCGCGTCTGGACCCATCTCGTGACGGACATCGGCACGGCCAAGAAGCTGCTGCCCAAGCGCAAGGTCCCGAAGCCGATCTACGTCTAGACGATCGGAAGCACCGCAGCGCGGACGGCTGCCGCGGAGCGCTAGCGGGCGTGCTTCGCGGGAACCGGTCCGCGCTTGTGCTTGTGCTTCGCGGTCTTGGCCGGGCGCAGGCCCTTGGGCAGCCTGTGGT
This sequence comes from uncultured Gammaproteobacteria bacterium, assembly GCA_964194645.1. Classification (GTDB taxonomy): domain Bacteria; phylum Myxococcota_A; class UBA9160; order SZUA-336; family SZUA-336; genus CAXMNF01. The sequence goes on from CAXMNF010000249.1 coordinate 4,698, forward strand.
CCGCGATCCGCGCCCAGCCGGAGCCGAGCTTCACGCTCACGGACCAGACGCCGTCGTGCAGCCGGTAGTAGTGGCCGTCCGTGAAGTAGTGAGCGCTGCGACCCGACACGGTGTAGACGCCGAGCTTCGTATCGAAGACCAGCTCCACGCCGTGCGCCGCGTGCTTGTGCCGGTAGCCGTGCGCGGGCGCGTGCGGCGGAGGGCCGTGCTTCGCGTGCACGACCGACTCCGACTTCGCAGCCGGGAACGGGAGCGACACGCGGCGGTGTTGGTGGACGCAGCCGAAGACGACCGCGCAGCCGAGGACCAGGAGGAGCACGGGGGGGGTTCGCATACCCCCCTATCGGCGGAGCAGAGAGGCAGCTTGGGAGTGGCCGTCGCGGCGTTGCTGGCGCTACCGGCGGTGCTGCTGCTCTACGTCGAACTGCGCCGCCGGGCGAGCAGGCTGGCGACGCCGACGGCCAACGCCACGCCGAGCGCGCCGGCTCCGAGCAGGACGCCGCCCAGGCGGCGCAGCGGCACCAGCACCTCGGCCTGGTCGATCTCGGCCAGGATCGCCCAGCGCACGCCTTCGAAGTCGAGGGGCGCGAAGGCCGAGAAGACCGGCACGCCCCGGTAGTCCGGCGCGACCACGGTGGCGGTCTCACCCGCAAGCGCGCGCTGCGCCGGCTCGGTATCGACCCGGGTCTGGAGGATGGTCGAGGTCTCCTGGAAACGGGAGTCGCTGCGCATCAAGAGGTCCGAGCCGACCGCATAGGTCTCCCCGGTCTCGCCCATGCCCGCCGTCACCTGCAGGATCTCGTCGATCCGCTCGGCCGGGATCTGGAAGGCGACTACGCCCAGGAACTCGCCGTCGTCGGCCAGTACGGGGCTGGAGAAGAAACTGGCCGGCGCGCCGTGGCTCGGCTCGTAGGCGGCGAAGTCGAAGAAGGCCACGTAGCTCGGGAACGGGTTGTCGCGCGCCGCCCGGAAGCCGCGTCCCAGGTCGCTGTCCCTCCAACGCCCGGTCTCCAGGTTCGTGGCGAAGTCCAGCTCCTTGAACGAGGTGTAGACCAGGTTCGCACTCGGATCGAACAGGAACACGTCGTACACGCCGCGGTGCAGCAGGAAGCTGCGCAGCCAGTAGTGGTAGCGCGCGTGCACCTCTGCGTACTGCGAGCCGTCGCCGGCGGTCTCGAGGTTGTCCTTCTGGCCAACCGGGTAGGGGTTCTCGTGGATGTAGAGCCGCTGCAGCTCGCGCCCGGCGTTCGGCCCCAGAGCCGCGTAGGCGGCGCTGAACTCGCGCAACGCACTGCGCATCACCCGGTTCTTGTTCCAGAAGCGCGTCTCCTCGCGCACTGACTCCAGGTACTCGACCAGTGCTCCAGAGCGCACCTCGCGGAGCGCCGCGAGGCGCTCCCAGGCGGCCGCTTCGACCAGCGAGTCCGCGTAGCGGTAGCCGGCCAGACCGGTCGCAGTCGCGGCCAGCAGGCTTGCCAGCGCCGCCAGCCGCACGCTTCGCTTGATCGGCACCCCGGCCGCGAGCATCGCACCCCCTATCGCCGGACTGCCCGGCGGCGGCATTATATGGGCCGCCGATGCTTCCCGCCGACTTGCGACCCGGGCTGCGCCTGGTCGCCGCGCTGCTGTGCCTCGTCCTGCCCGCTGCCGCTCCGGCGGAGGCGCTCTGGGCCGAGGTCCGGGCGCCGCGTTCGCACGAGCTGCTGCGCGGACCGATCGGACTCACCGAGGTGCGCGGCTGGGCCGGCACCGGCGTGCGCGGCGCCCATGACGTGGTGCTGGTCATCGACCGCACCGCCAGCACCTTCGACGCCTCCGGCGTCGATGTCGATGGAGACGGCGAGGTGGGTCAGCGGCTGGCGGGCTTCAAGCAGCTGCGCGTGATCTCGGATCCGGGCGACACGATCCAGGCCGCCCAGCTGCTGGCGGCCCGGCGCCTGATCGAGAAGCTCGACAGCAGCACCACGCGCATGGGCATCGTGACGTTCTCTCAGACCGAGCAGGTGCTGGCACGGATCGGCACGCCGCGCACGTCGCTGCTGGCGGCGCTCGACGGGCTGCCGGCCCGGCCCGGCCCCGGAGGCACCTACTTCTACGGTGCCTTGATCGCCTCGATCAAGGTGTTCGAGCAGGCCCCGCCCGACGGCGCCGCGAGACGCCACCGCTCGATCATCTTCCTGTCGGACGGACTGCCCAACCGACCCGACCCACCGGCGGCGGCGGCCAAGGCCGCGGTGCGCGCCTCTCAGCATGCGCGCAACGCCGACATCCGCATCTACGCGTTCGCACTCGGCTCCGAGGTGGCGTCGCATCCAGAGGTGTTCCTCGACATGACCCGGGCGAACGGCGGAGAGCTGCTGGTCGTGGAGCAGCCGGGAGAGATCGTCGACTTCGTGCCGCATATGAGCCTGACGCGGCTCGAGCGCGTGGAGCTCGAGAACCTGACCGCGAGCAAGCCCGGCCGGGCGGTCCGGCTTTTCCCGGACGGCACCTTCGACGGCTACGTGCAGCTCGTCCCCGGAGAGAACCGGCTGCGCGTGACCGTGTACGGCGAGGGAGGCGGGGTACGGGAGCTCGAGCACGTGGTGCGCTTCGAGCAGACCGCCGCAGACAACGCGGAGGCGCGCCGCCGGCTCGCGGTGCTGCTCGAGGAGATCCGGCTGCGCACGCTCGAGACGCAGCTCGCCGAAGAGGTACGCGTGCGGCGCAAGCGCGCCCTGGCCCGTCAGCTCGAGATCAAGGTCGAGCGCTGACCGCCGGGTAGGGCTCGGGCAGGGCGACCTTCAGCTCCCGCCCAGCCGCGGCCAGGCCAGCGTCTCGCCCTCGCGCGGCGCAACGAGGCCGCGCCTAGAAGTCGTCGCCGATCGGATCCAAGAGCAGGAAGCCAGCGGCGAAGTCCAGCACCTCGCCGGGGTCGACGCCGAGGTCCAGACCGACCAGCAGCAGGTGGACCATCGCCCCGAACTCGAGGACGCCGTACTCGTCCCCCCCGCTGCCGACCAGGCTCACCTGCGCGCCCCCGCCGCCGTCCAAGCCGACCGGGAGCGGGATCTTGGGCTCGCCACGCGGGCCCGGCAGCCCAACCCCGACGGAACCGTAGCCGCCCAAGAGTGCCGAGACGGGCCGAGTAGCGCGCGCTCCGACGGCGAAGCCCGGCCCGACGCGCCCACGAAGGCGCACAATGTCCACGAGGTCGAAGAGCCGGTTCGGCAGGTACAG
>CAXMNF010000250.1:0-1859 GCA_964194645.1 uncultured Gammaproteobacteria bacterium
GTGCGGATCACGCGGATCGCCCCGAGCCCGTCTGGGGGCGGGTCGCCCTGCTGACGCAGGACCACTTCTTTCACGCCCGCCCAGCGGCTCCAGCCCACCGAGTCGGTGAGCACCTTCCACACGGCCGGGCGCGGGGCCGGCACGGTTCCCTCGATCTCGAAGTGGCGCATGCGACGATAGTAGCGTGACCCGAACCCGAGAATCGCTCGCCGCCCTGCTGTTGCTGGCCCTGCTCGCGACACCGGGCGCGCCGCGCGCCGCGCCCGACCCCGTGGCTGGAGCGGCCGCGCTACTGGCAACACCGTTCCAGGTCGCCGGCGATCTGCTCGGCGGGGCCGGTCTGATCGGCGCGGCGCTCGTCGCGAGTGTAGGCGACCTGGTGGCGCTCGCCGATCGGAACTCCGTGACCGAGCCGCTGCTGCGCGGCGCCGCCAGCCGGACCGTGCACACGCTGGCCTTCGCCTTGTCGTGGAGCACCTCGCGCAGCCTCGAGCTCCTGCGGCGCGAGAACGTGGAGCGCCTGCCGGAGCCGCTCACAGCGTACCTGGACGTGGCCCCGTTCGCGGGGCGCTTCGACACGGCTCGCTCGGGCACCGCTGCGTTGGGCCTGGCGCTGCGGGATGCCTGGTCGGGCCCGGCGCTCGCGGCGGCGCACCTGGCCGGGGCGCGCGGCGCGGCGGACGCCCTCGCGCAGGGCCGTAGAGAGGCGCGCATCCGCGCGCTGGGACCCGACCCGCTGCCGTCGCCGCCCTGAGCGGACAACGGCTGGTAGACTCGCCGCATGGCCGGCGGAACGCGCGACGTAGCGGTGCAGCGAGTGCGCGGCGCGCAGGCCACCCCGGCGCGCGAGGCGGTGGTCGTCGAGGAGCCGCTCGAGACGCGCCTCGACGGCACCCCGGTGGCGGTCACCATGCGCACGCCCGGGCACGACCTGGAACTGACACTCGGCTTCCTGATCAGCGAGGGCGTGCTCCAAGATCTGGACCCGGTGCTCACCGCGGCCCACTGCGACGAGAACGAGAACGTGGTCGAAGTGCGCACCCGGCCGGGCGCCCGAGGGGTGCGGCCGCCGGCCGCCCGCAACTTCTACGCGTCGTCGAGCTGCGGCGTGTGCGGCAAGGCCAGCATCGACGCCGTGCGCCTGCAGACGCCTGACCTCTCGGGCGACGCGACCCGTATCGCGCCGGCCCGCCTCTCGGAGCTCCCGGAGCGCCTGCGCGAGGCGCAGACCCTGTTCGCAGCCACGGGCGCCCTGCACGCGGCGGGCCTGTTCACGCCGGACGGCGCGCTGGTCTGCCTGCGCGAAGACATCGGCCGGCACAACGCGGTCGACAAGGTGATCGGCTGGGCCGCCTTGCACGAGCGGCTGCCGCTGGCGGGGCACGTGCTCCTGGTGAGCGGACGCAGCGGCTTCGAGATCGTGCAGAAGGCCGCCATGGCACAGGTGCCGATCCTGGCGGGGATCTCCGGGTCTTCGAGCCTCGCCATCGAGTTGGCCGATCAGACCGGCATGACCCTGGTCTCGTTCCTGCGCGGCCGCGACATGAACGTCTGCACGCACGCGCAGCGGATCCCGGCCCCGTGAAGCTGCGCCACCTGGTCCCCTTCGGTCTGGCCGAGCCGAACAAGCCGCGCCACTACCGCGAGATGCTCAAGGTCGCCTGGGAAAACCGGCGCGCCCTGCCCTACGCCAGCCGCATCCTGCGCAAGGGCGTGTGCGACGGCTGCTCACGCGGACCCTACGGTCTGCGCGACAACGTGATCCCGGGCGTGCACCTGTGCACTACCCGGCTCAAGCTGTTGCGCCTGAACACCATGGCCCCGCTCGATCCCGCACGCCTCGCCGACGGCGCAGCGCT
>CAXMNF010000251.1:0-2519 GCA_964194645.1 uncultured Gammaproteobacteria bacterium
AAGCTGATGTGCTCGGTGAACGTGGACGGCGCCGCGGCGGCCGTGATCGTCTCCGAGAAGAAGGCGCGCGAGCTCGGCATGAAGCGGGCCGTGAAGGTCTCGGCCTCGGTGCTCACCAGCGATCCGTGGCAGGAGCGCGACCTCACCATGCCGGACGTGAATACCTGCACGCGGCTCGCCGCAGCCAAGGCCTACGAGATGGCCGGGATCGGCCCCGAGGACCTGAACCTCGTGGAGCTGCACGATTGCTTCGCCACCGCCGAGATCCTGCACTACGAGAACCTGGGCCTGTGCAAGGACGGCGAGGCCGGGCGCCTGATCGACGAGAAGCAGACCTACAACGGCGGGCGCATCCCGGTGAACGTGTCGGGCGGCCTGCTGTCGAAGGGGCATCCGCTGGGCGCGACCGGCGTGGCGAACATCTACGAGGTCGCGACGCACCTGCGCGGGGAAGCCGGCAAGCGGCAGGTCGAAGGCGCCAAGGCCGGGCTGACCCACGTGATCGGCCTGGGCTCCGCGTGCGGCATTCACATCCTGGAGCGGGTCGCCGTCTAGCGGCGCGGCTCTCTGCTTGACCGCAGGGCCAGTTCCCGCCGGGGAGCTGGCCCTTGCGCGTTCAGGCCGCGGCCACGCGCAGGGCCTCGCGCAGCGCTTCCCAGGGGAGCGTCGCGCAGCGCCGGCGCGACGGCAGGTCTGCGACCCGCGCGAAGGCGCGCAGGCGCCGGTCGAGATCCTCCGGGACGGCCTCGCCGTGCACGAGACTCTCCAGCGCCTGCTGCAGGGCGGCCGTCTCGCCGGGCCCGAGTCCGGCCGCCAGCTCGGTCATCACGCTACCCGACGCTACCACCACGCTGCAGCCGCGCGCGCGTGACGAGGCCTCGGCGATGCGGCCCTCTTCGAGGCGCACCTCAACTACGACCTGATCGCCGCACAGGGGGTTGTCGACCTGCGCCGTGCCGTGCGCCTCGGCCAGCGGCGCGCGGTTGCGCGGGTTGCGGTAGTGGTCCAGCACCACGTCCCGGTACAGCTCTTCGACGGGGTTCAGCGCGGGCACGAGTCGGAGTCGGCCGGACCCTCGGGGATCTCGACGCCAGCAGCGCCGATCACCACGCCCTTGACCTCGGCCAGCGGCCGGCCGCTGCTTGCGCGGCCCGCGCGGCGCTGCATGATCTCGGACAGGATCGAAACGGCGATCTCCTGCGGCGTCTTCGCAGCCAGGTCGAGGCCACAGGGCGCCGCGACGCGCCGCAGCGAGTCGAGCGGTACGCCGTCCTCGGCCAGACGCTCGAGCAACAGCGCGCTGCGCTTGCGGCTGGCCACCAGGCCCACGTAGGCCGGCGCCTGACGCAGCACTGCCTGCAGCGCTTCGTAGTCGCTCTTGTGCTGGGTCGTAATCACAACGTAGGTCTCCGCGTCGCCGCGCACCTTCGCGTAGTCGGGGTCGGAGGTCACGCGCTCGTCGGCGTCCGGGAAGCGCGCGGGCGTGGCCAGCGGGTCGTTCACCGCGACCTGCATCTCGAGCAGCCTCCCGAGCCGGGCCAGCGTCTCGGCGATCAAGCCGTGGCCCAGGATCAAGAGCTTGGTCTGCGGCAACACGGGCTCAATGTACAGGTCCATGAAGCCGCCGCACGGCATGCCCACGCCCAGCACCTCGTCGTCCAGGTCCAGCCGGAAGGTGCGGGGGCGACGCTCGGCGATCGCCGCCAGCGCCTCGTCGCGCACCGCGCTCTCCGCACAGCCGCCGCCCACCCAGCCGTAGACCAGCTCGCCCGCCGCGTTCACGATCGCCTTGCTGCCCGGTTGGGCCGAGGCGCTGCCGTCGACCGACACGACGGTCGCTACGGCGCAGCGTTCGCCGGCCTCGACCAGCGCCGACAGATGCCGCACGAACTCGAGCGCAGAGGGAGCCGCCACGCGGCGATGGTAGCGCGTTCGCGGGCTTGGCGGCACGCGTCGGATTGGCAGCAGCCCCGGGGCACGCCTATCATCCCGCCCACCCGCCACCGAGGAGCCATGCCGATTTCCCGAGCCGAGACGCGCGCGTGCGCTCTGATCTGGCTGGTGATCCTGGCGCTCGCCGCGGGCTGCGGCGGAGCGGGCAACGCCGAAAGCGACAGCGCCACGCGCCTTGTCGCGACTGCCGGAGAACGCGCGCTACCGCGATTCAAGGGCGTGACCCTGGCGGGTGAGTCGCTCGATACCGGGCTGTTCCGGCGCAAGCGAGGCGTGATCTTCCTGTTCGCCGACACGGAGCGCGGGGCCGACGTCCTGGCCGGCGTGGTGAACCGCGCACGCGCCGCCAGCCAGGGTGCGAACGTGGCGTTCCTGGGCATCAGCCGCGACGCGGAAAAGGAGCGCGGCCGCGCCTTCTCGCGCCGGCACGGCTTCGACTTCCCGATCCTGCACGACGCGTCCGGCGCGATCTCGCGCAAGCTGCGCGCCGAGCCCGGCGCGGCGGCCGTGCTCGTGGTGGACGGCGAAGGCTATATGGTGCTCGGCTACCTGGCGCGGCCCGAGGT
>CAXMNF010000252.1:0-4244 GCA_964194645.1 uncultured Gammaproteobacteria bacterium
TCCGAGGACAGCTATCTCGAGGACGATATCGATGTCACCCTGCTCGATGTCGGACGCTTCCAGCTCGCGCGCAGAAGTGGACACGATTGCGACGTTCAGTCCGGCCACCCGCGCGTGCCGGATGAGATCGCGCGCGTCAACAAGATTGGTGTCGATGGTTACGGTCTGCACGTCCGTATTGCCGCTCCGCGGGAAGTTCGCACACTACTCGCACACAAGGGGCCGACCGGAATCGCGTAAGTGTGGTGGCGCAGGGCAGAATCGAACTGCCGACACCCTAATTTTCAGTCAGGTGCTCTACCATCTGAGCTACCGCGCCGGTTCCCTGGGCGCCTGGGACGTCCCTGGGGTGGGCGAGTATCGCGGTTCCGGGGGCGGCCGGCAAGCGGGCGATTCTTGCGCTGGGGCGCGGGGTTGCGCTGCTGGCTTGGCGCAGCGAGCGGGCCGGCGGGTGCGGCCAGGCTAGACCGGGATCAGGCCGCCGCGCACGCTGCGGGCGGCGTCGCTGGCCAGCCACAGGAACACGCGCGCGATCTCGGCGGGCGGGGTCCAGGTCGCGAAGTCGGCGCCCGGCATGGCCGCGCGGTTCGCCGCTGTGTCGATCGTGCTGGGCACCACCGCGTTCACGCGGATGCCGGTTCCGGCGACTTCGGCCTGCAAGGTCTGAGTCAGCACCATGACCGCCGCCTTCGACGCACTGTACGCGGCGAGTCCGGCCGGGCGGTCGTGCGCGGCCTGCGAGGCCACCAGCAGCACCGCACCCGAGCCAGCGGAGCGCATGGCGGGCAGGGCGGCCCGGCTCATGGCCGCGGCCGTGCGCAGGTTCATGCGGTACATGCGGTCCCACACTTCGAGGTCGGTCTCGTCGACGGGCGTGCCGCCGGCGAAGCCGCCCACGCCGTTCACCAGGACCTGGGCGCTGCCGGCGGCGCGGGCTACCTCGTCGGCGCCGGCCTGCTCGGCCACGTCGGCCTCGAGCAGCAGCAGGCGCTCACCCGCCCCCTTGTGCAGGCTCGCGAGTTCGTCGCGCTCGGCCTTCACGATCCAGGGCACGATCACGCGGTCGCCTGCGTCGAGGAACGCCGCCACGACCGCGCGGCCCAGCGCGCCGGTCCCGCCGGTCGCGATCACGCTGCGCATCGCGTCACTCCTGTTGCGCCGCGTCGGCCGGGGGCGGCTCGAGCGGCTCGATCGCGACGGTTGCGATCACCTGGTTCTCGAGCGGCCGGTCGCGTACGTCGCGCGGCACGTCCACGATCCGGTCGACCACCTTCATGCCGCGCCGCACTTCGCCGAACACCGTGTACTTGCCGTCGAGCACGTCGCGCCAGCGCGAGTTGTCCGCCGCCATGATGTAGAACTGCGCCCCCGCGCTGTTCGGGTCGGAGCGCCGCGCCATGGACACGATGCCGCGCCGGTGGGGGATCTCGTTGAACTCCGCGTCGATGGAGTAGCCGGGCGTACCCATGCCGTCGTTCTCGGGATCGTCGTCCTTGGACAGGTGGTCGCCGCCCTGGATCATGAAGCCGGGGATCACGCGGTGGAAGGTGGTGCCATCGTAGTAGCCGTCGCGCGCCAGCTTCTTGAAGTTCTCGATATGCCCGGGCGCCTTGTCTGCGAAGAATCGGATCTCGATCTCGCCGCCCTGCTCCATGCGGATCACGGCCTTCTCGGGCACCGCGGGTGCGGGTGGCGGCGCGGGCGGCGGCTCGGGCTCGCAGCCCGCCGCAGTCAACAGACCGGCGAGGAACGGGACGAGCAGCGCGTGAGGCAGCTTCATGGCACGGCGCAAATTAGCACGCGCGCGGACACGCGTGGTACCGTTCGCCGCCATGCCGCGCACCGCCGCTCTCGTCGCGCTCTGCCTGGTGCTGGCTCCGGTCGCGGAGCTTCGTGCTGCGGCGTCGGCGCCGCTCTGGGGCGAGCGCGGCATGGTCGCGTCGTCCGTGGGGCCCGCGGCTGAAGCCGGGCGCGAGATCCTGGCGCGCGGCGGGAACGCCGTCGACGCGGCGATCGCCATGGGCTTTGCCGCCGGGGTCGCACACCAATTCAGCTCCGGTCTCGGGGGCGGCGGTTTCGTGGTCGGCGTGCTCGCGAGCGGCGAGCGCTTCGCGTTGGACGCGCGCGAGACGGCGCCGGCGTCGGCGACCGCCGCGATGTACCTGCGTCCCGATGGTTCGCTCGAGTGCGACGCCTCGCGGGTGGGCGGACTCGCGATCGGGGTTCCGGGGCTGGTGCAGGGCTTCAAGGCGCTCCACGAGCGCCACGGCTCGCTTCCCTGGCCCGAGCTGGTCGAGCCCGCCATCCGGCTGAGCGAGCAGGGGGTAGAGGTCGGGCCATACCACCGGCGCATCCTGCAGTTCGCGCTGCCGCGCGTGAAGGACCGCTTCAGCGAGACCTTGCGCATCCAGTACGCGGAGGGCGCGGTGCCGCCGCTCGGCTGGAAGCTCGTGCAGCCCGACCACGCCCGCACGCTGCGCACGATCGCGCGGCGCGGCGCGCGCGCCCTCACCGAGGGCCCACTCGCCGACGCGATCGTGAAAGCGGCGCAGGAACACGGGGGGATCCTCACACTCGAGGATCTCCAGACCTACCGCGTGGTGTGGCGCGAGCCCGTCCACGGCACCTATCGGGGCCATACGATCGTGTCGATGCCGCCGCCCAGCTCGGGCGGCGTTCACCTGGTGCAGATGCTGAACACGCTCGAGCCCTACGATCTGGGGGCGCTCGAGCTCAATTCGAGCGACTACGTGCACCTGGTGGCCGAGGCGATGAAGCTCGCCTTCGCAGATCGGGCGGCGCACCTGGGGGATCCGGACTTCCACCCGGTGCCCGTCGCTTGGCTCACTTCGAAGTCGTACGGCCTGGAGCTGGCCGAGCGGCTGCGTCCTCGGCCGTTCTGGCGGCGCGCACCCTGGGCCTGGGGCCGGCCGCAGCTGCTCGAAGTGAAGCGGCCGCCTGCGCCGCCGCCCGATGACGCCGGCACGTCGCACATCTCGGTGATGGACGCCCAGGGCAACGCCGTCGCGCTCACCCAGACCGTGAACACCTTGTTCGGGTCGGGCATCACGGTGCCGGGCACGGGCGTCGTGCTGAACAACGAGATGGACGACTTCGCGACCTCGCCGAACCAGCCGAACCTGTGGGGGCTGGTCGGCAACCAGGCGAACGCGATCGCGCCGGGCAAGCGGCCGCTCTCGAGCATGACCCCGACGGTGGTGATGCGCGACGGCCGGCCTTGGATCGCGATCGGGAGTCCGATGGGCCCGCTGATCATCACGACCGTGCTTCAGACCCTGCTGAACGTGATCGACTTTGACCTCGACGTGCAGGCCGCCGTCGCGGCGCCGCGCTTCCACCACCAGTGGCAGCCCGACCGCCTGCGCATGGAGCCTGAACACCCGCGCGACGTGCTCGAACGCCTGCGCGCCATGGGCCATCCGGTCGAGACCTCGGGCTTCCGCTTCGGCGCCGCCGCGGCCGTGCTGCACGACCCGGAAACGGGCCTCTTCTGGGGCGCCGGCGACCCCCGTCGCGACGCCCGCGCCGCGACTCCCTGACGGGACGCCCGCGCCGCGACTCCCTAGACGGGATCTACTTGATGATTGCGACGGTCGGGGGGTGCGAACCGACGATGCGGCGCGCGACGCGCACCAGGTCCTCGGCGCTCACCGCGTCGATGCTCCGCTCGTAGTCCAGGAAGCGGGTCGCCCCCAGGCCGTACAGCTCGTCGAGCGAAAGCGCTGCGGCCTGCGCGCTGTAGTGCTGCAGCGAGATCGCGTGCGAACCGATCAGGTAGGCCTTGGCGCGGTCGATCTCGTCGGGCGCGAAGGGCTCGTTGAGCAGCCGCTGTAGCTCTGCGCGCAGGCCCGCGAGCGACTCGTCGAGCTTGTCGGGCGCGCACGCGATGTACACGCCGAAGCTCCCGGGGTCCACGCCTTCGATCGAGAAGGCCGTGACCGAGTACGCCAGGCTGCGCTTGTCGCGCAGCTCCAGGAAGAGGCGTCCGCCCTGGCCCGAGAGCACCTGGGTCAGCACTTCGAGGGCCGGCTCGTCGGGGTCGGCGAGGGCGATGCCCGGGTAGCCGATCACGACGTGCACCTGCTGCTTCCCCTTCTCGATGCTGCGCTCGCGCTCCCCGTCCGGTTCGGGGGCGGCGCTGCGCTCGGGCAGCTCGACGGGGCCGGCCCCGGCCCAGTCCGAGAGCCACAGTGCGATCGCCTCGACCAAGGCGTCGGGGTCGA
>CAXMNF010000253.1:0-7159 GCA_964194645.1 uncultured Gammaproteobacteria bacterium
CCCCCAACGGTCCTCTACTTTCCACCGGGAGTCCCTCGTGCCGACCAGCGAGAAGAAAGTCCGAATCCTCGAGGTGTCGATCCGCGACGAGCCCGGCTACCTGGGGAACCTCGCCCAGGCGATCGGCGAGGCCGGGGTGCGCATTGGCGACATCACGAAGCTGCGCGCCGTGGGGTCTGCGAACGTCCGCGAGCTGGAGCTCTACGTGGCCAGCGAGGCGCAGCTCGAGCTGGCCCTGGCGGGCGTGTCGCGCGTCGAGGGCGTGCGCATCGAGCGGGTCTACGACCCGGTGCTCGAGATCCACCGCGGCGGAAAGATCCGCATGCGCAGCACGGTGTCGGTGCAGCGCATCGGCGACGTGCGCATGATCTACACGCCCGGCGTGGCCACCGTGTGCGACGAGATCCAGCGCCACCCCGAGAAGGTCTACGACTACACGGCGCTGGGGAGCACCGTCGCCATCGTCACGAACGGCAGCGCCGTGCTCGGACTGGGCAACGTGGGCGTGCACGCCGGACTGCCGGTCATGGAGGGCAAGGCCGTGCTCTTCGACCGGCTGGTGGGCCTGTCGGGCGTGCCGATCCTGATCCCCACGCGCGACGTGCGCGCCTTCGTGGAGACCGTGATCCAGATCGCGCCGTCGTTCGGGGCCATCCAGCTCGAGGACATCGCCGCGCCCGAGTGCTTCGAGATCGAGCGCCGCCTGGTCGAAGAGTTGCCCATTCCAGTCATGCACGACGACCAGCACGGGACCGCCGTGGTCGTCCTGGCCGCCCTGCTGAACGCCATGGCGGACGATCCGCGCGAGCTGCGCTCCTTGCGCGTGGGCGTGTTGGGCCTGGGCGCGGCCGGCACGGGCATCGCCCAGCTCCTGTCCGCGTACGGCGTGAAGGATCTGATCGGGGCCGACCTGCGCCAGGAGGCGCTGCGCCGCTTCGAGCTGCGGGGCGGCCGCCCGGCCGACCTGGATACGGTCCTCGCCGAGGCGGACGTGGTGATCGCCACGACCGGACGGCGCGACCTGATCTCGCCCGACCAGGTGCGGTCCGGCCAGATCGTGTTCGCGCTCTCGAACCCGGAGCCCGAGATCACGCCGGAGGCGGCGCTCGCCGCTGGGGCGGCACTCGCGGCGGACGGCCGCGTCGTGAACAACGCCCTGGGCTTCCCCGGGATCTTCCGCGGCGCGCTCACAGCGCGCGCGCGCGCCATCACGGACGCGATGAAGCTGGCGGCCGCGTACGCGATTGCGGGCTACGCCGAGCCGGGCGAGCTCGTTCCCGGGCTGCTCCACACGGACGTGCACATGGCGGTCGCCGAGGCCGTGGAACAGGCCGCGGACGCCGAGTCCGAGGACGTCGAGCCATGACCCTCGGGACGACTCGACTCCTGCTGGCACTGGCGATCCTGGCCGGACCGCTGCACGCAGAGGAGCTGCACCTGGAGCTCGAGATCGACACGCCGAAGGCGGGCGCCGTGGTCGGCGACCCGGGCGGTATGGGCTTCATCGCGGGCCGGGCGATGGCGCACTTCGGCGAGTTCCAGCCCTTCGACATCGTCTTCGTGCTCGACGTCTCGGAGAGCACCAGCGCGCCCTCCGGGGCGGACATCGACCACGATGGCGTGGTCGGCCAGCGCCGCGGCGGCCGCTTCTTCGGGGTCTTCGGCCAGATCCTGCAGCTGGCCAGCACAGACCGGGAAGACAGCATCCTGGCCGCCGAGGTGGCCGCCGTGGAGACGCTCCTCAGCCAGCTCGATCCGCGCACCACCCGGGTGGGCGTCGTTTCGTTCGGGGGCGACTCGAGCCCCTTCACCGCGGACGCAGAGACCCGCGTGCCGCTCACCTCCAGCTACAAACGCGTGCGGCGCGGCCTGCAGGAGATCATGGACGAGGGCCCCAACGGACGCACGAACATGGAGGCCGGGGTCCTGTTCGCGACGAACGAGCTTCTGGGCGTGCAGAGCGCCTACAGCGAGCGCCGCGAGGGCGCGCGGCGCATCATGGTCTTCCTGACGGACGGCACCCCCACCCTGCCCTACGAGGGGCGGCCGAACCAGAACGCCCGCTCCGCGATCCACCGGGCCAAGGAAGCCGCGAGTCACGGCATCCGCATCGACACCTACGCGATCGGCCCGCTGGCGATCAACGAGCCGATCGTGACGGTCGAGATGGCGCACGTGACCCAGGGCGTCTTCACCCCGGTGCGCCACCCGGAGGATCTGGCCGCAGTCTTCGAGCAGGTGAGCTTCACCGACATCGAGGAGCTGCGCGTGCGCAACCGCACGACCAAGACGCCGGCCGCCCACGCCATCCAGAACGCGGACGGCTCTTTCTCGGCGCTGGTGCCGATGCGCGCCGGCCAAAACACTTTGGAGGTCTACGCCCGGGCCACGGACGGCAGCGAGGCGACCCGCCAAGTGAGCGTGCGCTTCCTGGCCGAGGCCGGTGTCCAGCCGCTCGACCCGGGGCGGCTCGCGCAGCGCAACCGCCTGATGGAGAACCGGCTGCTCGAATTGAAGCGCCGCAGCCTGGCAATTCAGACCGAGCGCGACGACGCCGTGCGCCGCGACCTGAACGCGGAGATCGCGAAGGAGCGCGAGGAGGCGCGAAAGCGGGCCGAGGAGATGCGCAAGGAACTCGACCTGGAGGTCGAGGAGTAGCGGCTAACTAGCCGCCCGCTCGGCGCTCCCGCCTTCCCGGGCGCTGGCACGCTTCTGCAGCAGCTTGTCCCGCGACTTCATGTAGCGCTCGAAATTTCGCGGTCGCTTCTCGCGCAGCCAGTCGAAGATCTCCTGGGGCTTGGTGAAGCGCACCTTGTGCGCCGCTTCCTTCGTGGTCTTCTCGCACTCGTTCCACGAGAAGTCGGAGCAGATCCTGGGCCGCTCCTCGTAGATTCCGCAGGTCATCGACTGGGTCCGGTGCTCGCAGACCGTCTCGAACTCGATGAACCAGTCGCCTTCCCAGTCGACATAGACCGACACCCCACGGTGCGTCAGATACCAGTGGATGTGGTCGTAGTCGTCAAAACTGCTGGGATTGTCGATCTCCACCGCCACGTAGGCGCAGCAAGCGCCGCACTCCGAGCAGGGATGGGAGCCGGGCAGCTCCAGCATCGGCAGCTCGAGGCTCGTCTTGGGCTGCGGTCCGCTTCCGTTCTTTGCCATGTCGAGACAGCTTCCCTGGGGGCTGGTGGAAGACCGCTACGTTAGCCGGTTTTCTCGGCCGTGACCCGCGGGCGGCCCCAGAAGCGCACCGGAACCTCCAGATCGACGAAGCGATCGACGCGCGCGATGCGGTCCTGTGCCACGCCGCTCCAGAACGGGGAACGCTCGTGCACGGCGCGCACTCGCTCCTCGATGGTCAGGTACGAGCAGTCGCTTGCGTGGTGCAGCACGCGATTCGCGCACAGGCGGCGGCCCAGCTCGCGCGTGTGGCGCGCCTCGATCACCAGGGCGCCTCGCACATGGCCTTCAGCCGGGCCGGCGCCAGCGCCTTCGAGCTTCCCGAGCAGCCAGGGCAGCAGGATCTCGGTCCACTCGCGCTCGTGCAGGGGACCGCGTGCCAGCGCCCCGGTCTCCAGATCCTCGGGTTCCTCCCGGTTCCCGCGGCGCAGCAGGGCCTCGGCAGCGCCCTCGGCCCGCTCCAGACGGCGGCGCAGCCGGGGCGTCTGGAAGCGCGCCCGCAGCTCGTCGAGCCGCTCGGCCAGGCGCTGAAAGCCACGCAGCGGGGGGCCCGACAGAGCCGGATCGGCGGAGGACTGGGACAGGTGCGCGCGCAGCCGCTCCCAGGCGTGCGCGTTCAGCGCGATGCGCCCGTAGTGGAGAGCAACCGGCTGGGGCGGCCGGGTGCGATCGGGCAGCCCTAGGCCCAGCCACAGCTCGCGCAGGGCGCCGTCGAGCGGGCGCTCGAGCCGCGACCAGATCGCCGGCAAGGTCACGCCATCGAACGCCGGCGCGAGTGGCTCGCGTGTCTGGCCCGGATAGACCGGATCGGGCGGCGTGCTGACCGGGTACGCGGGGTCTTCGGGGAAGTCCAGCTCGACGGGAACGTCCACACTCGTCATTCCGGGTAACTTAGGAAAAGCGAGCGGAGCGCGCAGCGCTATTCGGCAGCGACCAGAGAAGTGCGTGCGCTCGGCTGCACGGAGAAGTGCGCGAGCTCATCGAAGAGCTCGATCGGCTCCCAGCGCGGCACGCGGGACAAGCGCACCATTTTCGCCGTCACCACGCCGGTGGGATCGAGCACGTACGGATCCTCGCGGCGCCCGTCCTCGAACCAGAGCGTGACCATGTGGTGCTGGCCGGTGCCCTCTTCCACAACGATCGCGCGGTAGATCTCGTCCTTCTCGAAGCCCAGGCGCCGGAGCAGCACGAAGGTCAACAGGTCCAGTCCATCGCAGTCATCCTGGCCAGACTTGACCACCTCGCCCAGCGTGGCCCAGTGGTCGGTGGCCCCGTCCGGACGGTAGTGGGCGCGGCTGCTGCGCTGTACCCAGGCGACCGTATCGGCGGCGATCTTGCGGCGCAGGCTGCGCTCGAAGCCTTCCCATTGTCGGCCCAGGTCGGATGCGCCGGCACCCACGTCCGCTGTCGCCACCGGGTCGGCGCCGTGGCGCGCCTGCCAGTTCTGGATCTTCTTGTTCCATGGATCCGAGTGCCCGGCCGGCACGAAGAAATCAAGCGCCGGTGCAGGCACCAGCGAGACAGTTGCGCACGACACGAGGGCCGCGGCAAGAAACGAAATCAGCAAACCGAGGCTGCGCACAACGGACTCTCCCAACATCCAGATCCACACGAAACAGCAGCCCCCTCCAGGGGGCTTGAATCGGTGCCCGTCGCGTCGGACTTGAGGGAGAAGCCCGGGAGCGCGCAGAGCGCGCTAGAAGTAGATGTCGAGCTGCGCGAAGAACAGATTCGCGGCGTCGCCGTACTCGGTGTCGTCGGTTCCAAGGAAGAGCTGGGCACCGAAGGCGAGCTGCACGTCGTCGACAGGAGAGAGCGCCAGCACCGGGACGACCGCGAGCGACGCCCCCTCCCAGTCGTAGAGCCACAGCAGGTCGGTGCGCCACAGCGGGCTCCACTCGTAGCCGAGCTGAAAGCCCGTCTGGTTGCGCGAGACGGTCGTGATGCGATCGAGCAGGCCTACCTGCTGAGCGGCGATCTGCGCGACCGTGGGCACCACCGGCAGGCCCGGCGGCGCATCGGGCAGCAGGTGCTCGTTGTACAGGTGCTCCACCAGGGTGTAGAGCCCGTTCCCGACCGCGAAGCTGTAGTCGAGCGATCCGACCGCCTGCCAGTGGCGCTCGCCAGCCTCCAGATCCGTGAGCGTCGCCTCGCCGCGGATCGCCGCGCCGCCCAGGTTGCGCGCGAAGTCGAAGCCGAACACCCAGTCCTTCTGGAAGCGGCCCACCATCAGAGCCGCATCGAGCCAGGTGCGGACCAGCTCCAGGCGCAGCGCTGCGCGATGCTCGTCGGGATCGTCCTGGGGCGCCCAGATGCCCATCACCCAGAAGGAGCGCAGCGGCTCCCAGCGCGCCAGGAGCGCGTCCTGGCCGATGCGCTGGTCGCCCTGGATGGCCAGCGGAAAGATCGGGTTGAACAGGTCCGTGGGGTTCCAGAGGCGCGCGCGACCCAGCGGGATGCGTTGGCGGCCGACCGTCACATCGAAACTGTCGCCTTCGTAGCGCAGCCAGCCGCGATACAGCAGGTGCATGCCGTGGAAGCTCTCGTGATCCGCGAACACCCGGTCGGCATCGAGCCAGGTTCGGGTCCCGATCTCCTCGCCCACCGCAAAGGCCAGGCTGTCCAGGCCCGTGCCAGTGCGGCCCTCCACGTCGTACACGACCTCTGCAAAGAGCTGGTCGCGCCAGGTGGCCTCGAAGTCGAAGCGGACGCGCTGCAGCAAGAGCCAGCTGTCGCTGCGCTGCGTGGAGCCACCCTGGAAGTCCTCGAGATCGAGCCGACGCGTGAAGGTGTACAGCGAACGCAGCTCCGCACCGATCTCCATGCGCAGGTCACCCCGGTCCAGCTCCGCCGCGCCGGCCGGCGCCGCCAGCAGTGCGCAGAGCGCAGCCCGCGGCATCAGGCTCACGGCTCCTCGCCGACGATCCGTCCGTCCGACAAGCGGATGATCCGGCGGGCCCTGGCCATCACCCGGGGGTCGTGCGTGCTGAACAGGAAGGTCACGCCGCGCTTCTCGTTCATCTCCAGCATCAGGTCGAGCAGGGACTCCGCCATCTTGGAGTCGAGGTTCGCGGTGGGCTCGTCCGCCAGCACGATCTGCGGCTGCGAGGCGATCGCCCGGGCCACGGCCACGCGCTGCTGCTGGCCGCCACTCATCTCCGGAGGCCGCTTGTCGAGCAGATCGGCCAGACCCAGCTCCTCGAGCACGGCGACCGCGCGTTCGCGGCGCTCGCGCGGGCGCAGGCCCTGGAGCAGCAGCACGAACTCCACGTTCTCGACCGCAGAGAGCACCGGCACCAGGTTGTAGGCCTGGAAGATGAAGCCCATCTTGCGCAGCCGCAGGCGGGCGCGCTCCGGCTCGGACATCTCGTGGGTTGGCTGGCCGTCCACCAGCACGCGGCCGCTGGTCGGCGTGTCGAGCGTGCCGAGCAGGTTCAGCAACGTCGTCTTGCCGCAGCCGGACGGCCCGGCCAGGGCCGAAAACTCGCCGGCATCGATGCGCAACGACAACCCGTCGAGCGCGCGAGTGGTCACTGCCCGCGTCTGGTAGTCCTTCGTGACATCGATTGCTTCCAGGATCGGGTCGCCCATCTCTACCTCCCTAGCTGCCTCGCAGCGCTTCGGCGGGCCGCAGGCGCGCGGCCTTGAGCGCCGGCCAGAGCGCCGCAAGCAGCGCTGTCGCCCCCGCCAGGCCGATGGGCCAGATCAGGTCGGTCGCGTCCACGCGCAGATAGACTGTGGTGCCGATGCCGTAGCTCTCGAGGGCACTGGAGAAGCGGGTCATGTCGATCCCGACGCGTCCCAGCCAGGTGATCAGCGGCCAGCCCACCAGGAAGCCCAGCGCAGTGCCCAGGAAGGTCAGCAGCAGCGACTCCATGAGCACCAGCGCCACCAGGCGGCGCGCGCCCAGTCCCAGAGAGCGCAGCACGCCGAACTCGCGCATCCGCTCGTAGATCGACATCAGCAGCGCATTCGCGAT